>JAHHSM010000084.1 GCA_020025175.1 Oscillospiraceae bacterium | reverse complement strand
GTTCTGCCTGATTCTTGTATGGGAAAGCCTTCCACATACTTATGAAACAAAAGGAGAGTGTATTCCAAGAAGGGAATGGGGGATTTCCTACTTGCAGGATTAGAATACCATAATTATCATCAAAATTAATGAAGTATTTGTTTCGAATTCGTAAACAATTTGTGAATGCTTATAAACTATCCACGGCAGCTTTCAAGCGTTCCATCGCTGCCTCCAGTACCTTTCTGGGACAGGCAAGATTCAATCGCTCAAACCCGATTCCACCGTCTCCAAAAAGATATCCCTCATCCATAAATAAATCATAGTCAAGCATTAAGTTTTCCAACGCCTCCTTGCTCAGCCCGAGCTTCGTACAATCGATCCATTGAAGATAGGTACCCTCCAACGGTATCGCATACAGCTTTGGAATGTTTGCTGTAATATATTCCTGCACAAAGCTCCTATTTCCATTCAGATAAGTGAGCAGTGCCTCCAACCATGCTTCTCCCTTGTCATATGCCGCTTGGCAGGCAATAAATCCAAACGGATTTTGTGAAGGCATTCCATCACGCCAAAAGAGCTTCATCATCTTTTCTCGCAGCTCAGGATTCCAAATAATCAAATTGCTCAGATTCATGCCTGCCAAATTAAATGTCTTACTGGGTGCCGTACACAAAATGAGACGATCCCTAATGTCTCCCTCCAGTTTACCGAAGGAGAAGTGCTCATGCCCTGGGAATACTAAATCAAAGTGGATTTCATCAGCAATGACACCCAGATGATGCTTTTCGCAGATTTCTGCCACACGGCGAACCTCATCTTCTGTCCACACTTTTCCCACAGGATTATGGGGACTGCACATCAAAAGTGCTGTATTGTTTTCCTCTGCTGCAAGTTTTTCAAGCAAATCAAAATCAATGGCATATGTTCCGTTTTCATAAATCAGTGCACATTCCTTTACTACACGCCCCGCATGACGAATCACACGATAAAACGGATAATACACAGGTGTCATAATAATCACGCCGTCACCGTCCTGCGTCAATGCACGTACCGCACGCGGCAGTGCATATACGATTCCCGGCGTCTGCATCAGATACTCCGAGCGCACATCCAATCCGTGATGTCGCTTCATAAATGCGCAAACACTCTGCGCATATCCTTTTGGTGCCGCGGAATAACCCGGAATTTGTGTGTCAACATAGTTTTTAAGTGCTTGACGAATTTCCGGTGCGATTTGAAATTCCATATCCGCAACAGATAATGGGACAATTCCCACATCATGATCAGCCTTTTTTTCTTCCATCATATTCCATTTGGCAGCACCGCCAAATCTGCCGCGATCAATCAGTGTATCAAAATCATAATTCTGCTTCATTCCATTCACTCTTTCTCCATGGGCTTTCAAAATCATTCAAGGCCTTCTATCATAATGTGATCCGTACCATTCGCCTCAAATTCATCAAGATAGATATCGATACGGCGGTTCAAATCCACCATTCCCTCCGGAGTTTCTGCATTTAACCCCTCCGTTTCCATATCGCGCCGCGCCAATTCTTCTGCCAGGATTTCATAAAAAACAGTATCTTCATAGGCCATAATTGCCTCATGGATACCTCCTTCATTGAATGCGCGGGACGGCACCGCAACACCGCGCACCACATCCACCAAATCCGGCATATCATGCAGCAGGCATTGAGAAAACATCAAACTTTCCACCTGATCGTAAACACGGATACGATCACTGCCGCGCGCTGAATTCAGCACCCAGTTTCCAATAAAAACCATATCCAGCAGTCGGCGAAACTGCTTTTCGCTCATTTTCACTTCCACAAAGCAGCGCTCCTTTTTTGCTCTTGTATTATTATTTTAACAAAATGACAGATAAAACACCATAGAAAAGGGATGAAAACACTGAATTTTGAAAAATATGTACATTTTTCTATCTTTCCCTTGTCGCAAGAACGATTATCAAGTATAATATATGGCTGACTATAATAGATATAGTATGAAATGGAGGGAGCGCATTTGGATAATCGTCCAATCGGCGTATTCGATTCCGGTCTTGGCGGTTTAACCGCCGTGCGTGAATTGATGCATCTATTGCCACGGGAAGATATTATTTATTTTGGCGATACCGCTCGCGTACCCTACGGTGGACGTTCACCGGAAACAATTTTAAAATTTGCGCGGCAAGATATGAATTTTCTTTGCTCTTTTGATTTGAAAGCGGTTGTCATTGCCTGCGGTACTGTCAGCACCACATCCCTTGCAGCACTCCGGCAGGAATATCATCTCCCGATCATCGGTGTAGCAGAACCTACCGCCGTTCAGGCTGCACGCTCCACGCAAAACGGCAAAATCGGCTTGATTGCTACCAAAGCTTCCATTGCGTCCGGTGCATATGAGCGGATGATTCATTGTGAAAACAAGTCTGCGCAAGTGTTCGGAAAAGCCTGTCCGCTATTTGTCCCGCTGGTTGAGAACGGACGTTTTCACGTTGGCGACCCTGTCATCGAAATTGTAGCTGAAGAATATTTGCAGAGTATGAAAGAGGCGCAGGTTGACACACTGGTTCTCGGCTGCACCCACTACCCTCTGCTCAGCGATGTAATCGGAAAAATCATGGGGCCTGATGTTGCACTGATTTCTTCCGGTCGTGAAGCTGCCGTTGCCCTCAAAAATCTGCTGATCGAGCGCAACGCTCTGTCTGACAGCAATCACGGTGACACCTCCTATTTTGTCAGCGATACTGTTGACGGTTTTGAACAAACGGCAGGGCTGTTTTTACGCAGTGATTTAAAAGGCATGGTACAACAAATCAACATTGAAAAATACTAATGGATAACAGGTAAAGGATCAGGATAAACTATGCAGGAAAATGTGATGATTTCCATCCGCGGTGATCAGGAATTTGCAGAAACAGGAAAAGATACAACTGAATTTTTAACCGAAGGTACATTAACAGCCACAGATTACGGGTACTTACTCGAATATGACGAAAGCGCGTTAACCGGTATGGAAGGAACGCATACTGCCTTTCAAATCCGTCCCTGTTCCATTGCTTTGATCCGCACAGGCACATTCCGCTCTGAAATGATTTTTGAGCTGGATAAAAAGCACTATTCTCTCTACGATACCCCCTATGGCACTATGACGCTTGATATTTCCACAAGCGCATTGCATAATACGATCACTGAAGACGGCGGTACACTCGAGGTTACCTATGCTATTGAGATTGAGCACCAGCTCATTGGTGAAAACAGGATCTTCATTCAAGTGCGCCCCAATAACGCTGCCCACAAATAACAAAAGAAAAAGAACATCAAAAGGATGGTAGAAATATGATCAATATGATTCAAAACGCAAAAGATCAGGTTGCTGCGGTTGTCGAGCAGGCATACAAATCCGCAATAGAACATGGTCAGCTTTCCGCTGCTGAAAGTGAAATTCGCGGCAATGTAGAAGTACCCAAAGACACCCGCAACGGTGACTACACCTCCAACTTTGCTCTGGCTGGTGCGAAGGCACTGAAGATGAACCCTCGCGCTCTGGCACAGCTGTTGGTAGACAACCTGGTGCTGGACGGCACATATTTTTCCAAGGTTGAAATCGCAGGTCCCGGCTTTTTGAATTTCACTGTCAATGACAAGTGGTATGGTGAAGTCCTGTCCGCTGTTGAAAGCGAAGGCATGGATTACGGCACCTCCGACATGGGGCACGGCGAGCGCGTCATGGTAGAATTCGTTTCTGCAAACCCCACAGGTCCTATGACGATCGGCAACGCCCGTGGCGGTGTTTTGGGTGATACTCTTGCTTCTGTTTTGTCGAAAACCGGTCACAACGTATGGCGTGAATTCTACGTCAACGACGCCGGCAATCAGGTCGATAAATTTGGACGCAGCATTGAAGCACGCTATCTGCAGATTCTGTATGGTGAAGACAAAGTGGAATTTCCCGAAGATGGCTACCATGGTCTGGATATTGTTGAGATGGCTCAGCGTATTTATGACCGCGATGGGGACAAGTATAAGGATACCCCCTCCGCTGAACGCCAGCAGATTTTTGCAGAATTCGGCGTTCCTTATAATATCGAACTGATGAAACAGCATCTCAAGCGCTATCGTATCAATTTTGACGAGTGGTTTTTGGAAAGTTCGCTGCACAACAGCGGCTATGTTGCAGAGACTGTCGATCTTCTGAGCCAAGGTGGACACACCTACGAAAAGGATGGGGCATTGTGGCTGCGCAACACCGATTTTGGTGCGGAAAAGGACGAATGCCTGCGCCGCAGCAATGGTTTTTACACCTACTATGCCGTTGATATTGCATACCACCGCAATAAGTTTATCGAGCGCAAGTTCGACCGCGTCATCGACGTTTGGGGTGCTGACCACCATGGGCACGCAATCCGCTTCAAGGCTTCCATGACCGACCCTGTTTTGGGCATTGACGCAAATAAGCTGGACTTTTTGATCATGCAGATGGTTCGTCTGGTGCGTGACGGCGAAACCGTCAAAGTCAGCAAGCGTACCGGCAAAGCTCTCACACTGAATGACCTGTTGGACGAAATCAGTGTGGATGCATGCCGCTTCTTCTTTAACGCAAAGCCCGATACCCATCTGGAATTCGATTTGGGTCTTGCTGTACGCGAAGACAGCGAAAACCCTGTATATTATGTGCAATATGCACACGCACGTATTTGCAGCCTGCTGAAGATGATGGCAACCGAGAATGTATCGGTTGTTCCCATGGAAAATGTAGATGTGAGTGTTTTGGAAGATGAGGCTGCACGCGATCTGATTAAGCAGATCTCTCTCTACCCCGAAGAACTGCGTCTGGCTGCACGCGACTACGATCCTTCCCGTATCAATCGATATCTGATTACTCTGGCGGCGCGTTTTCATAAATTCTACAACGCTGACCGCATCAAGGGCGAATCTGAACATGTGATGAATGCACGTTTGAAGCTGGCTGACACCGTCCGTTCTGTTTTAGAAAATGGTCTGGATGTCATCGGTGTTACCGCTCCTGATCATATGTAAATCAATCATGCAACCCCCAATCCTGCTTCTGCCGGATTGGGGGTTTATTCATTGCGAGATGAAAATATATAAAACACAAATGAACTTTTCAGAATATGATATAATAATAACGAATCTTACATTCAACTTGTATAACAAGAACAAAAAACACAAACAATGGACATATACCTCATATTTTGAAAAAAGCACGAGAAGTATTGCACTCTCTTGGATTCAGTATTATAATAAATGGGTTAATTTTTTATACATATTGCAATGATTTTCTCATTGCTTTCAATAATTGGGAGGTCTCTATGGAAAACATCCGTGATTATATGGTCCCCGGCAAACGCGCCCATTTAATTGGTATTGGCGGTGTATCAATGTCCCCTCTGGCAGAGGTACTGCACCACAACGGAATCACCGTCCACGGTTCTGATATGCGTGAAAGCGAAGCCGTGCAGCATCTGCGCAGTCTCGGTATCGATATTAAAATTGGACACTACAGCGCAAATGTAGAAGACTGCGATTATATTATCCGCACTGCCGCCGTTCATGATGACAACCCAGAAATTATGGCTGCGCATAAAAAAGGTCTTCCCGTCTTTGAACGGGCCCAGGCATGGGGTGCTATTATGCAGCAGTATAAAAATGCCATTTGCATTTCCGGTACACACGGTAAAACCACCACCACCTCCATGATGACATATATTACCATGGCCGCAAGCTTAGATCCCACGATCATGGTAGGCGGCACCCTCCCATTGCTGGGTTCCGGCTACCGCGTTGGTCATGGCGACACGATTGTTTTGGAATCGTGTGAATACTGCAATTCCTTCCTCAGCTTTTTCCCCACTGTGGCTGTGATCTTAAATGTCGAAGCAGATCATCTGGATTTCTTTAAAGACCTTGCAGATGTGGAGCATTCTTTTCATAAATTTGCAGAGTTGGTCCCTGCGTGCGGCAGCATCGTTGTGAATGCAGATGATATCGGCGCAATGGACTCTGTGAAAGGACTTGCGCATCCTATTACAACATTTGGCCTTGAGCATGCTGCCGACTATACTGCCGCAAACATTACATTTGTCAACGGATTTCCCGAGTTTGACATTATGGTACACGGGCAGCTTTATTGTCACGCCGCCCTGCAGGTACCGGGTCAACACAACATTTTAAACGCTTTGGCAGCAGCAGCTGCTGCCGATGCCCTTGGTTTGAGCGGTGACGCTGTTTCCAGAGGACTATCCGCCTTCACCGGTGCAGGACGGCGCTTTGAACACAAAGGCAATTATAATGGCGCCGAAGTGTATGATGACTATGCCCATCATCCCAGTGAACTGCACGCACTGCTGAATACCGCAAAAACTCTTGGTTACAAGCGTGTAATCTGCGCATTTCAGCCCCACACGTATTCTCGTACCAAGGCTCTTTTCCGTGAATTTGTTCAAGAATTGAAAATTCCTGATATTTCAATTCTCATGGAAATTTTTGCCGCACGGGAGACGGATACTTTGGGCATCTCTTCCAAGGATCTGGCTGACGCGATCCCCGGCGCAATTTATTGCAAAACGCTGGACGATGTAACCAAAACCTTCCGCGCGATTGCCCAGGAGGGTGACCTCATTTTAACAGTTGGTGCCGGCGATATTTATCTTGCCGGAGAAAAACTTTTAGTAAAGTAAACTTATTCCTCCTTTTTGCATTGATGTCATAAAAAAAGTTTTGCTTTATTCCCATGATATGTTATAATAAAAACCACTATATTTAGTATCATTCTTTGTATCTGACACTACCGCGATAAAACACGGTTTTCCGTTTTCCACTTGAAACGGTATTATGGAGGCAACATATGAAATGTCCATATTGTGGTTTTAAAGAAAGCAAGGTTGTTGATTCTCGCCCTACAGAAGAAGGCAGCAGCATCCGCCGGCGCAGAGAATGTCTTTCCTGCGCAAAGCGTTTTACTACTTACGAAACTGTAGAGAGCATGCCGATGGTTGTTGTCAAGCGTGATGGCAGCAGACAGACATTTGACCGCCGCAAATTGGTAAACGGTATGCTGCGTGCATGTGAAAAGCGTCCGGTCTCCGTGGCACAATTAGAAAAAATTGGAGAAGAAATCGAGCAGGATCTGCAAAACTCCCTTGAACGCGAGGTCAGCACCAAGCACATTGGCGAGTTGGCTATGGATAAGCTGAAAAACATTGATGAAGTAGCATATGTGCGCTTTGCTTCTGTTTACCGTCAATTCAAAGATATCAACACCTTTATGCGTGAGTTAAACAAGCTTATGGATGAAGATAAAAAATAGCAATTTAAAAGCACAGTGAACAGTCCTGTTCACTGTGCTTTTTTCGTTGGAATACATGGCTGTTCATGATTGTCGAAAAAAAAGACAGCATAATGTT
>JAHHSM010000083.1 GCA_020025175.1 Oscillospiraceae bacterium | reverse complement strand
ATGGCAAATTGCACAAAGGAAAATAGTTCTTTCAATCAAAGAACAATGGGGGAGTGACAAGAACATGTCTGGCAGAATTTTTCAGAATGTAGTCTTGCAGCTGAAAGAAACAACGGATAAAGTGATTGGTGTGATCGATACGGAAGGAACCGTCGTCGCATGCAGCGAGTTGTCCGGTATTGGTAAAAAGTGGCCTGAATATGTGCCTGCAATCAATGCGGCGGAGGGAGCTGCGATTGTTTTGGACGGAAAAACGTTTAAGGCTTTGGCGGGCTGGGGAGCACGTTTTGATTATGCAGTTTTTGCAACCGGTGAAGATGCCGTGAGCCACACCGTTTGCGCTATGGCTACTGTGGCTTTGAATACAGCAAAGACTCATTATGAGGAAAAGCATGATAAAGGCTCTTTCATCAAGAATATTATCTCGGACAATATCCTTTTAGGTGATATTTATGTCCGTGCAAAAGAGCTGCATGTTACCACAGAGGTGCCGCGTGGTGTATTTATGCTGCGCCAGGTGGATAAAACAGATTCTTCTCTGATCGACCAGCTTCAGAATCTGTTTCCGGATCGCCAGAATGATTTTGTTTTGAGTATCGGCGAAACAGATGTTGCTTTGATTAAACAGCTGCCCGATGGGGCGTGCGAAACAGAATTGGATAAGATCGCGGCACAAATTGATGAAGTGGTCAATGGCGAAGGCCATGTGATGGTGGGTATCGGCACAATCGCCAGCCATCTGCGCGATTTGGCAAAGTCGTATAAGGAGGCGCAAATTGCCATCGAGGTGGGCAAGGTGTTTGACACGGAGCGCCGTATTATTAATTATGAAAATCTGGGTATTGGACGGTTGATTTACCAGTTGCCTACCACACTGTGCGAGATGTTCTTGCAGGAGGTTTTTAAGAAGAACCCCATCGATGCATTGGATCAGGAAACGCTGTTCACGATCAATAAGTTCTTTGAGAATAATCTGAATGTATCTGAAACAGCCCGTAAGCTGTTTGTGCATAGAAATACGCTGGTTTATCGTCTGGAAAAAATCAAAAAACTGACCGGACTCGACCTGCGGGAGTTTGATGATGCAATTACCTTTAAGGTGGCATTAATGGTTAAAAAATATTTAACTTCTCGCGGAATTGAAGCATAACAGTTTTGACATGTGATGATAGCAAAATGAGGTTCGCTGAATGATTCGATTAAAAGATGTAGAAAAAGTATATGCAAATGGCACCAGAGCAATCGATGGTATTTCGATGGAGATTAATGACGGTGAATTTGTGTTTCTGGTTGGCCATTCTGGCAGCGGAAAGTCTACGATTATCAAGATGTTGACTGGTGAAATCGGTCCGACAGCAGGTCGAATTATGGTCAACGGGTATAACATGACAAATGTTTCTTCAAAGCAGATTCCGTATATGCGTCGTACGATTGGTGTTATTTTTCAAGATTTTCGTTTGCTGGAAAAAAAGAATGTGTATGAAAATATGGTCTTTGCCATGCGTGCAGTGGGGGCACCACCTGCGGAAATCAAGCGCCGTATCCCATATGTATTGGAATTGGTAGGCCTTCAGAATAAGACACGCCGGCTCCCAAGCGAGTTATCTGGCGGTGAGCAGCAGCGTGTGGCGATTGCTCGCGCTTTAATCAATAACCCTGATACGATTATTGCGGATGAGCCCACAGGTAATCTGGACCCGGAACGTTCTTTGGAAATTATGTCGTTGCTGGAGCGCATTAATGATCTTGGAACAACAATGCTGGTGGTTACGCATGAGAAGGATTTGGTAGATCACTTTTCCAAGCGTGTCATCGCTTTGGAAAAGGGAAAGATCGTCAGCGATCAAACGGGCAGATATTATGATTTCAGCAGAGGGACGGCACAAAGATGAAAAGACACGATTTTAAGTATTTCTTCCGTGAAGGCACGTCCAATATGTTTTCGCATGGATTTATGTCTTTTGCGGCTGTTGGCATGATTATTGCGTGTCTTTTGATTATGGGTACCTTTTCGCTGGTGGCAGTGAATGCAAATGCAAACCTGCAAAATTTGAAGCAGCAAAGTGAGATTCTGGCGTTTATCGATGAAAATTATACAGAAGAACAGGCAAGGGCGATCGAAAGCAAGATTGCTGCCATTGAGAATGTGCGTGAAGTTACGTTTATCAGTAAGCAGCAGGCGATGGAAAATTACACAGAAGAATACGGCGAAGATGAAGCACTATTTCAGGATTTGGAACCCGAGATTTTCAGAGATCGCTATAGTATTCGCATTGTAGACCTGGAACAGATGATGGAAACGGCTGCCCAGATTGACCAGATCGAGGGTGTTGCAAAAATTCGTGCAGATGAAGATTTGTCCAAGGGATTTTTAACAATCAGCAAAATTGCGACCATTGTATGTCTTGCGTTGATTGCGGTGTTGCTGATTGTGTCGCTGTTTATTATGTCTAATACGATTAAATTGACCACCTTTGACCGCAAGGATGAGATCGCAATTATGAAAATGGTGGGTGCAACGGATGGATTTATTCGCTGGCCCTTTGTCTATGAAGGTTTGCTTTTGGGATTGTTCAGTGCAGTGATTGCTTTTTTCCTGCAATGGGGACTGTATGTTGGCATCAGCACGGGTATTGCCGCATCGGATACGCTGCAGCTGATCGACATTCTTCCCTTTACAGAGCTGCTGGGTCCGGTATTGATTGTTTTTGTTGTTGTGGGCCTTTTGGTCGGTATTGCAGGTAGTTTGATGGCAATCCGTAAGTTCTTGCGTGTGTAAAAGATTACGGTAAAAATCAAAGGAGTGGAAAGTATGAGCGTTATGCACGGCCCGAGAAAAGGCAAGAAGCATCGTCAAGAGCAATACCAGTATTTTGCTAAATTTGCTATTGCGCTGTTAGTGATGATTGTTCTTTGCACGATTGCGTTTATTGTTGAGGGGGCACCGGCATGAAAAAAAGCAGCACTTTTGTGCGAAAAACGTCTGCTGTATTGATGGCTGTGCTTATGAGTGTATCATTGCTGATTCCGGTGGTTGATGCATCAAACAGAGGTCAGATTGATCAGCTGAAAAAAGAGGCTACCAGCCTGAACGTAAAAAAGAATGAGCTGAAAAAGAAACTGTCCGACCTTGGCGACGATAAAGAGAAAGCGATCGAGCAGAAAACATTATTGGATAATCAGTGTCAGGTGATTCAGAACGAAATTGATAATATTACTGCGCAGATTACCCAGTATACGGCGCTGATCAGCGAAACAGAAGAAAAGATCGCTGAAACAGAAGCAAAAGAACAGGCGCAATATGAGCTTTTCTGCAAACGTGTACGTGCCATGGAAGAGAATGGAAAAGTGTCCTATTGGGAAGTTATTTTCAAAGCAACCAGCTTTGCGGACTTTTTGAGCCGAATTGATTTTATCAATGAAATCATGGACTATGACCAGCGTGTGATGGATGAGCTTCAGGGAATCCGTGACCAGTTGGCAGAGGAAAAAGCAACACTGGAAGAGTCCAAGGCTGCACAAGTGGCTGCGCGAACATCGCTGAATGAACGCAAACAAGAGCTGCAAACGCAGCTTGAGGCGGCGAATGCTTTGGTGAAAAAAATCCGCTCTCAGGAAAGTGAATATCAAAGTACGATCAAGGCGTATGAAAAAGAAGAGGATGATATTCAGAGCAAGATTGTTGAGCTTTCCAAGCAGCAGAATATGAGCGGCCCCAATGCGGGCACCGAAGTCATACATTCTCAAATGGGCAGCGGTGGCTACATGTGGCCGATTGCCAATAGCCGAAAAGTCACCTCGCCCTTTGGAAGACGTGCATCTCCCGGTGGTATCGGTTCCACAAACCATAAAGGTGTTGATATCGGCGGTGTGGGATACAGTAGCAATATCCTCGCTTCAAAAGCAGGCAAAGTCATTGTTTCGCAGTATTCTCGCTCCTACGGTAACTATGTGGTTATTAGTCATGGCAGCGGCAATACAACACTGTATGCACATATGAGCAAGCGCCTTGTCAGTGCGGGGCAGAAGGTTTCGCAAGGACAGGTTCTCGGTATTACCGGAAATACCGGTAACTCCATGGGTCCCCATCTGCACTTTGAAATCACAGAAGGCGGTTCGCGTACAGATCCGTTGAAATATCTGACCGGTTATGCGAAAGCCTGGTAAAGAAGAATAGTCAATCCCTCCCGCTCATAGAGTATGAACGGGAGGGATCTTTTTGTATGGTCTATTGAATTTTGAAGAAAAAGGCGGGCATCATGGTTCGGTGGTGTGTGCATCAAAAAATATTTGTGGTATGCACTTTTTTCAGGTATCAGTTATCCACAGTGCGTATGGATTTTTAGAAAAAAGCCGTTTAAAAAGGGCGGCAAAGATGATGAAAAAAGCCGGTGTGCATCGCGCGCTGTTTCCAGATGGTTTTTCCGGCATGGATATATTCGAAAATTTTGGTATTGCGGCTGTTCATGAAAACTATCTGCGCGCAATGACAGGGGCGGAAATTGCACGTCGTGTGATGAATGAGCATCACTTGAGTCCAACGGAAACCTGCGTGGGAATCGCCGGGGAGCATATGGGTGCAGACGTACGAAAAGCATTGATGACACTGGCTTTGCACGTTCGATACACCATATTGGATCTGCCCGGCGGCGGCGAAGGGATCTGCTCGGTGCTCCGCAGGGAATATGGTGTCTCTGTGCTCAAAGCGGATCGGGAAAAGCAATTGAAATCGCCCGATGTCATTCTGACATTTGGCGATGCCAAACCGTGGGGAGATGCGAAGTGCTTGTGGATTCCATGTGGTACGTGTTTGGAGTGGGACGGATATCAAAATGCGGCATCTGAGGTGCACTACAGTGTACCGCCTGAAATCGAAGCGCAGATTCCAGCTGATTGTTCTGCAAATGCCGTTTTATCGCTGCTGCTGGAGTCAGGAGTTGTGCATGAAAATGAGTTGGAAGTGTCTGGAATCCTCTAAAATACTTGACATTGCAGCACTTATTGCCTTATAATATTTCACCGTAATAAAATAGAATAAGTATGGTTGCCTTTCGATGAATGGCAACCATATTGTATTGATTAGATGTGCCGAAAACGGCGAAAAGAAAGGATCTGTAAATATGGCAGTTACCAACGAATTCAGAATGAGCGCAGCCCGTTATGAAGAATTGAAAAAGGAACTGGAGTATGACAAAACCACGCGTGCGGATGAAGTTTCCGAGCAGATCAAAATTGCACGTGGTTTTGGTGACTTGTCTGAAAACAGCGAATATGACGAAGCAAAGAATGAGCAGGGTAAGCTGTATTCCCGTATCGCAGAGCTGGAGAATATTTTGGAGCATGCCGTCATCATTGATGAAAATGATCAGCCTAAGGACCGCGTTACCATCGGCTGTAAGGTGGGCGTTGTCAATGTGAAAAACGGCGTGGCAAGTTCTTATCATGTTGTTGGCTCTCAGGAGGCAGATCCCATGCATGGTGCCATTTCTGAAGAGTCACCTTTTGGCAAAGCACTGCTGGGGGCAAAAATCGGTCAGGAAGTAACGGTTGAAGCTCCGGTCGGCGCAATTGTTTATCGTATTGAAACGATTGACCGTTGATGGTCTTTCGATACAAAGGAGGAGAGCCAGATGGCAGAGGAAAAGAAGCAGGAAAGCGAACAGAATATCGGTGATATTCTGAAGATCCGCCGGGACAAGCTCGCTGCATTGCAGCAAGCAGGTAAGGACCCCTTCCAGCAGACTAAATTTGAATTTGACTGCACTACCGCAAAAATCCGTGCAGAGTTCGATGCTTTGGAAAATACCACCGTCAAGCTTGCCGGCCGCATGATGAGTAAACGTGTAATGGGTAAAGTATGTTTTTGCGATTTGCAGGACAGCACCGGTCGTTTGCAGCTGTATGTGCGCCGTGATGAGCTGGGCGAGGAAGAATATGCGGGCTTTAAAAAGTTTGATATCGGTGATATTATCGGCATTGAAGGCGTCGTATTTCGCACACAGCGCGGTGAGATGTCTGTCCGCTGTGACAAGGTCACCCTGCTGAGCAAATCTTTGCAGCCCCTGCCAGAGAAGTTCCACGGCCTGCAGGATAAGGAGCTGCGCTATCGTCAGCGTTATGTTGACCTGATTGTAAATCCTGAGGTACGCCGCGCATTTGAGATTCGTTCCAAGTTTATCAAGCATCTGCGTTCCTTTTTGGATGACCGTGGTTATTTGGAAGTGGAAACTCCGGTACTGAATACCATCTCCGGTGGTGCGACAGCGAAGCCCTTTATCACACATCACAATACGCTGGATATTGACATGTATATGCGTATCGCTACAGAGCTGAATCTGAAGCGCCTTGTTGTGGGTGGATTGGATCGTGTATACGAGATTGGCCGTATTTTCCGCAATGAGGGTATGGATCCCAAGCATAACCCTGAGTTTACCTCTGTGGAACTGTACCAGGCATATGCAGATTTCAACGACATGATGGATCTGTTTGAAGAGCTGCTGACTTCTGCCGCTCAGGAACTTCTCGGTACTTATGATATCGAGTGGCAGGGTGAGAAGATCAATCTGGCACCCGGTTGGCCGCGTTTGAGCATGCATGAGGCTGTGAAGCAGTATGTGGGTATTGACTTTATGGCGATCGACTCTGATGAAGAGGCGGTGGCGGCAGCGAAGGCGGCAGGCGTTGAACTGCCGGAGGGCAAGGAGCTTACGTGGGGCAATGCACTGTATGAGTGCTTTGATCAGAAGGTGGAGCAGCTTTTGGTTCAGCCTACCTTTATCACTATGCATCCTGTGGATGTTTCCCCTCTGGCGAAGCGCTATGCAAAGGATCCGCGTCTGACCGAGCGTTTTGAGCTGTTTATCTGCCACAGTGAGATGGGCAATGCGTTCAGTGAGCTGAATGATCCGATCGATCAGCGTGAACGTTTCCAGAAGGAAGTGGAAATGCGTGCCCATGGCGATGATGAAGCAGGCATGATGGATGAAGACTATATCAATGCTTTGATGTATGCACTGCCTCCTACGGGTGGTCTGGGCATCGGTATTGACCGCTGCGTGATGATGCTGACCAACAGCGATTCTATCCGTGACGTGATTTTATTCCCCACCATGAAGCCTATTGACAAAACAGAGGCGTTCAAGAGGGAAGAAAAGGTTGCTGCTTGTGAGGCTCCTGCCGCATCCGTGGCACCGATTATTTCCGATGAAGTGATCGATTTCAGCAAGGTCGAAGTTGAGCCATTGTTTGCAGATATGGTGGATTTTGACACCTTTGCAAAATCTGATTTCCGTGCCGTAAAGGTCAAGGAGTGCACTGCTGTACCGAAGTCCAAGAAGCTTTTGAAATTTGTGTTGGATGATGGTACCGGCACCGATCGTGTGATTCTGTCAGGTATTCACGACACCTATGAGCCGGAAGAACTGGTGGGCAAGACGCTGATCGCCATTACCAACCTGCCTCCTCGCAAGATGATGGGTATTG
>JAHHSM010000082.1 GCA_020025175.1 Oscillospiraceae bacterium | reverse complement strand
AATAAATCGCCTTAACCAATAAGGGTTAAGGCGATTTCATCATCAATTTTCAATATGTGAACGCACTTCCATATACTGTAAAATCTCTTCCAGTACACCTTCAAAGCCAAGCACTCCGCTGTTCAACGATAGATCATAATTTCTGGCATCATACCAATCCTTACCGGTATGATACTTATAATACTTCGCATGATACTGGTCCACTTCCTCAATTTTCTTTTTAACTTCCTCTACACTCATGGAGTTTTTCAGCAACGCCTGTTCCAGACAGAACGCATCATCCGCATGCACAAAAACACGGATCACATCATTGCGCTCACGCAAAACGTAATCTGCACAGCGTCCAACAATCACACAAGATCCTTGATCTGCCAGCTGACGAATCACCCGAGACTGGTACTCGAACAATTTCGCATCATCCAAATACTTTTTATTACCGCCGGTCTGTATTGTAACATCACCAACACGGCAGTTGCGCAGTCGCGTCATCAAATCCGGCTTTAATCGTTCATCAGAAAAGAGGACCGGGTTAATGCCGCTCTCTTCAGATGCCATTGCCACAATTTCACGATTATAAAAGGGAATATTCAGCTTTTGCGCCAACATTTTACCAACTGTTTTTCCACCGGAACCATACTGACGCTCAATCGTAATGATATACGGCTTCATAAAAATGCCCTCCTTTTATTCGCCCAAATATGCCTTTTTGATAGAATCATCATTCAGCAGCTCAGCAGCCTGACCCTCTTTGATAATATTGCCTGTTTCCAAAACATATGCACGGTCTGCAATAGACAGCGCCTTCTTTGCGTTTTGTTCTACCAGCAGCACTGTGGTACCTCCGGCAGAAACCTTTTCAATAATTTTAAAAATTTCGCCAACAAACAACGGAGACAACCCCATAGAAGGTTCATCCAACAGCAAAATCCGTGGCTTAGACATCAAAGCACGTCCCATCGCCAGCATCTGCTGCTCACCGCCGGACAGTGTGCCTGAAGCCTGATTCTTACGTTCACTTAGACGAGGAAACCATTCGTAAACTTCTTTCATGGACCCGGCAAGTTCACTTTTCGGTCTTGTATAGGCACCCATTCGCAAATTTTCTTCTACGGTCAAATTCGCAAAGACTCTGCGCCCTTCCGGCACATGACTCATACCGAGATGCACAATCTTGTGTCCGGGCTGTTTTGTAATATCTTTACCTTCAAAAACGACCGAGCCGGATTTTGCCGGCAGCAAACCTGTTATCGTATGCAGTGTGGTTGTTTTTCCTGCGCCATTTGCACCAATCAATGCAACGACTTCACCTTCGTTGACTTCAAAGGAAACATCATGCAGCGCATGGATCAAACCATAGTAGACATTTAAGTCCTTCACTTCCAGCATTGCCATTCTTCGTTCCCTCCTTAACCGCCGAGATATGCCGTCACAACTTCGGGATTACTCAACACCTCCGAGGGTGTCCCCTCCGCCAACAGGCGTCCGAAATTTAATACGTACAAATATTCACAGATACCTGATACGAGCTTCATATCATGCTCGATGAGTAAAACCGTCACATCAAATTCCTTACGAACCAGCTCAATCGTTTCCATCAATTCTGCAGTTTCATTTGGATTCATACCCGCCGCAGGCTCATCCAGCAGCAGCAGTTTCGGTTCGGTAGCCAATGCGCGGGAAATCTCCAATTTACGCTGTTTGCCATAGGGCAAATTGGCAGCCTTATAGTCCCACTGTCCATCGAGATCAAATACCTTCAGGATTTCCATCGCCTTTTCATCCATCATCTTTTCCTTCTTATGGTAGGAACCAATGTGGAACAAACTTTCTGGAAGTGTATACGTAATATCATTATGAAAACCTACTTTTACATTATCCAGCACAGACAATTTGTCAAAAAGACGAATATTCTGAAAGGTACGTGCAATACCCATTTTGCAAATTTCATGTGGTTTTTTCCCTACGATATTCTCGCCATCCAGCCTGATGCCGCCATCCGTGGGACGGTAAACACCTGTAAGCATATTGAATGCCGTTGTTTTACCGGCACCATTTGGGCCAATCAAACCCACCAACGCACCCTTTTCAATGCACATATTCAGTTCATCGACAGCACGTAGACCACCAAAGGAAATGCCCAGATCAGTTACCTCCAGCAATGCCATTTACGCCACCCCTTTCCTTTGTTCCGCCTTCAGGTCTTTCTTCACCCTGCGGCGCTCCAAAAGTCTCTGTTTGATGCTGGAGTTATTAAACAGCATCATGGCAATCAGCAGAATTGAATAGATCAGCATGCGATAATCATTCAGGTTGATTGCACGCAAAAATTCAGGCAAGACGGTCAGCAGCGCCGCTGCAACCACAGATCCCCAGATATTTCCAAGTCCACCAAGGACCACAAACACCAGAACCAGAATAGACATATTAAAGTCAAACTTCGCCGCAGTAACGGTAGAATAGTTCATGGCATACAGCGTACCTGCCATACCGGCAAAGGCCGCAGAAATCACAAATGCCATCAGCTTGAACTGATTGGTTGACACACCAACAGAATCTGCTGCAATCCTATTATCACGCACCGCCATAATCGCACGGCCATGACGGCTGTTGATCAAATTCAAAATCACAAACAGCGTAACCAGAATCAGTACAAATCCCGCTGTGAACGTTGAGATTTTATCGATACCCGAAACACCAACGGGACCACTGATAATCATCTCACCACCTTCATTCAAGACAAAATTCTGTTTAACCAGGCTAAAGTGCAGACCTCTGTCATCCAAACCTATGTAGAGTACATTGACAATATTTCGAATGATCTCACCAAAAGCCAGTGTTACAATGGCAAGGTAGTCACCCTTCAAGCGCAGCACAGGCACACCAACAATCACACCGGCGATTGCCGCAAAAACCGCAGCCACAACCATAGCAATTGCCAAGCGCAGCATAGGCGAAGGGATGCTGTCTGCCAAAGCCGTAGTCACCACAATACCCGAAAATGCGCCTACAGACATGAAGCCCGCATGACCCAAAGACAGTTCACCTAAAATGCCAACTGTCAAATTCAGCGATACCGCCATAACGATATATGCGCAAACAGGCACCAGCATACCGCTGAGCGAACGGGAAAGACCGCCCGTCATAACAAGACTTTGCATCACAATATATGCCACAATCACGATACTGAATGCAATCACGGAATCCTTCCGTGTCTTCATCAGTTTTTTTATCATATTCATCCCATCCACCTTACACTTTCTCGCGGACGGACTTGCCCAACAAGCCAGAAGGTTTCACCAGCAGCACAATAATCAACACAGCAAACACAATGGCATCAGACAGTTCCATAGAAATATATGCTTTACTGAAAATCTCGATAATACCCAGCAAAATGCCACCCAGCATTGCACCGGGGATGGAACCAATGCCGCCAAAAACAGCAGCCGTAAAGGCTTTAATACCAGGCATAGAACCTGTTGTAGGTGTCAGCATTGGATAGGCAGAGCACAGCAAAACACCGGCAATCGCCGCCAGACCGGAACCAATGGCAAATGTGATGGAAATGGTAGTATTCACATTGATACCCATTAACTGCGCCGCACCCTTGTCCTCACTGACAGCTCGCATCGCAGTACCCATTTTTGTCTTGTTGGTAAATAGTGTCAATCCAATCATAATAATCAGGCAGACTAAAATTGTGACCACGGTCACATAGGGAATCTGAAGCGTTCCCAGCTGCACAGAACCATCACCGACCACAGATGTAAAGGTTTTTGGATTCGAGGTCCAAAGCAGCAAAGCTGCATTCTGCAGAAAATAAGAAACACCGATTGCTGTAATCAGAACAGCCAGTGCCGGTGCATTACGCAGCGGCTTATAGGCCAATCGCTCAACGACCACACCCAATGCTGTACAAACAACGATAGCCAGCAAAATCCCCATGAATGGGGACCAACCCAAATAGGCTGTAGCACAAAAAGACATATATCCACCGACCATAATAACATCGCCGTGGGCAAAGTTCAGCATCTTTGCAATGCCATAGACCATCGTATAGCCCAGAGCAATAATGGCATAGATACTACCCAGACTAATACCGGTGATCAAATAATTTATCATGGAATACACCTCAAATCTTTTTGGTAAATTCTGTTAATCCGTTTTATCTCTTGGTCTTGATATGTAAAAGCACAGGGAGGCACCCACTCGACTTTGCGGCTGCCTCACCTGCGCTGCTACATGATCGTCTGCCTTTCCCGCCTGCATCATACCGATGGGATTTAAATGCCTTCTGGCACTCAAAAGCATCTAAAACGATAATTCCGCTGCGGAATTACATACCAACATAAGCGCCATTTTGGATAACCATACCCTTAGGGCTCTTAGAAACCTGACCATTAGACCAGGTCATACCCTCGCCGGTCAGACCGTCAAATTTCATGGAACCGAACTGCTCCATCATCAGATCGCACAGCTCTTCATAATCCATGTCTGTTGTTGCACCGGCAGCTTCCAAAGCCTGCTTATAAGCATAGATACAGTCATAAGCATCCGCCGCAAACTGGTTGGGAACGTCGCCAAACTGTTCTTTATATTTCTTCACAAAATTCTGCGTCTTTTCATCCTCAGCATCCGCATTAAAGGGAGTCAGCAACATGACACCTTCAGCCAGAGAAACATCGAAGCCCTTCATGGTCAGGATACCGTCCATACCGTCCACGCCAAAGAACTTCGGTGCATACCCCATTGCATTTGCCTGATTCAAAATCAAAGATGCAGGCTGATAGTAAATCGGCATAAACAGCAGATCTGCACCCGATTTCTGTGCCTCACTCAGCTGCACATTAAAGTCGGTCTGAGAAGCTTCGGTAAAGGTTGTAACAGACACGATTTCTAGCCCTCTGACATCTGCTTGTGCCATAAATTTCTCATAAATACCGGTAGAGAATACATCGTCATTCTTATAAATAATAGCAATTTTCTCGCCCAGATTCTGCTCTGCAATATAGTCCGCAGAAGCGGTGCCCTGTCCAGGATCGGTAAAGCACATCTGGAAAACGTTGTCCTTCCCCTCTGTAACAGCTACAGAAGAAGCGGATGGTGTCAATCCAAAAATACGATCTTCATTGTGATTCACAGAAATTGCCTCAGCCGGCTTGGTGGTTGTTGCAGCCAACGAAATCTGCATACCCCAGTCCATCAATTTATTATAAGCATTCACTGCCTTTTCAGGATCGTTTTCATCATCCTGCATATTCAGATTAAACTGAATTCCACCCATGGCATT
The DNA here is from genome assembly GCA_020025175.1 of Oscillospiraceae bacterium. GTDB lineage: Bacteria > Bacillota > Clostridia > Oscillospirales > Oscillospiraceae > Pseudoscillospira. Next base: position 2,405 of record JAHHSM010000082.1, on the reverse strand, counting down.
GATCTCATCTACAGCAATCTGTGCACCATTTTTAACAGCATTTCCGTAAATTGCCGCACCGCCGGTCAGTGGTGCAGTACCGCCGATTTTAAATGCATCCGTATCGCTGCCAGTATTGCTGTTACCACAGCCAGCCAACACACCAGCCAGCATTGTGCCAGCCAGAAGTACGCTTAGAGTCTTCTTCATTTTCATCGTCTCCTTTGATCATGGTACCATTGCCATCTTCCAAAACAACAGTCCGAACGGCTTTCGCCTTTTTCTATCAACAATATCTCTTACGCAAACATTTGTCTTTGAGTTATGTGATATTAGTGTTTATTATATACTTTTCTTTTCCATTTTGGGTAGTGTTTTTTCCTGTGAACAGCATTTTTGGAGATATAGCCATACTTCCCTTCTCACAGCCTATTCTTTTGTGCTTTTTGCCAATAAAGTGCAAATTTTCGCCAAGAAACTCCTGCTTTCATCAAACCTATTTTGCCTTAATCCCATAAAACAGCAAATAGAAAAAGCGATACAACACATGTTGTACCGCTTTGCTCGCTTATAGAATTCAGTAACTCTTGTTTTCCATTTCCTGCAAAGAAGAGAATCCATAGAGCTTTGCCATAAATTCGAGATTCAGGATCGTCATATTGATTCCTCTATGCGCCATATCTTCCACATGATTCAAATATGCATGCAAAGTACGTTCAGAATATGTATACAACTCACAGCGAAGATATGTTTCAAAACTCGTCACCCAATCTGCATCGCTTCCTCTGTCCGTAGGACGGGAACCCCGGGATACCTTCGGATACAGTCTCGTGTATTCCTCTTGCCACAGCAATTGTTGTTTCACGATTTTTTCGACCAGATTTTCCTTCTGCTCAGAAATGACCGGCAAACGATTGCACAGAGCAGCATACTGCTGCGGAGCAGTGTATTTCATCATACGAGCATATTTTTCTGTCAGCAGATTCCAATCTAATCTTTCTGCCTCTTCCAAATCTTGATAATAACTTTGACGCATTTCATCGTTCCATGTCAAAAACTGCCCCAATCGGTTTATCACAAATTCGCGCATATCATTTTGGCAAGATGCGCGGCCACCTTCATTCTGCACTTTTTGAAACTGATTCCATTCTTTTAAAATGAGTTCTGCAATCGATTTCATCTGATCACCTTTAACCTTCCATTAAGTGCATATTACGCAGCTGCGGATCCTGAATACGGGACATGATAGAAATGCCGTGGTGCGTAATAAAACTGTTCGTTTCAGAAGACAGACCTTCTCTTCTCAATTCATTGGCAATCAAGCGGCAAATCTGCTCAATTAACAGCACATTGCGATCGGCACTGTTCAGTGCCTGCGGAATGCTTTCACTAACCTCACAGCATCCCCATGCATCCATACTTATACCGTTTTCCGCCAACTGCTGAAGCAAATCACCGATTTCTTTACCAAGCAGCGGCAAATCGAACATCGCTCGATGCATCCATTTATAATATGGCATATAGCGACGATTGAGAAGGAACACCATAGAAATGGTATTGATCACAAATTCATTTAGCGCATACTGTGCCGCAACTGTTTCACCACGGCGCATGCAGCGCGCATAATTATACTGCCCTGCCTGTCCCATGACAGCCGCACGTGCAGCCATCTTTTTCAGCCGGACATCCGCAGGATAATAAGCAAGCAGCTTTTCACGAATTGCACTGAACTTACCCATAGGGTCTGCAAACACTGCACCATTTGTTACCGTAGCCAATCGTGTTTCCGGAATAGAAAGCCATTCTATCAAGGAAAACTCTGCATTTCCACGACCGATTTGACGGCGGTAAAAATCATCGATGCACAAAACACCAACGCGTTCTGCACCGTAGGGTTCCTCTTTACGAGGAGGATATCCATAAAAATCCTTAGGCAAGGCATTATAGGCTTTACGCAGTTCCGGTCCGATGACCTGATAATCTTCCTTTGTCAGCCACATGCAGAAAGACGGGCCAAAATCATGATCTCTGGAAATTGCATCATCAAAGCCAAAACATTCAGACCCTTCACCGACCAAACCAACGGCAATACGATCCACATATTTAGGAAACTCTTCCGCCAATAACTTTTTGCCGTAAGTTTCATAGTATGCTTTTGCCAGCTCCATACCTGTCATGGCCTGCAAACCTCCTTAAAAGCCATATTCCTACAATATAGCTACCATAATACCTAATAATACATATTTATTTTAGCAGAAACACTCTGTCAGAGATCATAAAAAACGGAATATCTTTTTGAAGAATTCCTATCACTCATTGGCAAAAATTGCATTATCAAGATATTCTCATACTGTTTGTACATATGTTTTTATTGTTTCATAAATTCGACTCTTTTTCAAGTCTTTATCCATTATATTATATAAATT
>JAHHSM010000081.1 GCA_020025175.1 Oscillospiraceae bacterium | reverse complement strand
CCCGACCTGCTGATTACAAATCAGCTGCTCTACCAACTGAGCTACACCAGCGTATCCAACAGCGTATGTTATTCTAGCAGAGATTTTTTATTTTGTCAATTAAAATATAAATTTTTTTTATATTTTTTTAAATTATTTTCTTATTTCGTAAAGGAGGCCCTTTTTACCCTTGCAAAACACAACACTCAATCCCTTTCAGGACCCACAGTGCGCTCCAGCAATTGCCTGCTGCGCTTACTGCGGCGATTGTCTGTATGACACGGACGAATTTTATGACATTAACGGACAAGTTGTATGCGAAGACTGTCTGCCGCGCTTCGCACAGGAGGAATATCGTTCCTTTCATCTTACCGGCAGAGAATGGAGGCTCTTATCATGACACTGCAAGAATTATCCTATGAATATAAAGCGCACGCGGAAGCCATTTCTCTGCGGCTGAAAGAACTGCGTCTTGCCGTAAAAGAAACGAACGATCCGGAATACAAATACCGTCTGGAACGCCGCATGGCAGAATTGAAGCCGCTTTTGCAGGAAGCGCGCGAATTATCCGTGCTGACGCATGATTATTACGATCGGGGGTATCATAAAAATGCAAAATACACCTTATAATCGCCGCAACAACGAATTTGCAGGTGATATGGCCGCCTATATGCGCTCCATTGCCCAGGATAACGATGAAATGATTGCCCGGCTCAAGCGCAATCTGCGCATTGCCCGCCGGGAAGAGCTGACAAGCCGGCAGGCAGAAGTTCTGCGCTTATATTATGATGAAGCCATGACCATGGAAGAGGTGGGACAAGCACTGGGCATTTCCAAGTCCACCGTTTCCCGCACCGTCACCCGTGCTACCACACGCCTGAAACGCTGCCTTCGCTACAGCTTGTAGAATCCTTTGGTAAAAAAATCCATTCGTGCAAAATCCGTTGCATCCCCCTCGCTCTTTTGGTATAATATAATATCCGACTTTAAGCATATTGATTTCAGTCAAACGGAGGGGATACCGTATGCTTTATAATACCGTGCAGCATCGATGGACACGCATTATCATGGCCCTCGTTGGCAGCTTTATCTATTCCATCGGCGTCAGCTTTTTTGTCACGCCTGCCGGCCTGTATACCGGTGGTTTTCTTGGTGTGGGGCAAATCATCCGTACCCTGCTGACAGAAAATCTCGGCATGAGTTTTGGCGGCATCGACATTGCCGGTTTGATTTACTTTGCCTTAAATATTCCGGTTTATTTGCTGGCATTTCGCTCGATTTCCAGCCACTTTGGCTTGAAATCCCTTTTGTGCACCGCCTCTACCACAGTTTTTTTAAGCGTGCTGGTTCCACCTGCCGAGCCTATTTTATATGATGTGCTTGCCGCCACCATTCTTGGCGGTATCATCTGCGGCGCAGGTATCGGCATTATGCTCTACGACGGCGGCTCCTCCGGCGGAACAGATATTCTGGGTGTGTATCTTCTCAAAAAGCTCCCCGGCATTTCCGTGGGTAAAATCAACATGGCGTTTAATATCTCAATTTATATTGTATGTCTGCTCCTGTTCAATGTGCAGGTTGCCATCTACTCTATTATTTATTCTGTGTTCTGCTCCCTGATCGTCGACAGGCTCCATCAGCAAAATATTGCCGTCATGGCGTGGGTATTTACAAAACGGGACGATGATGCCATTCGTACCTATGTAACCGATACCCTTCAGCGCAGTGTGACTTACTGGGACGGCATCGGCGCCTACAAGGGAACTGACACCAAAATCCTGTGCATCTGTCTTTCCAAATACGAAATGGAAGAGCTGCGCCGTGTGATCTATGATCTCGATCCTGATGCATTTCTGGTGGTGGATGAAGGTGTCCATATCCACGGAAACTATAAAACCCGTCTTTAATTTTAAAACCCCCGTCCTCCCAGGACGAGGGTTTTTTTATTCCATGGTAAAAAGTCCATTGATCCCCCCTCCTATTCTGCAAGTATGCAGGAGCGCAGGATGCCTCAGCAGTTTTTTTGCCGGTTCAGCACAGCAAATGCCCTGGGCTTTTTAAAATAAAAACATCCGGAAAACCATTCTGGTTTTCCGGATGTTTTTGATTGATTTGCGTTAGTCTTCCTTCGCACGCTTCTTCAATTCGATATAACGGTTCTTTGCCTGCTTTTCTGCCGCAGCAACCAGTTCCTTCGCCTGCTCGGGGAAGGTAATAGCCAAAGAGGAGTAGCGGTGCTCGCCCATCACAAAGCGGCGATAACTCTCCTTGGGTTCCTTGCTGTCAAGCTGGAAGGGGTTCTTATCGCGGCGCGGATCGTAGCGGAACAAATGCCAGTAACCGGAGCGCACCGCGCTTTCCATTTCGGTCATGGTCTTATTCATACCTGCCTTGATGCCGTGGTTGATACAGGGTGCGTATGCGATAATCAGAGAAGGACCATCGTATGCTTCTGCCTCGATAAAGGCCTTCATGCACTGCTCATAGTCTGCACCCATGGCGACCTGCGCCACATATACATAGCCATAAGCCATGGCAATGGATGCCAGATCCTTCTTTTTGATCATCTTACCTGCCGCAGCAAACTGTGCCGTAGCACCGGTGGGTGTTGCCTTGGATGCCTGACCGCCGGTGTTGGAGTAGACTTCCGTATCAAAGACCAGTACGTTGACATTCAGACCGGAAGCCAGCACATGATCCAGACCGCCGTAGCCGATATCGTATGCCCAGCCGTCGCCGCCGAAGATCCACACAGACTTATATGCCAGCATATCCTTGTTTTCCAGAATATAGCTGCACAGCGGTGCCAGTTCGGGATCGGTATTCTTTTCGCACTTGGCCACCAGTTTATCACCCAGCTGGCGGGATGCGTCATAATCATCGCGCTCTGCCAGCCAGCGGTTTGCGATTTCCGCAAATGCCATGTTCTTAGCCAGCTCTGTGATCACGCTGTGCAGTCTTGCACGGCGCTGACGCACAGCCAGCTTCATGCCGTAACCAAACTCCGCATTGTCCTCAAACAGGGAGTTTTCCCATGCAGGGCCACGGCCCTTGTCATTTACGGTATAGGGTGTAGACGGTGCGCTGCCGCCCCAAATAGAGGAGCAGCCCGTTGCGTTGGCGATATACATATGATCGCCGAAGAGCTGGGTAACCAGCTTTGCATAGGGTGTTTCGCCGCAGCCGCCGCAAGCGCCGGAGAACTCCAGCAACGGACGATGGAACTGTGCTTCCTTGGTCAGATTCTCGGGGAAAAGGAGATTCTTGTCGGTAATATTTTTCACCGCATAGTCAAAGATTTCCTGCTGATGGCGCTGCTCATCCAGAGGCTTCATGTCGATTGCCTTGTTCTTTGCAGGGCAGACATTAGAGCAGGAGCCGCAGCCGGTACAATCCAGCGGAGAAACGGTAATTGCAAACTTATACTGATCCAGACCCTTGCCGATCATGGGTGCGGTCTTAGTCCCTGCGGGCAGCTTCTCCTGCTCCTCGGCACTGATTGCATAAGAGCGCAGAACACCGTGGGGGCAGACCATCACGCAGCGGTTGCACTGGATGCAGTGACGGGGCACCCATTCGGGCACGTCAACTGCGATACCGCGGCGCTCATACTGAGAAGTGCCTTGCGGCAGCGTACCGCCGGGGCAGATATCTTTCATCACGGAAACAGGGATCGCATCGCCGCGCATGGAGTTTGCCGGAATCATGACTTTTTCCACAAATTCGGCAACGCCGGGACGATCACTTTCGATCTTGACCTTCGCCTTCTTGTCCTTGGCAGTCTTCCACTCCTCGGGAATCTGGATTTCACGCAGAGCACTCAGGCCTGCATCAATTGCCTCATAGTTCATATTGACGATCTGTTCGCCCTTGTGACCATAGCTGCTCACAACGGCATTCTTCATGTATTCCACCGCATCGTCAATGGGAATGACGTTTGCCAGCTTGAAGAAGGCCGCCTGCAGCACCATGTTGGTGCGCTCGCCCAGACCGATATCACGCGCCAGCTTGATGGCATCGCAGGTGTAGAATTTGATCTTGTTCTTTGCAAGATACTTCTTCACCTCTGCGGGCAGATGCTCCTCCAGATCCTCAGCCATCCAATCGCAGTTCAATAGGAAGGTACCGCCCGGTTTGATATCCTGCACGATATCATATTTTTCAATGTAAGCAGGGCAATGACATGCCACGAAATCCGCTTTTGTGACATAGTAGGTAGACTTGATCGGCTCATGCCCGAAGCGCAGATGGGAAATGGTGACGCCGCCGGACTTTTTGGAGTCATACTGGAAGTATGCCTGCACATGCATATCCGTATGGTCACCAATAATTTTAATGGAGTTTTTGTTTGCGCCCACGGTACCGTCGCTGCCCAAACCCCAGAATTTACATGCGATGGTGCCCTTTGCTGCCACGTTGGGTTCTTCCTCGATGGGCAGAGACAGGTTGGTCACATCGTCATTGATGTTGATGGTAAAGCTGTTGATGGGGGTCTTGGATGCAGCGTTTTTGAAGGCTGCCAGAATACCGCCGGGAGTGGTATCCTTGCTGCCCAAACCGTAACGGCCGCCGATCACACGGATATTTGCCTGCATGGGGCTGCCGCTCAGCGCGCGGACAACGTCCAAATACAAAGGCTCACCGGGCGCACCGGGTTCCTTGCAGCGATCCATAACCACAATATTCTTGCAGCTTTCGGGCAGCTGCGCCAGAAAATGCTGGATGGAGAAGGGGCGATACAGACGCACCTTGATCAAGCCAACCTTGCTGGTGGTGCTTTCATTGATATAGTCGATGACTTCCTCTGCTGCATCGCAGATGGAACCCATGGCAATCATCACGGTCTTTGCCTTCGGATCGCCATAGTAGTCAAACAGATGGTAGCTGCTGCCGATCTTTTCGTTGATGCTGTCCATCGTTTCCTGCACGATGCCGGGCAGCGCATCATAATAAGAATTGTCCGCTTCTCGTGCCTGGAAGAAAATATCGGGATTCTGGGCACTGCCGCGCAGAACCGGGTGATCGGGATTCAGAGACTTTGCACGGAAATTTTTGATCAGCTGGGGGTCCAGCATCTCGTCGAGATCCTTATAATCCCAAGTTGCCACCTTGCGGATTTCGTGAGAGGTGCGGAAACCATCGAAGAAATGCAGGAACGGCACTTCGCCCTTCAATGTTGCCAAATGGGCAGCGGCAGCAAGATCCATGACCTCCTGAGGATTGTTGGAGCACAGCATGGCATAGCCTGTCTGGCGGCACGCCATCACGTCCGTATGATCACCAAAGATGGACAGTGCATGGGTTGCCAGCGCACGAGCAGATACATGAATGACGCTGGGCAGATGGCTGCCGGCGATTTTATACATATTAGGAATCATCAGCAAAAGACCCTGTGAAGCTGTAAAGGTGGTGGTCAGAGCACCTGCGGTCAAAGATCCGTGAACGGCACCTGCCGCACCGCCCTCGGACTGCATCTCTGCAACGCGTACAGTCTGGTCGAACAGATTTTTTCTGCCGTTTGCGGACCATTTATCTACACACTCCGCCATAACAGACGAAGGTGTGATGGGATAGATTGCTGCAACTTCGGTAAAGGCATAGGCAACATGGGCAGCAGCCGTGTTACCATCCATAGTCTTCATTGCACGTTTGATCAAAATATTCACTCTCCTCATACTATATAATTTGCACTTCTATGCTTTAACTTAATATTTTACTATTTTATACCTTACCATATTTCCAAAACAGTGTCTATGTTTATTTCCTCGATTTTCGTTGGCAGATCTTACTTTTTCTGCGACTATGTGAAAATTTTTACAATTCGTCCGTCCATTACGGACAGACAGAATTGTTTCTTGCAGTGACAGAAGGATTGTTGTAAAATATCCCTAATTAGGCTGGTGGTTTTTACCCATAATTTTGTAATGCAAACCATATGCCGCAAAAAAGGGGTTTTGTACTATGGTCGTTTCCATCCGTTCGCTTGGATTAACCGGAATTTCCGGATATGAGGTTGCTGTAGAATGTTTTCTTTCCGGGGGACTGCCGGCATTTGATGTGGTGGGTCTGCCCGATGCCGCTGTGCGCGAATCCCGTGAGCGCGTCCGTGCCGCCGTGAAAAACTGCGGCGCAAAGTTTCCCGTCAGCCGCATCACGGTGAACCTCGCCCCTGCGGATCAGAAAAAAGAGGGAACTTTATATGATCTACCCATTTTTCTCGGAATTATGACCGCAGCGGAAGAACTGAAAAAACCCGCGGACGATGCGGCTTTTCTCGGCGAGCTTTCCCTCACGGGCGCGCTGCGTCCCGTGCGCGGTGTATTGCCCATGGCGCTGGCAGCGGTGCGCGCAGGCATCAAAACCTTATATCTGCCCAAAGAGAACGCCGCCGAAGCCACCCTTGCCGAGGGGTTGACGGTTTACGGGGTAGCTACCATTATGGATTTGGTCGCGCATTTGCGGGGAGAAGCACTGCTAACCCCGGAGGAGAACTGGATTCCCCACGAGGAGATCGAAAACCTCCCCGATCTCAAGGATGTCATGGGGCAGGAGAACTGCCGCAGAGCGTTGGAGGTCGCGGCGGCCGGAAACCATAACCTTCTTTTTATCGGAAGCCCCGGTGCCGGTAAATCCATGCTCGCCAAAAGGCTGCCCTCCATCCTGCCCGACATGACGCGGCAGGAAGCCCTGGAATCCACGGAAATTTACTCCGTTTCCGGTATGACGGACAGCCGCCACCCCCTGCTTACCCACCGTCCCTTCCGCGCGCCCCATCACACGGTTTCCTCCGTCGCTCTGTCCGGCGGCGGTGCCATTCCGCATCCCGGCGAAATTTCCCTCGCCCACAACGGTGTATTATTTTTAGATGAGCTGCCGGAGTTTTCCAAGGATGCACTGGAAGCACTGCGCCAGCCACTGGAGGACGGCGAAGTGACCATCACCCGTGCCGCCGGCACGCTGCGGCTGCCCAGCCGGTTTATGATGGTGTGCGCCATGAATCCCTGCCGCTGCGGATGGTATGGCCACCCCTCCGGGAAATGCACCTGCTCGGCGGCATCTGTGCAGAAATATGTTGCCCGGATTTCAGGGCCGCTGCTGGACCGCATCGACCTGCATGTGCGTGTGCCCTCCGTAGAATACGAAGCCATGCGCAGGAAAACCGAACCGGAGGACAGCGCCACTGTCCGTGCACGGGTCAATACCGCCCGTGCCATCCAGCAAAAACGCTTTGAAGGCACCGGTATTTCCTGCAATGCCTATATGACCCCCTCCATGCTGGCACAGTTCTGCACTCTGGACGCCGCCGGCGAAAAACTGATGAAAAATGCGTTTGACAAAATGGGACTCACTGCCCGCTCCCACGACCGCATTCTGCGTGTGGCGCGCACAATTGCGGATTTGGACGGCGCAGAGCGCATTGATCCCATTCACCTATCCGAAGCCATTCAATACCGAAATACCGATATTTTGAAAGGATGATCGCTATGGTATCTGTTGATTCCAATCCGGCAAACACTCTGCCCGCCGTCCCTCTTTACCAGAGCATCTGCGGTGCGATTCAGTCCGACGGCACCCTGCCTGGAGATTTTTCCCTGCCCCGCCCGGCTGCGTCTTCCGGAGAAACAAGGCTCCGCTTTGCCGACGGTGCCTTTGACGGCATTTCCCTGTATCATATGGCACCCGATACACGGGATATCAAATCCCTGACGGAAGTCGTGGGGCTTATCTGCGCCGGTTCTTACCAGCAGGCAGAGGAATGCCTGCTCCTGTTCTTTTCCACCGATGAATATATATCCATGCTGCCGC
>JAHHSM010000080.1 GCA_020025175.1 Oscillospiraceae bacterium | reverse complement strand
ATCCACAAGATCGACAGATTTTACAAGAGGCAGCGTCATGCGGATCGACTGGCAGTGCCCACAGCCGCAGCAGCGCTCGTTATCAATTCTGATCATAAGAAACCTCCTTGCCGGCATCAGCCATAATAGTTTTCTAGCTCTATTATAGCGAGAAAATGAAAAGGAAGTCAATAGAGAATTATGCTGCGTCGGGCAGCATAAAGTGATGTATAAGGGGATGGAGGGAATCTGTTCATGGTGTCAAAAGAGAGGAGAAAAAGACGAATGTTTCTCTTGTGCTAACATGTATTTTGGTATAGAATGTAATGCGAATAAATATGTCTAAACCCCTGTTTTTTAATAGAATTTTGTAGAAAAAATTATGCTATAGAAAATGGAAGTGAATGCCTGTGTATCGTATTGGCATTGATATTGGATCGACAACGGTAAAAGTGGTCGTACTTGATAAAGATAATCAAATGCTGTTTCGTACTTATGAGAGACATTTTTCGAAGGTGCGAGAAAAAACGTGTGAAATTTTACGTCGTATTGAACAGGATTATGCAGGACAAACCGTAAAGCTGGTGCTCACCGGCTCAGCGGGTCTTGGTGTTGCGAAGGCAAGTGAGTTGGATTTTGTTCAGGAAGTTTATGCAACGGCAGCTGCAGTAAATACCCTCAATCCCGGAACGGATGCCGTGATTGAGCTGGGCGGAGAAGATGCGAAAATCATTTTCTTCGGCAATAGCCTTGAAGAACGTATGAATGGGTCTTGTGCAGGCGGCACCGGTGCATTCATCGACCAGATGGCAACCCTGCTGAATGTGACGATTGATGAATTGGACGCGCTGTCCTTGAAGCACACAAAGCTGTATCCGATTGCGTCGCGCTGCGGTGTGTTTGCCAAAAGTGATATCCAGCCGATTTTGAATCAGGGCGGATTGAAGGAAGATGTGGCTGCGTCGATTTTTCAGGCGGTTGTGGATCAGACGATCTCCGGCTTGACACAGGGCCGTGAGCTGACGGGCAAAATTGTATTTCTTGGTGGTCCGCTGCATTTTCTGAAGGGTCTGCGTGAGCGCTTTGTGGAAACCTTGGAGCTGGATGAGGAGCATGCAATTTTCCCTGAGGATGGTGACTGTTATGCCGCAATCGGTTCTGCCATGTGTGCAGAGGACTATCAGGAGCTGAAATTTGAGGAAGTATTGGATTGCTTGGAAAAAGCGGTGGATACAAATCAAAGCCTGAATACGCTGCCGCCGCTGTTTTCTTCCCAGGAGGAATATGCGGAATTTGCGGCGCGCCACAATGAAAACCGCTTGCCGGAGGTGGACATCAGCACCTATGAGGGCGCTGCGTATTTGGGAATTGATGCCGGCTCGACAACAACGAAAATCGTTCTGATTGCGCAGGATGGCGGAATTCTGTTCTCTTATTACGGTTCCAATCAGGGCAATCCTGTCAATATTGTTCTTGCGCAGCTGCGTGAGATCTACAGCCTGTGCGGTGACCGGGTCCGTATTGCGGGCAGTGCGGTGACCGGCTACGGCGAAGAGCTGATCAAAAACGCCTTTCGCTGTGATTTGGGTCTTGTGGAAACGGTGGCACACTTTGCGGCTGCCCAGTATTTTGATCCGAAGGTCGATTATATCATCGATATCGGCGGACAGGATATGAAGTGCTTCAAGATCCGCAATGACGCGGTTGATTCCATTATGCTCAATGAGGCCTGCTCTTCCGGCTGCGGCAGCTTTATCGAAACCTTTGCAAAGTCCATGGGCTACAGCATTGCAGACTATGCAAAGCTTGGCTTATTTGCGAAGGCGCCGGTCAATCTGGGCTCTCGCTGCACGGTGTTTATGAACTCTTCTGTAAAACAGGCGCAGAAGGACGGGGCACCGGTGGAGGATATTTCCGCAGGGTTGTCCATTTCTGTTGTGAAGAATGCCATTTATAAAGTGATTCGTGCGGCAACGGCGGATGATTTGGGCAAAAATATTGTTGTGCAGGGCGGTACGTTTCTGAATGATGCGGTTTTGCGCAGCTTTGAAATGGAGCTGGGCCGCCAAGTGACCCGTCCGACGATTGCCGGACTGATGGGCGCATTCGGTGCGGCATTGACGGCAAAGAACAGTTTTATCCAGATGCCGTCTCTTCTTCGGGCGGAAGATCTGGAGGGCTTTGTGCATACGGCAAAGGCATCTACGTGCCATTTGTGTACCAATCACTGCGCGCTGACGATCAATCGATTCAACGGTGGGCGCAGTTATATTTCGGGCAATCGCTGCTCCCGTCCTTTGGGCCGGGAAAAAGTATCCACACCGAATATGTATGCGCTGAAATACAAGGCCCTGCGCCGAATGGAGGGCAAAGGACGGGGAAGCGGCACCCGCGGCAGAGTCGGTATTCCGCTGTGCCTGAATATGTATGAGAATCTGCCGTTCTGGTATCAGTTCTTCACATCCTTGAATTTTGAAGTGGTGCTCTCGGATGAATCCTCCCGTGCACTTTATAGCAAGGGGCAGCGCACCATCCCTTCAGATACGGTATGCTATCCTGCAAAGCTGGTGCATGGGCACATTATGAGCTTGCTGGAAAAGAATGTGGATTATATTTTCTATCCCTGTATGCCCTATAACTTTGATGAGGGGATCAGTGATAATAATTATAACTGTCCGGTGGTGGCGTATTATCCGGAGCTTTTGGCAGCGAATATCCCTGCCTTGAAGCAAACGAAATTTTTGATGCCATATTTTGGCATGCATCGTCCAAAGGATTTTCAGAAGCGCGCAGAGAAGTATTTTGCAAAAGAAATGGACGTTGACGGGGCGCAGAGCGGTTTTGCGATCGATTTGGCATACAAGGCGTATCATAAATGGCGTGAAAATATTGTGCACGCTGGTGAGAGGACGATTTCGGAGGCACGTACCAGAGGAAATCGCATTTTGGTGCTTTGCGGCAGACCTTATCATATCGACCCGGAGATCAGTCACGGTATTGATGAATTGTGTGCCGAGTATGGGTTTGTCATCGTTACGGAGGATGCTGTTTCCGATCAAATGAACAAAGAAAAACGTACCGTTTTGAACCAGTGGAGTTATCAGGCGCGTATGTATAACGCGGCGCGTTATGTGTGTGAGCAGCCGGATATGGAGCTGATCCAGCTGGTGTCCTTTGGCTGCGGCACCGATGCCATCACGGGCGATGAAATGCGTACGATTCTGGAAAGTCACGGGAAGCTGTATACTCAGCTGAAGATTGATGAAATCTCGAATCTTGGTGCGGTGCGGATTCGTGTACGTTCTTTGCTTGCGGCGATGGAGGCACGTGATGTGCATAAACGCAAAGAACAGGCAGAACAGAAACAGGCAGCTTCCTGTGAACATGGGAACGAAAAGAAGGCCTGGGAACTGTGAGACAAGCGCTGCGAAAGGGTTGATGAAGCTATGGCTGAATTGGTTTATGATAACAACGGTCGTCTCCTGTTTACAAAGGAGATGAAGGAAGAATACACTCTTTTAATGCCCCAAATGCTGCCGGTACATTTCGGAATGTTCCAAAAGCTGCTGCAGCTGGAAGGCTACAAGGTGGATATGCTGACCACCCATCATCGGGGGATTGTGGATGAAGGTCAGAAATATGTACATAATGATACCTGCTATCCGGCACTGCTGGTCATCGGGCAGCTGATTGATGCCATCAAAAACGGTGGGTACGATCCGCATAAGGTGGCGCTGCTGATTACCCAAACCGGCGGCGGCTGCCGTGCATCCAACTATATTCATCTGCTGCGCAAGGCATTGCTGAAAGCAGGTTATGACTATATTCCGGTGATTTCTGTCAGTTTTGGTCTTGAGAAGAATCCGGGATTCGGATTGACGATTCCGCTGATCAAAAAGCTGGTTTATGCCATGCTTTACGGCGATGTCATTGTGGATCTGGCAAATCAGGTGCGCCCTTACGAGGTGGAAGAGGGCGCAGCGAACCGCATGATCGAGCATTGGGAAAATGAGCTGGTAGCAAGCTTTGATAAGGGACGCCGCATGAAGTTTTCGTCCTTTGTGCAGACGATTCATGAGATCGTTGCAGATTATGAAGCAATTCCTGTGCGTCAGGAAGAAAAGGTGAAGGTCGGCGTTGTGGGCGAAATTTATGTAAAATTCTCGCCGCTGGGCAATAATAATCTGGAAGCATTTTTGCTGGGCGAAGGCTGCGAAGTGGTTGTGCCGGGGTTGACGGACTTTATGATTTTCAAAGTGTTCAACCGGATTACGGATGTGCAGCTCTACGGCGGGAACAAAATCAAGTATCTGTTCTGTAAGATCTTGATGAATTATATTGTGAAGCGGCAGAATACTGTGATCGAGATCATGGAAAAAAGCCGATTCCGCGCACCCACCCACTTTGAGCAGATTCATCAGAGTGTACAGCCCTATTTGGGTGATGGCAATAAGATGGGGGAAGGCTGGCTGCTGACCGGCGAAATGCTGGAGCTGATTCACGAGGGTATTCCCAATATTGTTTGTACCCAGCCTTTTGGATGCCTGCCCAATCATATCGTTGGCAAGGGCATGATCCGCCCGTTGAAGGACGATTATCCCGACTCCAACATTGTGGCGATTGACTATGATCCGTCGGCTACGGCAATCAATCAGGAAAATCGGATTAAGCTGATGCTGGCCAATGCGCGCCAGAAAATGAAGCAGGAAAAGAAACAGGCTGCCGAACAGACAAACACACAGGGTTAACCGTGAAAATATACGATGCTGCGCAATGGTACGAGTGCCATTGCGCTTTTCGTGCGATAGATTCAGGTGTGCGGCACACGTTCCCGGAGCAGGGGCACTGTTTTGGGGACGAGCTGTTAAAGAAAACGGTATAAGGCTGGCAGAAAAGGAAGAGAGAGCTTGGAAGAAAAAAGTCTGCAAAAAGAAAATATTATGGGGATACTACCTGTGAAGAAATTGATTTTCGTCACGGTATGGCCCATGGTGGTTTCTATGTTTATTCAAAGCTGCTACAATATTGTGGACAGCATGTTTGTGGCGAAGTTTTCCCCGGATGCATTTATTGCGCTGTCACTGATTTTTCCGATTCAGATTTTGGTGATTTCCCTCAATGTGGGTATTGGTGTGGGGATCAACGCGCTGCTTGCCCGGCGGCTTGGTGAGCAGCGGTATGAAGAAGCAAACCGCGTTGCGGCGCATGGATATGCGCTGTATTTGCTGCTGGGTGCTCTTTATGCGCTTTTCGGCATCTTTTTTGCCCGTGGTTTTATGGAACTATTCAGCGATGACGGGCGGATCATTTCCTATGGTGTCAGCTATCTGCGTATCGTCCTGATTTTTGGCTTTGGTGTGTGTTTACAGTTTGCCGGCGAACGTATGATGCAGGCCACGGGAAATCCCATTTGGAATATGTATATTCAGGCATCCGGCGCGGCAATCAATGTGATTTTGGACCCCATCTTGATTTTTGGATGGTTTGGCTTTCCGGAGATGGGGGTTGCCGGTGCGGCACTGGCAACGGTCATTGGTCAGTGGACTGGTGCGCTGATCGGCATTTATCTTGTGAAAAGAAAAGTAAAGCAGATTCATGTGACGCTGCGCCATTTTAAACCTGAAATGGACATTATTCTGCCGATTTTGCGCGTCGGAGTGCCAGCCATGCTGGTGCAGAGCCTTGCAACGGTAATGAGCTTGGGTTTGAATAAGATTTTTTCCATGTATTCGGAACACTATGTGGCGGTTTTGGGTGCATATTTTAGAATTCAGAATTTTATTTATTTGGTGGTTTACAGTCTTGGTAATGTGGTTGTGCCGGTGATTTCCTATAATTTTGGCGCAAAGGATAAAACAAGAGTGGAAGAAACAATTCGCCTGTGCATGATCATCGGTCTGGTCAGTGTGTGCATCGGCGGTGCGGCGCTGTTTCTGTTTCCCGGGCCGCTGCTCTCGCTGTTCAGCTTGAAGGAGGAGGCAATGGCTGTGGGGATTCCCGCTATGCGGATTGTGAGCGCATCGTTTTTAGGCGGAAGTGTGAGCTTGATTTTCTCCTATGCTTTTCAGGCGCTGAACTGCAACCGCTATAGTTTGCTGATTTCCCTGCTGCGGCAGATGATTGTTCTGCTGCCGCTGGCGATTGTGCTGCTTGCTGTGCGGCCGATCCTGACATGGTGGGCATTTCCGATCACAGAATTCGGCTGTATGATTTTGGCAGGAATTCTCTTTAAAGTTGCCCATAAAAAACAGATTGCGACGTTGGGGGACGTGATATGAAAAAGAAAAAAATTCTGTTGATGACAACAGGCGGTACGATTGCATCTGCCCAGACGGAGGGCGGTCTTGCACCGACCATTACCGGCGACGGCTTAAAGCAGTTTGTCGGCAGTATGCTGGATGCATTTGAAGTGACGGTGCGCGATATTCTGCATCTGGATTCATCCAATATGCAGCCGGAGGAATGGGAATTTATTGCCCATAATGTCTGGGAAAACTGGGAGCAGTTTGATGGCATTGTGATTACCCATGGAACGGATACCATGAGTTATACGGCGGCGGCTTTGAGCTTTATGCTTCAAGGGATTCCAATTCCGGTGGTATTGACCGGTGCACAGCTGCCGATCATGCACCCCTTAAGTGACGCAACGGACAATCTGCGCACAGCGTTTGCCATGGCTGGGGCAGGCTGCGGCGGCGTGTATCTGGCCTTTGACCGTCGTGTGATTCTGGGTACCCGTGCCGTTAAGACGCATACAATGAACTTCGGCGCCTTTGACAGCGTCAATGCACCCTTTGCGGCAGAGGTTAATGCGCACGGATTGATGGTTAATAAAGAAGTCCTGCCGAGCGTAAATCCGGGATTTCACTTGCAGGACGGTCTTTGCAAAGATGTATTTTTGCTGAAGCTGGTACCCGGTGTCGATCCACGCATTTTTGATATGCTGCTGCATATGGGGATTCGCGGCATTGTGATCGAAGCTTTTGGCGCAGGCGGTGTGCAGTTCATCCGCAGGGATTTGACGCAGAAACTGAGTGAGGTCATTCACAATGGCGTGAGCGTTGTTGTCTGCTCGCAATGCCTGTATGAGCGCAGTGATTTTTCTTTATATGAAGTCGGTCAGCGCGCATTGGAGCAGGGTGTGATTCAGACTTTCGATATGACATCTGAGGCGGCAATCACAAAACTGATGTGGGTGCTGCACAGGACACAGGATCGCAGAGAAGTTGCGAAATGGTTTGCAACGAATATGGTGGGTGAAATCTCTTTGAGCCTGCATTGAGAGGATACAAAAGACCGTCATCCAACATGGATGACGGTCTTTTGTATTTTTTTATACTGTATGGAACAGCCGGGCGAAAAGGAAGCTGATGCCGGCGAGCGCATAGGCACCGATCCAGAGCACGTTTAATCCCGTGGCAGGAACCTCGGAAAAACCGGCCAGCTGAAGATAAACGAACAGGATGAGCAGGGCAACCGACAGATACCGGGGATAGGTGACCATCCATTTTTGCTGCCGCACTGCGCGGTGTTGTGCGCGGCGGTGGCGGCTTGCCATGGAAGGATGCACGGTGCTGCCTTGATGTTCCGCGGTAAAGGAAATGATCTTATTGGGATCATGGCGATGCACATCGCTGTAATTAATGACATCAATTTCTTTTTGCTCCAAGCTTCTGGCACTGGTTTCATAAGACATCGTCATGGGTAGTCCCTCATTTCTAATAAAATAAAACAGAGTCGAAATCTGTCGAACTTTTGTTCTTGTGAATTGAATTATAGAACGATTGTTCATATAAGTCAACAGTAAATAGAACAAAAAATCGAATTTGTAAGGTTGCATAAAAATAGAACAAATTTTCTGT
>JAHHSM010000079.1 GCA_020025175.1 Oscillospiraceae bacterium | reverse complement strand
CTAAATTTTTCAAGAATTTTTGAGAAAATGTTTAAATTTTACTTTTACACAATTGGCTCTTGTCGCTCTGCAAAAATCTTTATATAATATAGTAAGAAATTATGTATGTAAATAATAAAGGAGCCCGACATGAAGCTTACCTATATTGAAGTTGGTCAAATCGTAAATACGCACGGTGTACACGGAGAGGTAAAAGTACAGCCGTGGTGTGACTATCCTGAGCAGTTTCTCGACTTTGAAACACTCTATCTCGATAGTCAGCCCATCAAGCCCTTAACCGTTCGTATTCATAAAAATGCAGTACTTCTAACCCTGCCCGGCGTGAACGACATGGATGCCGCACTCCATCTAAAAAACAAAATTCTATCAGTCCATCGTGATGAAATCAAATTGCCCGAAGGTCATTATCTGAATGCAGAACTAATGGGCATGTCTGTTATAGATGCTGCAACCGGAAATGAAATCGGCATCATCAAAGATGTACTGATTTATCCTGCTAATAATGTTTTTGTTATAAAGGGTGAAAAGGAGTATTTAGTCCCCTCAGTTCCCTCCGTCATTGAAAAGACAGATTTGGATAGCAACATGATGACCATCCACCTTATGAAAGGAATGGCCACTGATGAGGATTGATATTATGACCCTTTTCCCCGAAACTGTCGGGGATGTACTCAATGAATCTATTCTGGGCCGTGCAGCAGAACGCGGTCATATCCGTATTGAATGTCATCAAATTCGTGACTATACACGAAACAAACAAAAACAGGTTGATGACTATCCCTATGGCGGCGGCCGCGGCGCTGTTATGCAGGCCGATCCGCTCTACCAGTGTTGGAAACATATTTGCGATGAAGCCGGTGCGCGTATCCACACCATATACTTCTCCCCCTGCGGCGAAACATTCCGTCAGGAAACTGCCAAACGCCTCGCTTCTCAATATAAACGCCTGATTCTGGTATGCGGGCATTACGAAGGCATTGATGAGCGTTTTATAGAGGAATGTGTGGATGAAGAAATCTCCATGGGTGATTTCGTATTGACCGGCGGCGAAATTCCCGCTATGGCATTGACAGATGCCGTCTGCCGTCTGGTTCCCGGTGTTTTACCCGATGCACAATGCTACATAGAGGAATCTCACTGGGACGGTCTTTTGGAATACCCCCAATATTCTCGCCCGGAGGAGTGGCATGGACGTCATGTCCCTGAAATTTTACTCTCCGGAAACCATCAGAAAGTGGCGGATTGGCGCAAAAAGGAATCCTATAAACGCACGATGCGTCGTCGACCTGATATGATGAAACAGTTCGATCCAAGTACATTGGATAAAAAAGCAAAAAAAGTTTATGCTGCCGCGTTGGAAGAACTCGAGGCAGAAAACAGGTAATGAATCTTTTATGATATATTTTGCAGCTGCTCCATAGCGGAGCGGCTGCTTTTTTATCCTAAATATTATTCCTTCATTACTTTTTCCGCCAAAAAACATAATATTTCCTCCATAATCCTAAAAGTTTATGATAAAAATTTGTTTTTTATTTTTTGTATCCATTTTTGTAATTATTTTGTAACTATTGCATATACTTCTTATAGATTTTCCATCTATTTTTACTAGATTTTTACTCAAAGTGGGGCGCTATTTTTTCAAAACACCGCAAAAACTTGACAAAAGTGGTGCCAAAGTGTATACTAACACCTGTATTTGAAGCTGGTAACAAAAGTTACAATTTTTCTTTAGTTTGTTTCTTTCCAAAAAAGAGCACCCCGAAAAACCGGAAAATCAGTTTCGATACACTGGTTGGCAATTCCGCCATCCAGAATTTTTAGGAGGTTTATTATGTTAAAACACGTAACCACCGATGGCAAATCTGTCCATCCGGTCCGACGTACCATTGCATTCGTTATGATGTCTGTTATGACCATCAGTGCTGCATGTAGCATCGTTAGCGCTAAGGCTGTATACATCATCAACGATGGCGAAACTCGTTCTGTCGTTGAGAGCAGCGGCTATACACCCACTGCGATCGTTAAAAACGCCGGCATTGAAGTTTCCCCTATCGATCAGATTACATCCGAACGCAACGAAAACGGCACAATCGAAATCAACATTGTGCGTAGTCAGGATGTAACGATCAACTACTTGGGTTCTACTTTGCACGCACAGGCTTATAACGAGACTGTCGGCGATTTGCTGGAACGTATGAATATTCCTCTCAGTGCTACTGATGAAGTTTCCATCGATCTGAGCAATTATACCCAAGACGGAATGTCTATCAACATTTCCAAGTATACCTATGACAGAGTTGAAGCTGTCGAACCTATCACCTATACCACAGATCGCGTTGCAAACGCATCAATGGCCAAAGGTACAGAAAAGGTGAAACAAGCCGGTAAAAACGGCAGCGCCCGTGTCACCTATTATGTAACGTACAAAGATGGTGTAGAAGTCGATCGCGAACCCATCTCTTCTGAAATGATTACCGCCCCCACAAATCAGATTACAGAATATGGCACGAAATCTTCCACTGTCGCTTCCAATGACCGTATCGCCTCTGACAAGCGCAACAAGAACGGCAGCGGCGTGTTAACCTTTAAATCAGGTAATACTTTGACCTATTCCCGTGTTATCAATGGCAGTGCAACTGCGTACACCGCAAAACCCGGCGCATTGACCGCATCAGGAAAGCCTGTTTATGTTGGCGGTGTGGCTGTTGATCCCAAGGTTATTCCTCTGGGCACGAAGCTGTATATTACCACGCCCAATGGAAAGATTGTTTATGGTATGGCAACCGCAATCGATACCGGCGGAGCAATCAAAGGCAACATTGTAGATCTATTCTTCAACACTTACAATGAATGTATTCAATTTGGCCGCAGAGCTTGCACAATTTATGTTCTGAACTAATTTTATAACAGCAAAATGGCGTATAGTAAGAAAAGCACTCAAATATTGAGTGCTTTTCTTTTGCCTGCCGCCCAAATTTATGCTATAATATCCGCAATCTATTTTAATTTGACAGGAGAGATCTCATGGATCTTTGTAACTTGAATGATATTCGTTCCCTTCTTGGCCGCCACGGGTTCCGTTTTTCAAAAGCAATGGGACAAAACTTTTTAATCGAAGCCGCTGTTCCTCAGGCAATCGCAGAAGGATGCAATCCAGATAAAGGCTGCGGTGTGCTGGAAATCGGCCCAGGGATTGGGTGCCTGACCGCACAGCTTGCAAAACGCGCTGGAAAAGTTGTTTCTGTAGAACTGGACAAACGGCTGCTTCCTGTATTGGATGAAACGATGTCGTCATTTGACAATGTGACAATCATCAGCGGCGATATTATGAAACTAAACGTCTCCGATCTGGTAGATACCCACTTTTCCGGATTAACGCCCCTCGTCTGCGCGAATCTTCCTTATAATATCACCACCCCTGTTCTTTCCACGCTGATTGACAGCAGACGCTTTGAACGTATTACAGTCATGATTCAAAAAGAAGTGGCACAACGGATCTGTGCATCTCCCGGTACATCTGATTACGGTGCTTTTTCTATTTATATGCAGTTCTATACCGATCCAGAAATCCTCTTTGATGTTCCCCCTGATTGTTTTACTCCCCAGCCCAAGGTCACATCTGCTGTTCTGCGCTGCCCCATACGGAAAGAAGCTCCTGTTGATGTCCGTGATACGTCATTCTTTTTCCAAGTTGTCCGTGCTGCATTCGCCATGCGTCGTAAAACCCTGATCAACGGTCTTTTATCCGCTTTCGGCAGCCGCATGAGTAAAACAGAACTCCTCACTCTTTTAGATGACTGTGGCTTTAGCGCAACCGTTCGCGGCGAAACGCTTGGCCTCACAGAATTCGCACTGCTGACTAATCATCTCCATGACACTTTGCAGGCAAAGTAATATGGGTTTCCCTCTGAAAAAAATTTAAAAAAATTTCAAGTTTTCTATTGACATTTTCGCAGAACAAGGTATAATAATTAATGTTCTGCGAAACACAGCGGGTTTGTGTAATGGTAGCACACCGGACTCTGACTCCGTTTGTGAGGGTTCGAATCCTTCACCCGCTGCCAAAGAAGAAGCTATTGCAATGCAATAGCTTCTTCTTTTTTTCTACCAACTGTAGGTCATATGCAGTTTTTCTGCCGGTCCGCTTGTCAACGTCCCCTCTGTTTAGGCGTTCAAGCGGTTTTTTATTTTCTTCTGCGTAACGGATAGGATCTCCCCGTCGCTCAGTGCCGTGTATTACAGTGGTCATTCAGAAATAGCAAACGTCCCCTGCAGACTACAGGAAGTCTGCAAGGGATGTTACAATACATACCGGTGAGAATAAATTGAAATGATAATTTTGCAGCAAAATTTTAGTTGTGATTCTCTGGCACTGCGCGCTTCGATAGTGAGGATGCCTCACCGGTTTTTTCCCTGGCAACCACAACAAACCTACCATTCTTGGAATGATAACTGCAGGTTACCAGTGTCAGAAAATGATCCTCGCTGCTTGCGGATACTCCTGTGTCATATAAACTGAGCTGCTTGCATTTTTCAACGAAAGCCTGCTGCTCATCTGCCGTATCGATGTCATAAAATGCAAAATGACCATTTTGAGGCGTAACATCCACGTAAAAGGCGGATAAAACTTCATATTCTCCAGTTTTGAACAACGTATCAAATTTTATACGCGGATGAGTCTGCCAGAATTGCTTATCTTTGTACTTCAGTAAAGAAGCAAACATAGACTTGTCTTTCATGTTATGCCCATAGAGGATCACATTGCCACTCCGCGGATCTAACGAACAGCCCTGTCCTATAAACGGGGTACCGCTTGAGGAATTGCTCCGGTCAAATGCTCGATACAAATAAAATTCCGGGTCATTTGGCGTATACATGACAGGATAATTCAATCTTGTCCCCTCAATCTGTATCCATCCGGCGAGATCCGGATTTTCCTCATACAGTGCTTGATACTGCGGAAGAATCGCACCATCGCTGTCAGTAGTAGCGGCCGGAACGGAGGGATCGATCGGTGCTTCTTCCGTATGTGCGATTTCTGACAGCTTTGCAAATTCCATATCCGCATGGACATAGCCTGATATGATGCAGGCTATTTGGGAAAAAGAGACCAGGAGCAGTGCCGCACAAAACAGGGTTATGATAGCCTTTTTACTCAATGTTGTTGCGTTTCCTCTTGCTGATCTGATAGTATAATCCAAAGAGAGAGACTACAAATACCCCCAACCAAAGTCCCAGAGCGGAAGCATCTCCCGTTTTCGGAATATGAGGGCGGTCCTGTCCAGAGGGGATTTCCTGGGGCTTCACAGGTCTTGGTACCGGGGGATCAGAAGGCTCGTGCTCGTCCATTGGAGGAACGGTTGGTTCTGGGAGCGTATCACTGTCACCCTGTTCTTCTGTGTGATCACTTTTCCTGACATTGATAAAAGAAACCGGGATGGTCTGGTTTTTGGCAATAGTTCCCTGATCATTTTGTGAGGTTACTTGGTAGCCGTCAATCGGAGTTTCAGTTATGATATAGGCAGCACCGGCAGGGAGATTTTTAACCGTCTTGGATTCCCCGTTTTTCAGACTGAATTCTCCAACGCCGTTGGTGAAGTTCAGATCTCCATAAGTACCGTTGATAGAGAAACCGGGCAGGGTCAGGGTGAAGTGGAATTCCTGTTCTGAATCAACAGAATCACCAATCACTGACTTGGTAATTTGCAGTGCGCCCTTGGCTGCGGGAGGATCTGCATCAGGACCAGCCCCCCCCCCCGCATCACCTTCAATAATCTTGGTGTTTGTGAAATGGACTGAGATGGTCTGGTTTTCGGCAATGATTCCCTGATCATTTTGCGAGGTTACTTGGTAGCCGTCAATCGGAGTTTCAGTTATGATATAGGCAGCACCGGCAGGGAGATTTTTAACCGTCTTGGATTCCCCGTTTTTCAGACTGAATTCTCCAACGCCGTTGGTGAAGTTCAGATCTCCATAAGTACCGTTGATAGAGAAACCGGGCAGGGTCAGGGTGAAGCGGAATTCCTGTTCTGAATCAACAGAATCACCAATCACTGACTTGGTAATCTTTAAATCTCCAAGTTCATTTATACCATACAGCACAGAGAACTTCATTTGTTTATCACGGACGACTGCCCCGGCCATACGCTGAAACGCATCATCGCCCACAGGCGAATACTGCTTGAAGTCCTCCATCCAGTAATAGTTTGCGGTTCCGCTGAATATTTCTTCGGGTTGTACCTCTCTGGATGAGACTAACTCATATTCCTCGTTTCCGTAGATGTGTGTGAGCTTACTGTCCAACAGTGTCACACCTTCCGGGAGACTCAGATCATAGACTCCGTGATAATCAAGCGGCTCGATGATTTTTAGCTTTCCGGTATGCCACATGCCATCTTTTTCGTCATAAGAAAAAGTCAGGTCTCCATCAATTTTAATTTCAGCATATTCCGGCTCGGTTTCTAAAAGCTCTCCGTGTTCGGCGTATTGGATTAAGACCTGTGCAAGTGTGTCGTTTGTGATATCGGAAAAATTGTTGTCCGGCACCCCATAATTCTTCAATAATGTCCAAACCGCATTTTGTGTACTGTTATATGCCTGTTCTTCAGTAACAAAGTAGGAATTGGGGAACAAAACAGGGAATAGGCTCAGAGGGTCATCTGTTTCCATTATCATACATGAGGCAGCCTTGTAAAAAGGCATCGCAGTGATATCCTTTCGAGTCAGTCCGTTTGCTGCCTGCCAATCGGACGAGAGTCCTTTCACATTTTTGACGAATGCTGTTAATACGCTGAGATGCTCTTGATTATCTTTATCCTTTAATGTGAAGATATGGTGTCCTAATTGAGGGAATGCCACAATTAATTGAGGCAGGGGAATCAGCATCTTATTGAATTCTTCTTCTGTTGGAACATATACCGCATCAGAATCCACGATTTTATACAGCCGTTCTGTATTATGCGGATATCCGGCGAACAGAATCTTCCTTAATTTTCGCACACATTCCCGGTATTCTGCCGGGTCGTTAAAATGCTCAGGTGTTAAATACCCCTCCATATAGTGTGGGACATTGGGCACACTGGGTGCTACATGAGGCCAGTACAGTTCGTTGTTCATACAATACAGGATGATCCGTTCATTCGGATAATCGGGGTCTATAACAGAATGAATCTGATTGCTGTATTCGATTTCCAACTCAACCTTTGCGGAATCTGTTGCTCCAGAATTCAGGTCAGCGTCGGCTTCTGGCTGGGTGGACTCATTCAGTGCAGGTTCTATCTCTGTCAGCTGAACTTGTTCCTCAGATGCGTATACGGACGGTGGCATCAGTATCCCCATGCTTATCATAAATGCCGAGATCCATACGAGTACCTTTTTTGTCGAACCCATATTGTGTATTACTCCTTTCTGTTTCATTGTATAATATTTTTGTCTACAACACTCGGTCTGACATATCGCCTCTATCTCCATCTGCATGACAGTTCTTTCACAATTCTCCTATGTTCGAAAAAAGTTCACTGCATTGTTTTGGGATTGCACAACAGAGGGCATCGACCCAAACGATCAAAAGTAGACTCTTTGGTTGTAATATCCAGCGCATTGTACCACCGATTCCCCCTAAAATCAACTAAATATTTATAAATTTTTTGTGTGATAGCAAGTGCCTATTGCAATTCGGCTGCTGAAAATACAGATCCATCCATAAATCGACGAACTGCGATCCATTTGATTTCATCAGTTCGGACAGTACGATCCTTGTTGATAAGCCTTACAGGACCAATGAAATCCCGGACTACATTCAGCGGCAGGATAGCGACTATGCCATTCCTCCCCAATCCAATACACGCAACCCCTGGCATTGTAACCGGGCGCTCTACAAGGAGTGTCATTTGATTGAGCACTTTTTCCTGAAATTGAAACAATTCAGGCGTGCTGCTACCCGTTATGATAAGTTGGTACCCTTTTTGCCTTTATTCATATTGCCGCTATTGCCACTTTGCTAAAATGGGCAAACAACATGGACTTTTCAGGAAGGCTTCAAGTACAATAAAATATATTCATTACGGACGAACACAATCTAGCGGATTTGTGTAATAGCAGCACACCGGACTCTGATTCCGTTTGCGAGGGTTACAATCC
>JAHHSM010000009.1 GCA_020025175.1 Oscillospiraceae bacterium | reverse complement strand
AGGTAAAAGTGTGTTTTATGCAGTAAAAGGCAGGTGTACTTCAATTGATGAGAAGGAGTGGGTGTTATGGGGAAAAAGGAAAGTCTGGCATTTAACAGCCATGTGTTTCATGAAGGAACAATGACTCGTGGCTATGAATTTTTTGGTGCCCATCCCGCACAGAAAGAGAACCTGGACGGATATGTATTCCGTACATGGGCTCCTAATGCCAAAAGTATTTCTATCGTAGGTGAATTTAACGACTGGAGCATCGGAGCAAATCCTATGAAAATTGCAGAGCGAGAGATTTGGGAAGGATTTGTACCGGGATTGAAAGAATACGATACTTACAAGTTTGCGGTGA
This sequence comes from Oscillospiraceae bacterium, assembly GCA_020025175.1. Lineage (GTDB taxonomy): Bacteria > Bacillota > Clostridia > Oscillospirales > Oscillospiraceae > Pseudoscillospira. Next base: position 36,535 of record JAHHSM010000009.1, on the reverse strand, counting down.
CAGATCAGAACGGTGAAGTGCATATGAAAGCCGACCCTTATGCGTTCCATGCGGAAACACGTCCTGGTAATGCCTCGAAGCTTTATGATATCAGCGGATATGAGTGGCATGATCAGGAATTTAAAACGTATCGCCATAAGCATAAAATCGGTGAATCGCCGATGAATACCTATGAGATTCATTTAGGATCGTGGAAGCGATATGAAAATCAGGATTCCCTGAGCTATCGGGATCTTGCACAGCAGCTTGTACCCTATGTGAAAGAGATGGGGTATAATTTTATTGAGCTGCTGCCTATCACAGAGCATCCTTTGGATGCATCTTGGGGCTATCAATGTACGGGATATTTTGCACCAACATCACGCTATGGCACGCCGAAGGATTTTATGTATTTTGTGGATTGCTGCCATCAAGCTGGAATTGGCGTAGTTTTGGACTGGGTACCGGCGCATTTCTGTAAGGATGACTTTGGATTGTACGAATTTGACGGTACACCTTGCTATGAATACAGTGATCCCAGAAAATGGGAGCATTATGGATGGGGAACACGCGTATTTGACTATGCAAAGCCGGAAGTGAAGTCGTTTTTGCTTTCATCGGCAGAATATTGGCTGAGCCAATATCATATTGATGGATTACGGGTGGATGCTGTAGCATCTATGCTTTATCTTGATTATGACCGAAAGGATGGCCAGTGGGCGCCCAATTGTAAGGGCGGCAAAGAGAATCTGGAAGCGATTTCATTTTTGCAGGATTTGAATCGTATGGCATTTCGTACTAATCCGGATGTGTTGATGATTGCAGAAGAGTCTACAGCATGGCCCTTGGTTTCAAGACCTGTGGATGTCGGTGGACTGGGATTTAATTTGAAGTGGAATATGGGCTGGATGAATGATATGACCCATTACATGAAATTGGATCCGTTCTTCCGTAAAGACAATCATAACGATGTAACCTTTTCGTTTATGTATGCATTTTCTGAAAACTTTGTGCTCCCCATTTCCCACGATGAAGTAGTGCATATGAAGGGATCACTGATAGGAAAAATGCCCGGTGACGATGATTTAAAGGCGGCTGGTGTTCGTGCTTTTTACTCATATATTCTCATGCATCCCGGAAAGAAACTTCTGTTTATGGGTGCGGAATTAGGTCAAATGAACGAATGGCACTATGAGGGAGAACTTGACTGGTTTTTGCTGAAAAAAGAGAGAAACAGCCAGCTGCACGAGTTTTTTAAAGCAGCGAATCATTTCTATCTGGAAACAAAGGAATTGTGGGAGGTTGATTTCAGCTGGGAGGGATTTGAGTGGATCGTCCCGGATGACTATACGAATAATGTGGTTGTATTCCGAAGAAAAGACAAAAAGGGAAAAGAAGTTATTTGTGTGGTAAATTTCTCGCCTGTTGAACTACACGACTATCGGTTTGGTGTTCCACAAAAGAAAGAGTATTGTGAGATATTTAATTCTAATGAGATCCGATTTGGTGGCACCGGAACAGGGAATCCGATGCCTGTGCGAACAGAATGGGTAGCATCTCACGCTCACCCCTGCAGTATTTCGATTACAATTCCGGCAATGGCGGGGATTGTACTTCGTGGAGAAGGGTATCTTCGTGTACCAAAAACTAAAAGTGTAAAACAAAACTTGACGGTGGAAAAGAGACTGAAAGAGGAAAGGATTGGCTAAGCGATGAAGAAAGAGGTAGTAGCAATGCTTCTTGCAGGGGGACAAGGCAGCCGGTTGTACGTTTTGACAGGGAAGGTAGCGAAGCCGGCGATTCCCTTTGGGGGTAAATACCGGATTATTGATTTCCCTTTATCGAACTGTGTAAACTCCGGTATTGATACTGTGGGTGTCCTGACACAGTATCAGCCCTTGGAATTGAACAGCTATATCGGCAGTGGACAGCCGTGGGACCTGGATCAGAGTGATGGCGGCGTACATATTTTGCCTCCTTATGTGACACAGGGAGATGAAGGTACTTGGTATAAAGGTACTGCAAATGCCATTTACCAGAATATCGGATTTATCGATTTGTATGATCCTGAATATGTGCTGATTCTTTCCGGCGACCATATTTACAAAATGGATTATGCAAAAATGGTCAATCACCATAAAGAAACCGGAGCAGATTGTACGATTTCCGTCATGGAAGTGCCTTGGGATGAAGCACCGCGCTTTGGCATCATGAATGTGGACGAGGCGGATCGCATTATTGAGTTTGAAGAAAAACCAAAAAATCCTAAGAGTAATCTGGCATCAATGGGTATTTACTGCTTTTCCTGGAAGGAATTGCGTGCGTATCTGATTGATGATGAGTTGGATAATGCTTCACAAAATGATTTTGGTAAAAATATTATTCCAAAGATGCTCCGCGATAAGAAAAAAATGGTTTCTTACCGTTTTGACGGTTATTGGAAAGACGTGGGTACATTGGACAGCCTGTGGGATGCCAATATGGATATGTTGGCACGCAATGGTGGGTTGGATGTTTTTGACAAAGAGTGGCCGATTTATGCGCGTGCTCCCCGTAAAGCGCCTGCATTTCTTGGAGAAAACGCAGTGGTGAGTCATAGCGTTATTACCCAAGGCTGTACGGTGGAAGGTGCTATTGAGAATTCTGTGATTGCACACTCTGTTAATGTGGGGCCGGATGCGGTAATACGCTATAGTGTTGTTATGCCTGGTGCGGTGATCGAGGCAGGAGCGGTGGTTGAATATGCGATCATCGGCGAAGCAGCCCATATTGGAGCAGGCGCGAGAGTAGGTGCGCCACCGGAAATGACAAAAGATCCGGGGCAGTGGGGGATTGCGGTTATCGGTCCGTTTTGCGAAATTGCAGGGCAGGAAGTTGTAGAGCCAAACAAAATGTTGGATCGGAATCATGAGGAGGTGCGCAGAAAATGAACCGTATGCATGGTATTATCTTTGCTTACAGTAAATGCGAAAAATTGAAAACGCTGGTAGAACACCGTGTATCGGATTCTATTCCTTATGCAGCACGTTATCGCATGATTGACTTTATGATTTCCAATATGGTCAATGCCGGTGTAACGGATGTGGGAATTATTTTGCAGGACAAATATCAAAGTATGCTGGATCATATCGGTTCCGGAAAGGACTGGGATCTCAGCCGGAGACATGGCGGCCTGCGGCTTTTGCCTGCAACACCGAAAAATGATCCCAGTCGCGCTTTCCGAGGTAATATGGAGGCCCTGACTTCCATTGAGAGCTATGTGCAGCGTATTCGGCAGGACTATGTAGTTTTGGCAAACGGTTCTCTGATCTGCAATATGCCAATGGGAGATGTTTTGCAAGAACATATCCGATCGGGGGCTGATATTACCTGTGTATGCACACCGCATTGTAATATGGAAAAGAAAACAACCTATATGCTTGATGAAAAGAAAAATATTACGGATGTCATCAACGGAAGTATGTTGGCAGGCGGCTATGAAGCACTTGATGTATATGTGCTGAGCAAAAAATTGCTGCTGGAGTTGGTTATGGAATGTGACGCGCATAATGAATACAGCTTTCGCAACGCAGTGTTGATCGGTATGAAAGATCGACTGAATCTGCATGCATTTGTATTTGACGGATATGCAGCGAGAATTGATTCTGTTTCGGAGTACTATCAGCGCAGTATGGAACTGCTGGACAGTTCTGTGCGTGCAGATCTTTTTATGAAAGATCGTCCGATTCGTACAAAGGATCGCAGCGACGCATCTACATACTATGGTCCGGAAAGTCAGTGTACAAATTCGCTGATTGCGGATGGATGCATTATCGAAGGTGAAGTGAGGGATAGTATCATTTTCCGAGGTGTCCATGTGGAAAAAGGCGCAAAAGTCATTGGCTGTATTTTAATGCAGGATACAGTGATTCATGTGGGTGCAACGTTAAAGTATGCGATTGCAGATAAAAATGTAACAGTAAATGAATATCGTATGCTGATGGGGCATAGTAATTATCCATTGGCAATTTCAAAATTCAGTATAGTATGATGTGCAAACTGCTGTCATAAAAAAGCCGGATCGTTAGGGGCTGCACAACGGTGGCAGCGGCGAGCGGTATGTGATTGGAGGAAAAGATGAAGGTATTATTTGTAACAAGCGAATGTGTCCCTTTTTGTAAGACGGGGGGGCTTGCGGATGTGGCCGGAAGTCTTCCTCAGGCACTGGCGGCCGGTGGTGATGAAGTAGAAGTGATTATGCCGCTTTATCAGACGGTGGCAGAAAAGTACATTGAAGAACTGGAGTTTGTAAAATATATCTATATTACACTTGCTTGGCGCAATTTATACTGCGGATTGTTCCGATACCACAAAGATGGAGTAACATACTATTTCATTGATAATGAGTATTACTTTGCACGTCCTGATCTTTATGGTTACTATGATGATGGTGAGCGGTTTGCCTATTTTTCACGCAGTGTTGTATCATTGCTGACCCATCTGGATTTCATGCCGGAAGTGATTCATTGTAATGATTGGCAAAGTGCGCTGGTGCCGATTTATTTGGCAGATGATGCTGTGCGCTGGGATGTGCTGCGCAGTATCCGTACGGTATTTACGGTGCATAATATTGAGTATCAGGGCCGCTATGGACGTGAAACATTAGAGGACCTTTTTGGATTGCCTGCAGGATGGTTTGACGGTGGGACGCTGGAATTCTCTGGAGATGTGAACCTGCTCAAGGGGGCATTGCTGACTGCTGATGCAATCACAGCAGTCAGTCCGACTTATGCGCAGGAATTGAAATATGCATATTTTGCCCATGGTATGGAAGGCGTTATGAATTTGTGCGACTGGAAACTGTACGGTGTGCTGAACGGGATTGATATGGAGCGTTACGATCCGAGCAAGGATCGCCAGATTGTGCAAAACTATACCGTGGATGATTTGAGCGGAAAGGCTGTGTGTAAGGCTGCACTGCAAAAAGAGATGGGTCTGAGGGAAGATCCTGATATTCCGATTGTGGCGGTTGTCAGCCGGTTGGTTTCCCATAAGGGATTGGATTTAATCTGTGAAGCGCTGGATGGTATGATGGATCAGGGAATCCAGCTCGTTATTTTGGGCAAGGGTGATTGGCAGTATGAGGAGTTTTTCCGCAATGCGCAATATCGTTTTCCTAATATGTTGGCGGCGCGTATCGAGTATAATGAAGCAACTTCTATGCGTATTTATTCCGGTGCAGATCTATTCCTGATGCCCTCTAAGAGTGAGCCGTGCGGTTTGAGCCAGATGATCGCCATGCGTTACGGTACACTGCCCATCGTGCGTGAGACTGGTGGGCTGAAGGATACCGTGCATCCTTATGAAGAATGGTGCTGCGGTGGAAATGGATTTACCTTTGCCAATTACAATGCCGGTGATATGTGGTATGTGGTGCGCCAGGCAGTGAATCTGTTTCGAGAGGATCAGGAAGCGTTCCATACATTGCAGAAGCGTGCAATGGTGGAAGACTTCAGCTGGACAAAAAGTGCTGAGAAATATCATCATATTTATGAAAAGCTCTGTAATAATTGAACCGGATAAGATAGGAAGGCATCTTGTGTGGATGCTTGTCAATTTTTTAAAATAAGTGAGGAATGTCCCATGCATCAAGTTTACACAAAGAACGATATGAAAGAAGCGATTCGAGGCAAATTGCGCTTGAACTATGGTATTACGGAAACGGATATCAATGAAGAATATATGTTCAAAGCATGCGCACTTGTGCTGCGTGATATGATGGCGTTTCATGGTGCGGAAACACGAGAGAAAGTGCAGCGCAACCATGAGCGCCAGGTGCACTACTTGTCATTGGAGTTCTTAATGGGCCGTAGTTTGATGAAGAATGCTTATAATTTGGGGGTTCTGGATGCGTTAAATGGTGCCATTGAAGAGATGGGTTTTCAGCCTGCGGATATTTTTGAAATGGAGCCTGATGCCGGTCTTGGTAACGGCGGCTTAGGACGTCTGGCGGCATGCTATCTGGATTCAATGACAACATTAGATATTCCTGCAACCGGATACTCTTTGTGCTATGAGCTGGGCATCTTCAAGCAGCGCATTGTAGATGGACAGCAGGTTGAATTGCCGGATGATTGGAAAACGATGGGCGATGCATGGTTGATTCCGAAGCCTGAAGAGCGGGAAGAGGTGCATTTTGGCGGCCATTTGCGTGAGGTTTGGAATAATGGGCATCTCCACGTGGTGCATGAGGATTACAGCACGGTGATTGCGATTCCTTGCGATATGCAAATTGCAGGTTATGGAACGGATCATGTCAATACCCTGCGCCTGTGGGATGCAAAGTCGCCTCGTACACTTGATATGGCACTGTTTTCCAGTGGTCAGTATGTTCGCGCCACAGAAGAGCAGACTATGGCACAAACGATTACCAAGATTCTTTATCCCAATGATGAGCATATTGAAGGCAAGTCTTTGCGCTTAAAGCAGCAGTATTTCTTTGTGTCTGCTACAGTGCAGTCTATGGTGCGAAAACATCTGGAAGTATATGGAACATTGAAGAATTTTCATGAGAAGAACATTATTCAGATCAACGATACCCATCCGACACTGGTTATTCCGGAATTGATGCGTATCTTGATGGATGATGCCGGATATTCTTGGGATATTTCCTGGGAAATTACGAAAAATGCAGTGGCCTATACAAATCATACTGTTTTGGCGGAGGCATTGGAGCGTTGGCCGCAGGTGTTGATTCAGAGATTGCTGCCTCGCATTTGGCAAATCATTGATGAAATCAGCAAACGGTATCAACGCAAAGTGGAAGCGTTTTATCATCATAATGATGCGATCACCGAAAAGATGGCAGTTGTGTGGGGTGGAGAAGTTCGCATGGCAAACCTGTGCATTGCCGGCGGCAGTGCCGTAAACGGTGTTTCGGGGCTTCATACTGAAATTCTGCGCAATGATGTGTTTCGTGAAGCTTGTCAGATGACCCCTGCCAAGTTTAAAAATGTAACGAATGGCATCGATCATCGCCGCTGGCTCGCACAGAGCAATGTGGGCCTTGATGCATTGATTCGGGAGTTGACCGGAAGCAATCAGTATCTTCTGAACCCGAATGAACTTTTGAAGCTGGATGCATATGCAAACGATACAGCCGTTCAAGAAAGACTTGCGAAAATCAAGCGCGACAATAAAGATGCATTTGCCCATTATGTAAAGCGTACACATGGTATCATGCTGAATACTGACGGTATTTTTGATGTGCAGGTCAAGCGCTTGCACGAATATAAGCGCCAGCTTTTGAATGTGATGCAGATTATTGCAAGTTATCAGCAGCTGCGGGATAACCCTAATATGGACTTTGTGCCCCATGTATATTTGTTTGGCGCAAAGGCGGCCCCCGGCTATAAGGTCGCAAAGGATATCATTCGTTTGATCAACTCTCTTGCAAAGCAGATTAACGATGATCCCGTTTGCAAAGATCGTTTGCAGGTGGTGTTTTTAGAGAATTATTGCGTTTCTCTGGCAGAGAAGCTGATGCCTGCATCTGAAGTTTCGCAGCAGATATCCACGGCGGGTAAAGAAGCTTCGGGAACAGGTAATATGAAGTTCATGATGAACGGTGCCTTGACAGTTGGTACGTTGGATGGTGCAAATGTAGAAATGCATGATGTTTTGGGGGATGAAAATATGTTTCTCTTCGGACTGCATGCAGATGAAGTTGCAGAAGTGAAGAGAAATGGGTACGATCCAAATCTGTTCTATCAGCGTGATCCTGTGCTGCATCGTGTTTTGGATCAGATTCGCGATGGATTTGGCGGTATGCGGTATGATGAGCTTTATGAGCACTTGCTGCACACGCGTTATGGTACTGCGGATGAATATATGCTGCTGGCCGATTTTGCTGCATATTGTGATGCGGAACGTCGCATGGTGGAAGTCTATCAGAATCCTGCCAAGTGGAACAGCATATCCTTGCACAACATCGCACGAAGCGGCATTTTTGCGGCAGACCGCAGTGTTGCGGAATATGCAGATAATATTTGGCATGTGACTCATAAATAAAAAAGAAATGCTGTCCTGCAATTGCAAGACAGCATTTCTTTTTTTAAAATATGGATTGTTGATAAAGAGAATGCTTTATGATATAATAAATTTTTATATGATATTGATAACAGGGCGGCACATGGGAAAGGGTGGTCAGCAATATGGCCAGTAAACAGGATGCAAAAATAATTGCGGCGGCATTAAAGTCTGACGACAGCAGTTACATCGAAAAGCTGGCAGAGGGATATTACTATGGGCGTGGAAGAGACAGAAGTTTGAAAACGGCGCTTCAGCTTTGGGAAAAGGCGGTGGAGCTGGGGAATGCTGATGCAATGTATTATTTTGGTGTGTGCAACTATTACGGTGACGGGTTACCACGCAATAAAGACACAGCATTTTGTTTATGGGAGCAGGCCGCTGATCAAGGACATACGGGGGCAAAAATGAGTCTGAAAAATCTGCGTAGAATGTAAAAATGGGAGAGTAAATATTTATAGTTTTATGGTGCATTCTGCTGCATCTCATTTTTTGAAGGATTGTAAAGATTAGCTTACATAAGCTGCTTTTTGTTGACAAAAGTATCTTGATACCTGTATGATATTCTCTGCCAATAGAGTATGTTGAGCGTTTACGGTTGAATAAAAGGAGGGGCCTGATTTGGTTTTCGTCAATGCGGTGAGAGGGTTATGTATGGCCTTGGCTGACAGCGTTCCCGGTGTTTCGGGAGGTACAATTGCATTTCTGCTTGGATTCTATGATCGGTTTATTTCGTCCTTGGATGATTTGTTTCGCGGTGGAAAGCAAGAGCGCATAGAGGCATTTAAATTTTTAGTGCAGCTTGGTATCGGCTGGGTCGTGGGAATGACCCTTGCGATTCTGGTGCTGACGCAAGTATTTGAAAGCCATATTTATGCCATTAGTTCGCTATTTATCGGCTTTATTTTGTTTGCCATTCCGTTAGTGATTCACGAAGAGAAAACAACTTTGAGCGGTCATATGAAATGGATTTTTTATGTACTGATTGGCATTGTTTTTGTAGTAGCAGTTTCTTCGTTCAATCCGGTTTCAGGCAGCACCGGAAGCGGAGTGGGATCGTTGCTTTATGTGTATGTAGGTGGAATTATTGCGATTTCGGCGATGGTGCTTCCGGGGATTTCTGGTTCTACATTGCTTCTGATTATGGGGCTTTATATCCCTGTTTTATCCGCAGTGCGAAGCCTGATGGGGCTTAACTTTTCGGCATTGCCCACGGTGCTGTTTTTTGCACTGGGTGTGGTTTCGGGGGCGTTTTTAATCATTCGCCTACTGCGTTATTTGATGAGCAAATATCGTGCACAGATGATTTTCCTAATTATCGGATTGATGTTAGGTTCTATTTATTCTGTTATTTTAGGTCCGACAACGTTGGAAATTCCGAAAGATGCAATGACATTGGAGACGTTTAGTATTCTTTTCTTCTTGATTGGCGGCGCCGTTATTTTTGGCCTACAGGCAATGAAAATGACTATTGAAAAAAAATAAAGGGACAATTGAATTGATAAAAAAGTACTTCCGCATACGGCGGAAGTACTTTTTTATCAGTGATTTATTGGTGATTCTGCCGGCGCCGCAATAATTCGCGCTGTGCATCTTTATAAAAATACTGCTTTGTCTCTTTTGCTACGACACCGGAAAGTGCCAACAGTGCAATGATGTTTGGCAATGCCATTAAAGCATTGAAAATATCGGCAATAGTCCACACTGCGGAAACTGTTAAATATGGACCGACAAACACCGCAGCAATATACAGCCAGCGATAACATTTGACAGCAGTTTTGTTTCCGTGCGATAAATATTCAAGGCAGCGTTCGCCGTAATAATTCCATCCAAGAATTGTGGTAAATGCAAAGAAAACTAAGCAGATCATCAAAATAAATGCGGAAATCTGAGGTGGGAAGGGAAGACCGACCTGAAAGGCGCGGGTAGTGATTTCGACGCCTTTCAAACCATATTGCGGCAACCAGGCATCGGTAATGACGATGGCAAGACCGGTCATGGTGCAAACAACGATGGTATCAATAAAGGTAGCTGTCATGGTAACAAGGCCCTGGCGAACTGGTTCCTTTGTTCTGGCAGCCGCGGCAGCAATTGCAGCGGAGCCCAGACCAGCTTCATTGGAAAAGATGCCGCGGGCAACACCGTTTTGGATTGCATCTTTTATGGTGGCGCCGATCATGCCGCCGAAAACAGCCTGTGGTGCAAATGCGCATGTGAAAACGGTAGCAAAGGCATGAGGAATTGCAGGAAAATTACACAGTAACAGAATTACAGCAAAGGAAATATATGTAATAGCCATAAAGGGGACAACAACCTGTGTTACGCTGGCAATACGTTTAATACCGCCAATAATTACCAAAGCGGCAAAGAGGGTGACCAGCAGACCTGCAATGATGGTGGTCCATGTGATGGGAACGGAAGTGGCACCCTCACCGATTGTGAAGACAACATGTTCTCGGGCAGGGTCAAAGAAATTCTGGGCGGCAGAGGTGATACCGTTGATTTGTGTGATGGTACCGATACCAAGCAGACCTGCGCCGGCGCCCAGACCGGCAAACATTGCCGCAAGCCATTTCCAATGCTTCCCCATGCCGCGTTCAATGTAGTAGAATGGCCCGCCGAGAACATGGCCATCTTTATCAATGGTGCGGTATTTCAGCGCTAACAAACCCTCAGAATATTTTGTGGCCATACCAAAAAATGCGGCGAGTTCCATCCATAATAATGCACCCGGACCACCAGCTGCGATTGCGGTAGCAACACCAACAATATTGCCTGTTCCGATCGTAGCGGAAAGGGCGGTGCAAAGTGCACCGAAGCTGCTGACTTCACCGACTCCATCAGCCTCGTTTTTCATCATATATTTCAGTGCCTTGCCTAAATGGCGGATTTGCAGAAAACGAACGCGCAGTGTCAGCCAAATACCGCAGCCAATGATGAGAATGCATGTGGGAATCCCCCAAACCAGATTATCAAGCGCGGTTAAAAATATCATAAACTGATCCATAACGTTTTACTTCCTCTCCTCATCTTCGACTATGCGTTTACGACCCCTTTTATAACATATATGCATATGAAAGAAAAATAGACCTGACCATGCATAAAAAAAGGTTTTTAGGTATTTTATGTGATAATATGTTAAATTGCAAGGGTGCAGACCATTTTTTGGCAATGCTGCAACTGGAGGCTCCAAATTCATGGAAAAATGTGTGTGAGAGATGGATTTAAAAAATAATTGACAAAATATACAGGATCAATATGGAGGAGAAACATGGAAAGGTGTAAAACTATATCAAAATAAAAAAAGGTATTTTTGCACTTTTTTCGGAGCAAACTTCTTTACAGAAGAAAGGAAATTCGATATAATATATAATGAATAAGAATGAGTACAATATTTAATATAAATGGAGATAGATGGTATGAGTTTGATTCAGTATGATGAATATAAACAAAAGCTGCTTGCACAGAAACCTACATTGGAGGAATTGAAGGCAGCGCTGAATATTGAAGCTGCCCGTCAGGACTATGATCGCTTGCAGGATGAGAGTGCACAGGATGGTTTCTGGAATGATATGGAGCATTCCCAAAAGGTTGCACAGCAGATCAAGCGTTTGGAAAATAAGCTCCATGCTTATGATAAGCTGTGTGTCGACTGGGAAGATGCGATGACGCTATGTGAAATGGCAATTGAAGAGGATGATGATTCTCTGCTGGATGAGTTGACGGAGTCTTACGATAAGCTGGAAACAGAAATTGCAGACCGCCGTTTGGAAACACTGCTGTCTGGTGAATATGATGGCAATAATGCAATCATGACCTTCCATGCTGGTGCTGGCGGTACTGAGGCACAGGACTGGACCTCGATGCTGTATCGTATGTATACCCGTTGGACCGATCGCCATGGATTTACCTATAAAATTCTTGATTATGAAGATGGTGATGAAGCCGGTATCAAGTCTGCAACGATTGCCATTGAGGGTGAAAACGCATATGGCTATTTGAAGAGTGAAAATGGTGTACACCGTTTGGTTCGTGTTTCTCCCTTTGATGCAAATGCCCGTCGTCAGACTTCATTTGCGGCAATTGAGGTTATGCCGGAAATCGATGATGATACGGAAATTGAAATCCGTGAAGAAGATATTGAAATGCAGGTATACCGTGCATCCGGTGCAGGTGGTCAGCACGTCAATAAGACTTCTTCCGCAGTGCGCCTGACCCATACGCCTACCGGTATTGTAGTTGCTTCGCAGCAGGAGCGCAGCCAGTTCCAGAATAAGGATAACTGTATGAAGATGCTGCGTGCAAAGCTGGCTGAGCTGAAAGCACAGCAGCATGCAGATAAGATCTCTGACATCAAAGGTGTACAGATGAAAATTGAGTGGGGCAGTCAGATTCGTTCTTATGTTTTCATGCCCTATCAGATGGTCAAGGATACTCGTACCGGATTTGAAACTGGCAACATCGACAATGTGATGGATGGCGACTTGGATGGATTCATTAATGCGTATCTGACTGCCAGTGCAAACGGTACACTGAAAAAGTAAGTCATTTTCATAGAAAATCTTTATTTATGTGATATAAGAAAGCAGTATTGAGGTTTTTGCCTTAATACTGCTTTTTTGTGTAACCTTTTTAAATCCTTTCCCTCTATATAGGTGAAGATATAACTGTTTAGGAGGTGATCGACATGGAAGATGCTGAAATTATAGAGCTGTTTGAAGAGCGTGAAGAGAACGCAATTTCTGAAATCAATATATCTTATGGCGAAAAGCTTTATTGTGTTGCATTTAAAATTCTGCAAAATCATGAAGATGCAGAGGAGAGTGTCAACGATACCTATATGAAGGCATGGAATGCTATTCCACCTGAAAAGCCAGTATATTTATTTGCTTACCTTGCCAAAATTTGTCGGCATTGTGCATTGGGAAAGCTGGACTGGAATCTTGCTAAAAAGCGCCAAGCTAATATTGTGGCATTAACAGAAGAATTGGAGCACTGCATTCCGGACCGAAGTGCGGATATTACTTTGGAGGGAGAAGATATCGGAAGGCTACTCAACTGTTTTGTTGCTGGATTGCCGCAGGACAGCAGAATGATTTTTGTGCGGCGCTATTGGTACGCAGACTCCATTCAAGAAATCGCTGCACGCTGTGGTTTTCGCGAAAGCAAAGTTAAAACACAACTGCATCGTATGCGAAAAAAATTACGGGATGATTTAGAAAGGGAAGGGTTACATCTATGAAGGGAAAGGACTTGATCGAAGGCATGTATTTTATCGATGAGAAGTTCGTTCAGGAAGCGGAGATGGAAACAGCGGGGCATGATGCGAAGAAGAAGGGAAAAGTGTTCCCCTTGCACAAAAGATGGATTGCCGCTGTCGCTGCTGCTACAATCTGCGCTGCACTTTCCGTACCCGTTCTTGCGGCAACGGTTCCGGCGGTTTATCAAATGCTGTATAATGTTTCGCCGGCAGCAGCGCAGTTTTTCCGGCCCGTTCAAATGTCATGTGAGGACAATGGCATACGCATGGGTGTTATTGCAGCATATATACATCAGGATACGGCAGAAATTTATATTTCCATACAGGATTTAGAGGGAGATCGTTTTGATGAAACAATCGATCTTTTTGACAGCTATACAATCAACACACCTTTTGATGCTACAGGAACTTGTGAATTGGTAAACTATGCTCCTGAAACAAAAACCGCACTGTTTTTGATTACGATTAAGAACTGGAATGGGCAGCGTATAGAGGGCAGAAAAATCACATTCTCTGTTGAACGATTTTTGGGGCATAAGCATAAATCGGAGCATACCATGACTGATATTGATTTGAGCAAGGCGAAGATGGATGCACAAACACAGCTTGTGGATCTCCGAGGGATGAGTGGAGAGCTGCAAAGTTTTAATAATCAGAATGGCGCAGTTGTTTTGGACGAAAATAATATCGATCTTTCACCTGTTGACGGTGTATCCATTCACAGTATAGGATATATTAGGGAAACATTGCGCGTACAAGTTTACTATGAAGATATTTTAAAAACGGATAATCATGGATTTATTTCTTTAAAGAACAAAGAAACCGGGGAACTGCTGGAATGCAACGGATCTGTTTCATTCTTTGATGAAAATGGAAGCGGCAGCTATGAAGAATATATTTTTGATAATGTTCCGTTTGAGATGCTCCCGCACTATGCGCTTTATGGAGAATTTGTTACTTCCGAGAGTGCATTGGAGGGAAATTGGACAGTCACATTTCCGATGGAAACCACAGAAGCGGGTGCATAACATCTGACACATCAATTGTGCTGCACAATAAAAAGGCATGGATTTCTATAAGAAACCCATGCCTTTTACTATAGATATAAATTATTCCTGAGCGGCACCTGTCTTTTCGAGATAAGACTCGTAATTGGTGCGGTAGTCGGTCATGGTGCCATCGGGGTTAAAACAGAAGATACGCGTTGCAACGGTTTCTACCAGCTGATGGTCATGGCAGGCGAAGAGCACATTGCACTTCACGTTTTCAAGACCGCTGTTGACAGCGGCGATGGATTCCAAGTCCAAATGGTTGGTGGGCTGATCCAGCAGCAGAACATTGGCACCGGAGAGCATCATACGAGAGAGCATGCAGCGTACCTTTTCGCCACCGGAAAGAACCTTGACAGGTTTGTAGACTTCATCACCGGAAAAGAGCATACGCCCCAGGAAACCACGCAGATAAGTCTCGTGAGGGTCCTGAGAATACTGGCGCAGCCACTGCACCAGATTGTCGTCATTGTCGTTGAAATAAGGGGAATTGTCTTTTGGGAAATAGCTGAAAGAGGCGGTCTGCCCCCACTTTACAGTACCTTCATCCGGCTCCATTTCGCCGGTTAGAATCTTAAATAGAGCGGTTTGACCATTTTCGTTTTCGCCGACAAATGCAATCTTGTCATCGTGATCAACAATAAAGGAAACATGATCTAAAACTTTAACGCCATCAATGGTCTTGGAAACATCACTGACAAAGAGAATATCTTTGCCGACTTCACGGTCAGGGGAGAAAGCGACATAGGGATAGCGGCGGGAGGACGCCGGCATTTCCTCAACAGTCAGCTTATCAAGGAGCTTACGACGTGCAGTTGCCTGCTTGGACTTGGATTTATTGGCGGAGAAACGAGAGATAAAGTCCTGCAATTCTTTGATTTTATCTTCGTTGCGCTTGTTCTGCTGACGCAGCAGCTGCTGCACAAGCTGGGAAGACTCATACCAGAAATCGTAGTTACCAACATACATCTTAATCTTACCGTAGTCTATATCCACAATGTGGGTGCAGATGGTGTTCAGGAAGTGGCGGTCATGGGAGACGACGATTACGGTGCCGGAGAAGTCCAGCAGGAAGTCTTCCAGCCAGTTGATTGCAGCGATATCCAGGTTGTTGGTGGGTTCGTCCAGCAGCAGCAAATCGGGATTGCCAAACAGTGCCTGTGCCAGCAAAACTTTGACCTTCAAACGGGCATCCATATCACTCATCTGGGTTTGATGGAGCTCAACGCCGATGCCAAGACCCTGAAGAATACGGGATGCGTCAGATTCGGCTTCCCAACCGCCAAGCTCTGCAAACTCTTCTTCCAGTTCGCAGGCACGCACGCCGTCTTCGTCGGTCATTTCTTCTTTAGCGTAGATTGCATCTTTTTCCTTGCCGATATCATAAAGGCGCTGATTCCCCATGATGACGGTATCCATTACAGAAAAAGCATCGTATTTGTTCTGATCCTGCTTCAAAACGGACATCCGAATTTTGGGCAGGATATCGACAGAACCAGAAGTGGACTCAATCTCGCCGGACAGAATTTTCAAGAAAGTGGATTTACCTGCGCCGTTTGCGCCGATAATGCCATAGCAGTTACCGCGGGTAAACTGCAGATCGACATGAGAAAACAGTACACTGCCACCGTACTGCAAACTCAAATCTGTTACTGTAATCATGTATATTTGCTCCTTTAAGTCAATAAAAATACAAGTTTATTCTAGCATAAAAAGATAAAATTGTATAGTATTTGAAGAATATTATACAATAAAATACTGGAAATCATGCAGAAGTCGGGAGTTATCTTGCGAACAGTGGGCAAAGGTGATATAATTTTAAATCATACTATAAGAGATAAAGGATAACAGAAATTATGGAAGTAACGGAAGGCGTGCGTTTTGACTCTCTTGGATTATCTGAGTCTTTGATGCGCGCAATCGAGAAAAAAGGATATGAAGTTTCTACCCCCATCCAGGCAGGTGCCATTCCACCCATGCTGGAGTGGAGAGATATTACGGCAAAAGCACCCACAGGAACCGGTAAAACCTTTGCATTTGGTATCCCGATTCTGGAGCATATCGATTCTGAAAGCAGCGCTGTACAGGCGATTATTTTGGCACCAACACGTGAGCTTGCGCTTCAGATCACCGATGAACTGCGGGATTTGTCAGTATTTATGGAGGGTGTGAAGGTGGTGTGCTGTTATGGTGGTCAGCCGATTGCAAAGCAGATCAATGCGCTTAAGCGTCACCCGCAGATTATTGTAGCAACACCCGGTCGCTTCAGCGACCATATGAAGCGTCGCACGATCAAAGTGGATGCTGTGAAGACAATTGTTTTGGATGAAGCCGACCGTATGTTGGATATGGGCTTTATTCACGATGTGACACGTATTCTGGATAAGATTCCCAACCGCAAAAATCTGGGATTGTTTTCTGCGACCATCTCTCGTGAGGTAATGGATATTGCGTGGGTCTATCAGCGTGATGCAGCAGAGATCACTGTGCGTGCTGACGAGGTGAATAAACCGGATATCATGCAGTATAGTATGGATGTTGCGATGAATGACAAGGTCAATACTATGCTCAAAATTCTGGAAAAGGAACAGTATGAGCGTGCGGTCGTATTCTGCAATACGAAGGGCACTGTGGAACGCGTTACCAAATATCTGCAAATGGCAGGTATGGAGGCCGAATGTATTCATGGAGATATTCCGCAAACAAAGCGTGAACGCGTCATGAAGTATTTTCGTGACGGCAAGCTTCGCGTTTTTGTAGCAACAGATGTGGCGGCGCGTGGTATCGATGTGGATGACGTGGATGTTGTTTTTAATTACGATGTGCCTGATGAAAATGAATATTACATTCACCGTATCGGTCGCACAGGCCGCGCAAAACGCCGCGGTGTGGCATATACTTTTGTGTCGGACTATGCAGCAAAGGTACGGCTGGATGAAATTGCAAAGCAGACCAGAAATAGTATTGAAGCAATAAGATTTGATACCGAAGGAAATTTGGTATCTGACAAGAAAGGATGACTGTAGATGAAAAAATTGTATCGTTCCGCATCGTCTCACTATTTTGCCGGAGTTTGCGGTGGTATTGGCGAGTACTTTAATATCGACCCTAATATTGTTCGCATTGTTGCGGTGCTGCTCGGCTTTGGCAGCTTTGGCACCGTGCTGTTAGTTTACATTGTTGCAGCATTGCTGCTGCCGCTGGAATAAGATGGGTACAAAGCCAATGCTGAAGCTCCGCGCAGGTCGTGTTTGGGATCTGCCGCGTTTGAAGACATTGTGGAGAGAGGGCTTTCCCAATAGTGTCAGTGATGAATATTTCTTTGAACATTGCTTTGTGCCCGACCATGTGGAGTCAAGCCTTGTATTGTTGGAAGATGGTATGATTCAAAGCGCTGTGTATTTTCTGCCTGCATTTTGGTATGATGAAAAGAAAGACAGCTATGCACCTGCACCATGTTTGGTGGGACTGACAACAGATCTGCAGCATCGTCATAAAAAGTATGCAAGCTGGCTTGTGGAAACAGCCTGCGACTTTATGGTTGAAAAAGGAGCTGGAGCTGTTTGGACACTGCTGCCTAATGACGAGCTGGAACTCTTTTTTTCAATGCAAGGATTCTGGACAATGGAGCAACAAGAAAGCTTTTTGGTTGATAGCGCACGGTTGCCCCAGGCTGTCGGTAAGATCAGGCGGGCAGAACCGGAAGAATATGATCAAGCGCGCGAACGGCTGCTGATGGGAAAGAATCATATTGTCGGCGGTGCGTTGGTGTCATCAATCCAGAGAGATTTGGCGGAACGTGCCGAAGGCGGTATGTTTTTAATGCAGATCAATGGTGCTGATTTATGTGCAATTGTGCAGAAAAAAGGCGATACTGTCTGCCTGTTGGAACTGTTGTGTCCGGAGGAAAAGCGCCTTGCGGCTTTGGCATTGGTTGCCTCAGAGGTGCCCGGTGCACACTATAGCGTGTACGGGGACAATAAACTATGCGGCATGCTCCGTATGATGAATGAATACAATCAAAAACTGGAGCATCCACAGGGATATCTTGGCTGCGGACCATTGTTATAAAAAAGGTCGTTCGTTTCATTTGGAAACGAACGACCTTTTTTGTTTCTGCCATATTGTTTAGTGGATTACGCGTACGCGCAGGACACCTTCTATGGTTTGCAGCTCGTTGACAACAGTTTCGTCTACTGCTGTATTGATATCAAAAACGGAATATGCGTATTCGCCACGGGATTTATTGGTCATATTTTCGATATTTACCTGATCTTTTGCAAAAATAGGCAACAGTGTGGTCAACATACCAGGAAGATTTCGGTGGATTATGCAGATGCGGGCAATGCCGCTGCGGTCCATGCTGATGTCAGGCATATTCACGGAATTTTTGATATTGCCGTTGCGCAGATAATCATCCATTTCTTCGGCAGCCATAAGTGCGCAGTTGGCTTCGGCTTCAATCGTGGTGCCGCCCAGATGAGGTGTCAGAATTGCATTGGGTTCTTTGCAAAGACGTGCAGTGGGGAAGTCTGCGACGAACCGTGCAACTTTGCCGCTGTGCAGTGCATCAATGATTGCATCTTGGTCGACCACCTCACCACGGGCATAGTTGATAATGCGAACGCCGTCTTTCATTTTCGAAATGCGTTCTGCATTGATCATATTACGGGTTTCATCCGTTAAAGGCGTATGAATGGTAATGTAGTCGCAGTTTTTCAGCAAGGTATCAAGATTTTCTACACGTTGTACATGGCGAGAAACGCGCCATGCTGCATTGACGGATAGATATGGGTCGTAAGCATAAACTTTCATGCCCAGATCCAATGCAATATTAGCTACCAGAGAACCAACGTTTCCGGTACCGATCACACCGAGTGTTTTGCGGTAATATTCCGGCCCTGCAAACTGTTTTTTGATTTTTTCCATGGCAACTTCCACGGGAAGATCAGGATTATCGTAGTTGTAGATCCAACGCATACCGCCCATCAGGTCACGGGATGCCATGCTCAGTGCAAAAAGGAAAAGTTCTTTCACTGCATTTGCGTTGCCGCCGGGGGTGTTAAAAACAACGATACCTGCTTCACTGCAGCGTTTGAGGGGGATGGAGTTTACGCCGATGCCTGCACGTGCGATGCAGCGCAGAGCAGGATTAAATTCGTAATTGTGCATATCTGTCGCACGAACAAAAATGGCATCGGGATTTGCCATATCATCAGCGATTTCATAGGAATCAGGGGTCATAATTTCTTTGCAGGAGGGAGAAATATGATTTAATGTTTTTACCTTAAACATATCAGTTCAATCCTTTCATATGTGATCTTTTTCGAATTTTGCCATGAATTCGATCAATGCCCTTACGCCTTGTATAGGCATTGCGTTATAAATAGAGGCGCGCATACCGCCTACCAGACGATGTCCTTTCAAATTTGAGAAACCGGAAGAGGCAGCTTCTTTTACAAACTGTGCATCCAACGCCTGATCCGCTGTACGGAAGGTGACATTCATTTTGCTGCGCGCTTCTTTCTGTGCTGTGCCGTGAAACAGTTTGCTTTCGTCAAGATAGTCATAGAGAATTGCTGCTTTTTCTCGGTTGATTGCTTCCATTGCGGAAAGACCGCCTAAGCTTTCGAGCCATTGCAATACCAGACCCAGAATATAGATACACCAGCAAGGGGGTGTATTATACATGGAATCACTTTTCACATGGGTAGCATAATCCAACATAATAGGCGTATTTTTTAAAGCATGCCCTACTAACTCTTTAGAGATGATAACAACTGTGACACCGGCAGGGGCCATATTTTTTTGTGCACCGGCATAAATCAGACCATATTGACCGACATCTACGGGTTTAGAAAGAATGTTGGAACTCATATCGCATACCAGTGGAACAGAGCCGGTTTGCGGCACATAGTTCCATTCTGTGCCATAAATAGTGTTATTGTCGCAATAATGAAAGTAGGAGGCGTTGGAATCCAGCTGCAAAGATGCCTGATTGGGAATAAAAGTATAATGCTCTGCCGCACTGGAGGCAGCAACGGTACAGATACCAAATTTTTGCGCTTCTTCATAAGCTTTTGCGGAAAAGTTTCCAGTCAATGCATAGTCTGCTTTTCCGCTCGGACCAATCAAATTGAGAGGAACCATGGAAAACTGTGTGGTTGCGCCACCTTGTAAAAAAAGAATTTCGTGAGTATTTGGAATCTTCATCAGGGAGCGTAAATGCGCTTTTGTATTCTGAAAAATGGAGTCGAAGCTTGAAGATCGATGGCTCATCTCCATTACTGACATGCCGGATCCGCCATAGTTCAATAGCTCTTTCTGAGCCTGTTTGAGAACAGAAAGAGGGAGCATGGAGGGGCCGGCGGAAAAATTGTAAATGCGTTCGTTAAACAATTCGTTTCGACTCCTTTCATTGAAATTTAAAGAATAAAGTTGTAAAATAACTTATTAAGTTAGTATATTAACACAATAAAGTGATAATGACAAGGAAAAAATGAGTCGGAACTGTGGTTTTGTGCTGGGCTTTGTGATATACTGGCAGACAGTCCGTGAACGACGGAATGAATGAACCGCTTTTGTGTGCTCTGCACTGAATATAAAGGAGAGAATCTATCAATGGATCAAAAAAAGGTGGGCTTGGCACGGGAATATTTGTATCATAAGCTAAATCAGAATATTAATATGTTGGCATCTCTGCAGGCAGGGATTTCGGAAGTGATAATCGCAGAAGAAAAAGGATGTCTGTTTTGTACAAATCAGTCGATTTGGCAGCTTGCAGCAGATGATGAACAGACGGCATTGCGTCTGTATGAGCGTATTCCGAGAGAAGCCGCAATGCTGGAGGTACAGGAGGCTGCGCAATTTGATCTCATTGCTCAGCGGTTTCAGCCAAGATGTGTAGAAACCTACTATAATGCATGGTATGCAGGAGAGCGTTTTGCGTTGCCGGATATCGGTGCAAAAGTGCGCGTGATGACAGAAGAAGATGCGGATGAGTTGGCAAAATACTATCATTTACCCGGTCCGTCCGCAGGAAATTTTGAGGAAACGCGGGCATATATTCTTGAACGCATTCCAACCGGAACCGTGGTGGGTGCTTTTTTGGATGGGAGACTCGCGGGGTTTGTCGGTACGCATGATGAAGGTTCCATCGGTATGTTGACGGTTGTTCCGGAATTTCGCCGACGTGGTTTCGCTACGTATTTGGAGAAGCTGGCGATTGCGAGGGCACTGGAGTGTGGGCATATTCCATTTGGGCAGATTGCACGAGATAATCATGCATCGATTGCACTGCAAAAGAGTCTCGGGATGACGATTTCTGATGAACTTGTTTGCTGGATGGATAAATAAAGAGCAGGAAGCCGCAGCTTGGTTAAGCTGCGGCTTCCTGCTCTTTAGAGAAGAGAGAAGAAATTATTTGGCATTGTTTAAATAGATATTAGGGTCAATGGCTACCCCATTTTGCATGACGGATAAGTGAAGATGGGTGCCTGCGTTTTCTTCGAGAAGTGATGTGGTGCCGACAACACCAAGCGGATCACCGGGGGCGACTGTATCCCCAACTGATACGTTGACACCTTTTTCAAGAGAAGCATAGACCAGATCGTAGCCATCATCGCAAGAAACCGTGACGCTGGTGCCCATCCAGTAGTCATCGACGATGGATGCTACTTTACCGGCAGAGGCGGATACGACTTTGGTGCCTTCCGCGGCGGCAATATCGATTCCGTCATGGGTGCGCCAATCGCCCATGGTTTCACTGTAAATCAGTTCATCAACACTAAACGGTGCAATCGTTTCACCCTCTAAGGGGCGAACGATTCGATGCGCTTTCGGGGATTCTGGGATTGGTGCTGTAGCAGAAATCTGTGTTGTACCAGATACGGATAGACTTTGACGATCTTCTTTGGGATCAGGAGGAGTCTCTGTTTCGTTTGCCAGCGGATGTTCATGCTGTTCAGAAACTGAAAGAGATGTGTCTGTGGATGGGGATTTGACAGGTTGTCCGCCGGAAACAGTTTTGTAAACAAAATAGCCCGATGCTCCAATGACGACAATGGCCAGGAACAGGACTATGTAAAAGCCTGCTCCGTTCAGAAAAGAACTTAATTTTCCGGATTTATGCATAGTGCCTCCTGCGCCGCACTGAAAAGTACGGCGGCCGCGCTTTTCGGCTGCGGCACGCCGAAGATAGCCGCAATTCCGGGGGTATGGGAAAGGGCCTCTGACCATATGATTAACAGAAAGACTCCCTTTTATACACATTGTTGGAAAAAGTTTTATAAAAAAGACCGTTGACTCAAGAGGGGCAACGGTCTTTTTCTGTTTGCTTTCAGAAAAGAGTTTAACCATTCCGATGACGAAAGAATACAAAGAGGGAATCTACGCATCAAGTATGGAAGAAGCGGATACATCCGTCCGGATAGCCGCATAAAAGGAGAAAACGGCATGACCGCAGTCATGCCGTTTCTCAGGAACCTGAGGTTCTCATAGTTGTTTCAATGTTACCGTTATTGGATAATCAGTGTTTTACCATCCATCTCGGCAGGGCATTCTAGCCCCATCAGATCCAGCATGGTGGGAGCGATATCTGCCAGACGACCACCGGATCTCAATTCGGTGGCGGCACCAACAACGATAAAAGGTACCGGATTGGTAGTGTGCGCCGTATGTGCCTCGCCCTTATCGTCAATCATTTTGTCAGCGTTGCCATGGTCTGCGGTGATCATGGTGATGCCGCCCATTTCGGCGGTCGCACGAACGATTTCACCCACACAGGTATCGACTGTTTCGACTGCCTTTACAGCTGCGTTAAACACACCGGTATGACCAACCATGTCACAGTTTGCAAAATTAAGGATAATCACGTCATACTCTCCGCTGGAGATACGGGCTACAGCTTGCTCGGTGACTTGCGCAGCGCTCATTTCTGGCTGAAGGTCATAGGTAGTAACTTTAGGGGAGGGGACCAAGATGCGATCTTCACCTGGAAATACCGTTTCAGAACCACCGTTGAAGAAAAATGTTACATGCGCATATTTTTCCGTTTCTGCAATACGCAGCTGAGTGAGGCCCAGTTTGCTGAGATATTCGCCTAAACCATTGGTCAAGGGCTGATGGGGGAAGGCCACAGTGACATTGGGCATGGATGCGTCATACTCAGTGGTGCAGATATAAGTCAATGGGAACCATTGGCGGACAAACCCATCAAATTTTTGATCGACCAATGCCCGGGTGATCTCACGGGCACGGTCAGGGCGGTAGTTGAAGAAGATCACACTATCGTTGTCAGAAATCGTGCCATCTTTGTCGCATACAATAGGAACGACGAATTCGTCGCTGACACCGTTGGCATAGGACTGTGCAACAGCCTCAATGGGATCTTCAAAAAATTCTCCGTTGCCATAAACCATTGCATCGTAAGCAGTTTCCACGCGATCCCAACGCTTGTCACGATCCATGGCGTAAAATCGCCCTTGTATTGTGGCGATCTTGCCGACACCCAGTTCAGCACACTGATCTTCCAACATTTGAACAAAGTCTTTTCCAGAGGAAGGCGGTACATCGCGGCCATCGAGAAAAGCATGAATGTATACTTTGCTCAGACCCTTGCGCTTTGCAAGGTCCAGAAGAGCAAAAAGATGTGTAATATGGGAATGGACACCGCCATCAGACAGCAGACCCAAAAGATGGAGAGAAGTATCCTTTTCAAGACAGGCGTCCATGGCGGCGTTATATGCCTTGTTTTCGTAGAAAGTACCGTCCGCAATGGCTTTGGAAATGCGAGGCAGATCCTGGAAAACGACACGACCGCCGCCGATATTGGTATGACCGACTTCGCTGTTTCCCATTTGCCCATCCGGCAAACCGACATCCAAACCGGATGCGGACAATGCAGTGTGGGCATTTTCAGAAAACAGCTTATCGAGGATAGGTGTGTTTGCAGCTTTAATGGCATTGCCTTCAATACTGTCAGATAAACCATATCCATCCATAATAATCAATGTAGTTGGGGTTTTCATAATTTTTAACTCCTGGGAGTATATGCTCCCGACCGTGGTAAATTATTCTTGATTTGCGGCATTAATGATTTCAACGAATTGTTCACTTTTCAGTGCAGCGCCACCAATCAGACCGCCGTCAATATCGGGCTGTGCCAGTAATGCCGCAGCATTTTCCGGGTTCATGCTGCCGCCATACTGGATGGTGATGGAACGGGCGATACGTGCGCCGTACATATGACGAATGGTAGCGCGAATGAAGGTGCAAACCTCGCCTGCCTGCTCCGGTGTTGCAGTTTTTCCGGTGCCGATAGCCCAGACGGGTTCATAAGCAATCACACATTTGCGCAGCTTTTCTGCAGAAACGCCTGCAAGAGCAGATTTAAGCTGCAATGAGATCAACTCCATGGTAACACCCAGTTCACGCTGTTCCAGACTTTCGCCTACGCAGATAATGGGGTGCAGACCGGCATTCAATGCGGCATGGACTTTCTTATTGACAATAATATCAGTTTCGCCAAAATACTGACGCCGTTCGCTGTGACCGATAATGACATATTTTACGCCAAGGTCTTTCAACATTGCAGCGGATACTTCGCCGGTGAAAGCACCATTTTTCTCGTAGAATACATTTTCGGCACCAACGGAAACACGCATGTCCTTAAATGCGCGCATCGCTGCAGGAATATTGACGGAAGGAACACAAACCAGAACATCACACCATTTAGCTCTTGGCATAATGGACTTCAGCTCTTCGGCAAACTGCTTGGTCTCGGAAGCGGTTTTGTTCATTTTCCAGTTTCCGGCAATAATTGTTTTACGATATCTGCGGTTCATAATGCTTTTATCTCCTTGCTCTTACTTAAATCGTGAAATCATATGTAAACGTACCGTAATGAGTACAAAACCCATACCGGAGGAAGGAACTTCCTCCGGCAGGGAAAGAAAACCAGTTCAAAATTGGGATTTAGAATTATTTGTCCAACAGGCATGCAACACCGGGCAGTTCCTTGCCTTCCAGAAATTCAAGAGAAGCGCCGCCACCGGTAGAAATGTGGGTAATCTTATCAGCAAAACCCAGCTGCTCAACAGCAGCTGCGCTGTCACCGCCGCCGATGATGGTAACAGCACCGGACTCAGCCAAAGCTTTTGCCATTGCCTTAGTGCCTTCTGCAAATGCCGGGAATTCAAATACACCCATAGGACCATTCCAAACGATCGTACCTGCGCCGGCAACAGCGGCTGCATATGCCTCACGGGTTTTTGGACCGATGTCCATGCCCATCATATTGTCGGGGATATTCATTGTATCCACACAGACAGGTTCAGCATCCTTTGAAAATTCTGTGGCTGCCAGCGTGTCGACAGGCAGCAGCAGCTTAACACCTTTGCTTTCGGCTTTTGCGATCATTTCGCGTGCATAGTCCAGTTTATCCTCTTCCAGAAGAGAGGTGCCGATGGAGCCACCCTGCGCCTTTGCAAAAGTATATGCCATACCGCCACCGATAATGATGGTATCTGCTTTTTCAAGCAAATTGTTAATGACATTGATTTTATCAGAAACTTTAGCACCGCCCAGAATTGCAACAAAAGGACGTTTGGGATTTTCCAAAGCACCGCCCATGATTTCCAATTCTTTTTGAATCAGCATTCCGGACACTGCGGGCAGATATGCTGCTACGCCTGCGGTGGAAGCGTGAGCGCGATGCACTGTTCCAAAAGCGTCAGAAACATAAATCTCTGCCATATCAGCCAGAGCTTTGGCAAAGTCAGCATGGTTTTTTTCTTCGCCGATATCAAAACGCAGGTTTTCCAGCAGCATGATTTGGCCGCTCTGTAAGGCCGCAGCTTTTGCCTTGGCATCTTCACCGATGATATCCTTGGCAAAAATGACCTCATGACCCAATAGCTCGGAAAGACGGGCAGCAACAGGTGCCAAGGTCAGCTTTTTGTTCCATTCGCCTTTGGGCTTGCCTAAATGAGAGCAGGCAATCACAGCAGCGCCATTGTCCAGCAGATACCGGATGGTAGGCAGTGCCGCACGAATGCGCTTGTCATCGGTAATAGCGCCCGTTTCCTTATCCTGAGGAACATTGAAATCGCAGCGGAGAAGAACTTTTTTACCGGATACATCGATATCAGATACGGTTTTTTTGTTGTAGTTCATAGCAATAGCCTCCTAAATTACAATATAGTATATTCCAAAGAATGGTATTTAGTTGTAGAAGTATTTATAGGGCATCATGCATCTTTCCAATGGTTTGAAAGCCGGGGAAACCGATCTGCCGTAATGCTTCGTATGCGAAAACCGCCACAGAGTTAGAAAGATTCAGACACCGTGCGCCGGATAACATGGGCAGACGGAGACAGCGCTCAGCATGGGCTGCAAGAAATTCCTCGCTGAGTCCCTTTGTCTCTTTTCCGAAAAACAGCCAGCAGCCATCATGAAATTCGGCCTCATAATAAGGCTGTGCAGCTTTGGAGGAAGCAAGCCAAATATCTGTGGCATCGGGGTGCTTGGCAAAAAAATCATCGAGGTTGTCATAGACCGTCAGATTCAGTTGATCCCAATAATCCAAACCGGCGCGCTTTACAGCTTTTTCAGAGATATCAAAACCGAGGGGGCGGATGAGATGAAGGGCGCAGCCTGTGACAGCACAGGTGCGGGAGATGTTTCCGGTGTTAGCCGGGATCTCCGGTTCGACCAGTACAATATTAATCATAGCATTTTCCTTTTGTTTCGGATTCAGACTTAGATGCAGATGAAAAAATCATTTGCCCATCAGCTTATTTATTGTAATGCAAAGTAAGTATGATTTCAACAATAAATTGTGCTTTTTTAAGGAAAATGATAAAAAATTGTTGCGAATTCAAAAAATAGAAAAAAGCTGAAAATGGATTCGCAGCTATGAGTTGTGTTTTATAGAAAAATGGAGAAAAACGCTGCGGATCCAATATATTATATAATATAGATCATAAAATCTATACATTAAAATGAAGATGAGAATTAGAAAGAATTTTTGAGCATACAGAGGAATTTTTTTGCTTTGAAAAAAGTAAAATTATTTTGCGAAACCTGAAAAAATCGAGTAAAAGGTGGATTTTTTTAAAATGCTTTGCTATAATGAAAATGTATTATCATGCAAGGGAGATTTTTGGCATGTCCCAATAGATTTTACATGCTTTTAACTCCCATTCTATTTGGAAGAAGGAACATCATGAGCGAAATAAAACGCGCTGTTATTTTTGTTGATGACGAAAGCGGCGGCGAAGAGAATATCAAAAAACCACTCATTTTGCAGGATATATTATTCTGCCCGGTATTGACTTGGCTTAGTACGGCTCTATGTGAGCAGGGGATAGAACGCTTTTTCCTTTTTTGTACGGAACAGTACAAAGAGGAAGCCCTGTCCAAGTTTGTTCAGCCGGAGCGTGTTATCGCATCAAATGATCGCGATGCATTGGAGGAATTTTTGCAGGGTGATGAGAAAATAATGATTATTCCGGGGGCAGCAATTCCGATCGATACGGCGAATAAGAATTATGTATATGCAGCCTCTGGTGCAAATATTCTGAAAAGTATGGTAGAAGACAGTGATGAAGTAGAGAATGCTGAGACAGTGGAGGGGTTTACTTCCATTCGCTCTTTCAGAGAGCTCAATACACTGCAGTTTCTTGCCCGCGGCAAAATCCTGCGGAATCTGGTTGCTGCCGATGTCAATGTGATGGATCCGAATAATACATATATCGATCCCCGGGTGCGCATCGGTGCAGGCACACTGGTTTTGCCCGGCACAATTCTGCGCGGCAATACTGTCATTGGAAAAAACTGCGAGATCGGTCCCAATGCAATGGTGAATGGTTGTATTGTCGGTGATGAGACTGTCATCAATGCATCTCAGATCAATGAGAGTACTGTCGGCAACCGCACACATGTTGGCCCGTATGCTTATATCCGCCCCGGCTGCACCATTGGTGATGACATTAAAGTCGGAGACTTTGTTGAGGTTAAAAATTCCGTTGTTGGAAACGGCACTAAGATTTCGCATTTGACTTATGTCGGAGACAGTGATGTAGGGGAACATGTCAATTTCGGTTGCGGTACGGTTACAGTCAACTATGACGGAAAGAAAAAGTATCGCTGTACGATCGGTGATCATGCATTTTTGGGATGTAACACCAATTTGGTGGCTCCGGTGCAAGTTGGAAACGGCGCATTCACCGCTGCAGGATCTACCATTACGGAAGATGTGCCTGAAGGTGATCTTGGCATTGCGCGCCAAAAGCAAATGAATCTGCCTGGGTGGGCGGATCAGCGCCGTAAAGACGGGCGCTTGAAATAAGGCTTTATGGCTGAAGAAAATTCGACCATAAACATAGATACATTAAAATAAGTAGAGAGATCAAAAACAAAAAAGAGAGGTACTTTCGAATGATTGCACATGGTAAGGACATTAAGATTTTTGCCGGTAACTCCAATCGAGTTTTGGCACAGGAAATCTGTAAGCATCTGAACACGAATTTAGGGGACTCTGAGGTTGGTAAGTTTTCTGACGGCGAGTGCTACGCATCTTTGTATGAAAGCGTACGCGGCAGCGATGTGTTTGTGATTCAGTCCACCTGCAACCCTGTTAACGACAACCTGATGGAGATGTTGGTAATGATCGATGCATTGAGACGTGCATCCGCTGGTCGCATCACTGCCGTTATGCCCTATTTTGGCTATGCTCGTCAGGATAGAAAGGCCAAGGCAAGAGATCCTATTTCTGCAAAGCTGGTGGCAAACATGATTGTAGCTGCTGGTGCTGACCGTGTTTTGACAATGGATCTGCATGCATCTCAGATTCAGGGATTCTTTGATATCCCTGTGGATAATCTGCTGGGCAACCCTATCTTTGTGGATTATTATGGCGATCTGTTTAAGGAAAAGGCCGAGGAGATGGTTGTTGTTTCTCCTGATGTCGGTTCTGTTTCCCGTGCTCGTGCATTTGCACAGAAGCTGGGTATGAGCCTGGCTATCGTTGATAAACGCCGTCCCAAGGCAAATGCATGTGAGGTTATGAATATCATTGGTGATGTAAGAGGTCGCGACTGCATTCTGTTTGATGATATGGTCGATACAGCAGGAAGCATCTGCAATGCGGCAAAGGCAATCATTGAAGTGGGCGGTGCAAACAGCGTTCATGCTTGTGCATCCCACGGCGTGCTGTCAGGCCCTGCTCTGGAGCGTATTTCAAACAGTCCCATTGCTGAGATGGCTCTGCTGAACACCATTCCCGCTGTTTCTGCAGGTGCATGCGACAAGATTAAGTATTTGTCTGTTGCACAGATGTTTGCAGAAGCTATTGAGCGGATTTACAGTGATATGTCTGTTTCCAAGCTGTTTACCTGAGAAAGTATTTTGTGCAATAGAAGGAACTCTGTTCGGCGGGAGTCTTAGACTCCCGCCGTTTACCCGTTTTGGATAAGGAGAAAATAAGAGATGCTGTTTAAGGGAAAAAGTAGTAGTGCAGTGTCATGGTTGGTGGTCTGTTTGGGGAATCCGGGCATAAAATACACTAATACACGGCACAATGTTGGATTTCATGCGGCGGATGCGTTGGAAAAACGGTGCGGTGCAAAAGTAGATAAATTAAAATTTAAGGCATTCACCGCTGTAGTGACACTGGGCGGCGAAAAGGTGTTGGTCATGAAGCCGCAGACGATGATGAATCTAAGCGGTCAGGCAGTACAGCAGGCTGCAAATTTTTATAAAATTGCACCAGAGCATATTATTGTGGTATATGATGATATTTCGCTGCCTGTGGGAAAGCTGCGTGTACGGTCAAGTGGCAGTGCAGGCGGTCACAACGGAATCAAAGATATCATTGCGAAGCTGGGAAGTCAGAATTTTCCCCGTGTTAAAATTGGCGTGGGTGAAAAACCGAATCCTGAATATGATTTGGCGGCTTGGGTGTTGGGACATCCCACGGCGGCGGAGTGGAAAACTATTGAGGAAACGATTTTGCGTGGCTTGAATGCAATTGAATGTATGATTACGGATGGTGTGGACAAGGCCATGAGCCGTTATAACGGCTGAAATAAAAGAAAAAGAGATTCATAGAGCAGTGCGCGTGATACCTCGTGGTAGACCGCGGACTGCCGTTACTCGTTGTGATAGGAGGAGAGGATTATGAGGCGGTTGATTGAAGAAATTCGACAAATACCGGAAGTGGCCGAGTTGCTGGGGTGTGCCGAGCAGGGAGGATGCCCCGCGGCAATGACAGGCTTGGGGCAGGTGCATCGTGCGCATATTTGTGCAGCGCTGATGGAAGAATCGCACAGACCGATGCTGGTGGTATGCAGTGATGATGCAGAAGTGAAACGCATTGCGAGTGATTTGAAGAATTTTACAGGGTTTGATCCTGTCCTGCTGGCACAACGCGAATTTCAGTTTCATGCGGCAACACTTGCATCCAGAGAGTGGGAGCAAAAACGAATTGAAGCACTTTATAAAATCGCAGTGCAGAAGCTGCAACTCATTATAACAACACCGGAGGCGTTGCTTCAGCGGACGATGCCAAAGGAAATCCTTTTGGAAAGCGTTCTTGAATTGGATATGAACAGCAGCATTGAATTGAATGCATTGAGTGAGCGGTTGGTGCGTTTGGGATATACACGCTGTGAACAAGTGGAGGGAACAGGGCAGTTTGCTTTGCGCGGCGGAATTTTAGATATTTTTGGCGCGGGAATGGAGCAGCCCGTTCGCATTGAGTTTTTTGGCGATGATGTGGATGCAATGGGCGCTTTTGATGTTGCGACGCAGCGCCGGATTAAAAATGTGGAGCAGGTAACCATATTGCCGGCTGGAGAAGTGCTGCCTACAATGGCGCAGGGAGGGACGCAAGGACTTGCGGAAAAACTTATTCAGCTGGCGGAAAAACGAAGTAAAAAGAAAACAGCCAGCGACGAACTGATTCAAATGCTGAAAGGTGATGCGGAACTATTGCGTGAAAATGCGTTGCATAGCGGATTAGATCGTTATACAGCAGCCATTTACGAAAAAATGATTACGCCGTTGGATTATATCGATAAAACAAGTTTTGTCTGCATTTGTGATAGTGCACGTGTGATGGAACGCACAAAAAATTATCTTTGGCAAATGAAGGAAGATGTAGAGGCACTGCTGAAAAACGGAATTTTAGCTGGGGAGTGGGCACAGGTAACGATCAGTGCGGATGAATTGTGGAAAACTTTAGCAGAATATGCGCTGTTTATGCTGGCATCATTGCCGACTTCACGTTATCCGCTGCCGCCGAGAACTTTACTGGAACTGAGCGCAAAACAGCTTTCTTCCTATGGTGGAAGTTTGGAAACGGCCGTTTCGGATATGGAGCAGTATTTGAATATGGGATTTCGTGTTTTGGTACTTTGCGGCAGCGAAGCCAGAGCAAAAAATCTGAAGAGATTACTGGAAGAAAAGAATATTCCGGCGGCACTCGAGTTCCATGGAGGAGATCTTCCTGCGCCCGGACAGGCACAAATCAGCATCGGTGCCTTATCAGCAGGTGTTGAATATGCGCAGCTTTCACTGGCTGTGTTGACGGAAGGACAGCTTTTGGCACCTGCACAGAAAAAAACAGCAGGAAAGCAGGGAAAATCCAATCGTCAGAAATTGCAGTCTTATACAGATCTGACACCGGGTGACCTCGTTGTACATGTGCATCATGGTGTTGGCAGATTTGTTGGCATTTTTAAAATGAACGTCGATGGTGCTGATCGGGATTATATCAAGATTGCTTATGCCGGGAGTGACAGCCTCTATGTTCCTGCAACGCAGCTGGATTTGGTGAATAAGTATATCGGCGGCGGAGAGAATCAGGAAAAAACACGATTGAATAAACTGGGCGGCACAGAATGGGCACGGAGTAAGAGCCGTGCAAAAGCTGCCGCTAAAGATTTGGCAAAGGGATTAATTCAGCTTTATGCCGAGCGCCAAAAAAAGCAGGGGTTTGC
The DNA here is from genome assembly GCA_020025175.1 of Oscillospiraceae bacterium. GTDB lineage: Bacteria > Bacillota > Clostridia > Oscillospirales > Oscillospiraceae > Pseudoscillospira. The sequence goes on along the minus strand of JAHHSM010000009.1, from coordinate 4,178 downwards.
TTTTTCACCGGATTCACCGTGGCAGCGCGAATTTGAAGAAGCGTTTGAGTATGCGGAAACAGAAGATCAGCTGCGCTGCATCACAGAAATCAAAGATGATATGGAGCGCCCGGTACCGATGGATCGTCTGCTGTGCGGTGATGTTGGTTATGGTAAAACAGAAGTGGCGCTTCGTGCGGTGATGAAGTGTATTTTGGATGGCAAACAAGCTGCGATCCTTGTGCCGACCACCGTTTTGGCACAGCAGCACTATACTACGGCAATGAACCGTTTCCGTTCCTTTCCTGTCAATATTGCTGTGCTCAGCCGATTTCAGACACCAAAGCAAAGCAAGAAAATTTTGCAGGATCTTAAGGTCGGCTCCATTGATGTACTGATTGGTACCCATCGACTGCTGCAAAAAAGCGTTGAATTTAAGGATTTGGGGCTGCTTGTTATTGATGAAGAACAGCGTTTCGGTGTCACGCATAAAGAAAAATTGAAAGAAATATCAAAACAGGTGGATGTTTTGACGCTTTCAGCAACACCGATTCCCCGTACATTGAATATGGCTCTGTCCGGTGTACGGGATATGAGTACGCTGGAGATTCCACCCAAAATCCGTCAACCTGTACAGACATATGTTCTGGAGCATGACTGGTCTGTGTTGGCGGATGCGATGCGCAGGGAGATTCAGCGCGGTGGGCAGGTATATTACCTGCATAATCGTGTGGAGAATATTGATCGCGTGGCAGCACGTATTCAGGAGATGCTGGGTGAAGAAGTACATGTTGTGGTGGCACACGGAAAACTCAATGAGCATCAGCTTTCTACAGTGATGCAGCAGGTGATCGATGGGCAGGCGCAGGTGCTGGTTTGCACAACGATTATTGAAACAGGCATCGATATTCCGAACGTGAATACGCTGATTATTGAAGATGCAGACTATCTGGGCCTTGCGCAGCTTCACCAAATTCGCGGACGTATCGGAAGAGGTGCACGCCGGGCGTATGCATATATGACGTTCCGCCGCGGTAAGACCTTGTCTGAAACGGCGGATAAACGATTGTCGGCGATCCGCGAATATGTGGAGTTTGGCTCCGGCTTTAAAATTGCTATGCGTGATTTGGAAATACGTGGTGCGGGAAATCTGCTTGGGCCGGAACAGTCCGGCTTCATGATGAGTGTTGGTTATGATCTTTATCTAAAACTTCTGGAAGAGGCTGTGTTGGAAGAACAGGGGCAGGACAAGGAGAAGATTCGGGAATGTACGGCGGATATCAATGTTTCTGCCAATATTCCGGAGCGGTATGTCACCTCGGCAGAGCAGCGTATGGATCTCTATCGACGCATTGCGGCGCTGCGCAGTCAGGAAGACGCTGACGATTTAATAGACGAAATGCTGGATCGCTATGGTGAAACACCGAAGAGTGTTGTTGCATTGCTTGATGTGGCACTGCTGCGTGCAGCGGCTGCGAAACTTGGCATCACAGAGATTGCACAAAAAGAATCTGTAGTTCAATTTACACTGGGAGATATGGACTTGGAGCGTGTGGCAACGGTATGCGGTATGAAAAAGTATCGTTCTCGTTTGCGGCTGGGTGCCGGCAGTACACCGCGTATGATGCTGCATTTGCAGCCGAAGGCAGATGTGTTGAAGGAGTGTATGGAATTGATTGACGCATTTGCGGGAGCCGGAGCGGAAATAAAGTAAATTTTGAAATTGTTTACAAAAAAGTGCTTGTGGCAGTTTCGCAGGCATGATAGAATAACAAGGATTTTAGCTGTGCGATGAGGTTGTACAGGAAGAGTGTGAAAGGGTGTTTTGCATGGAAGGATTAAAGAGTAGAGCGGTTGCTCTAGTTGTGTGTATTGCGTTGATCCTGATAGGCTGGTTTGGTGGTAATGCAATTCAGAATATGAGCGGAAACCTGGTGACGACCGAAGCGAGTGGTCTGAAAGGTGATACTGTAGTGATGCAGGTTGGTACAGTGGATGTGAGTGCAGACGAATACCTTTATTGGCTGACATCCGTTTGTGATAGTATGTATCAGTATTATGGAATCACAGATTGGACAATGATGATGACTGAAGATATGACAGTCGGTCAGTATGCGAAAGAAGAGGCAGGGTATTATGCGTCTCAATATGCTGCAATTCGTCAGCTTGCGCAAGAGCGCGGCATTGAACTGACGGAAGAGCAGACGGCTGTTTTAGATGAGGTCTATCATTATTGGTGCAATACTTATGGTGGAAAGGATATTTGCGACTACATGCTGGCATATTCCGGATTGAATCAGGCGATGCTGGTTGAAAATAATATTCCACCATTTCTTTATGCAAATTTGTGTGATCAATTGCTCGGCAAAGGCGGTGAACTGGAGCCGACAGAAGAAAATTTGAAAGCATATGCTAAGCGAACCAAACAGACAGATCTCACATCTGAGGAACTGTTGAAGGTATATATGGACCCCGGATACGGTGCAACGTATGAATATATTGATCATTATATGAGCGAGCAGAAAATTGTAAAAAGCGAGGCGTATGATAAAATTGATGTGGCTGTTTATTATCCGGCAGTCATGAATGCGCGTGCGAGACTTGTTGCTCCGGATGTGCCGGAAAGTTCTTCAAACGAATAATTGAAAATTTTATAGCATGATAACAAAAAATACCGGAGCATGTGCAGGATCATGCTCCAGTATTTTTTTGTAAAAAACATATAAAATTGGAAAAAGGATATGGGATAATTGTGACATTGTGGTTTAGAAAATTTTAATATTGTGATTATTTTAACAATATGGGCAAAATATCCAGTTTTTTGTGGTTTGTTTTGTTGACATCTATGTAAATTGCGAGTACACTGAACTCATCAAAAATATTTGGGAGGTATTACTCATGTCTGAAGTTTATATTGTTAATTGCTGCAGAACCGCAATTGGTTCCTTTGGTGGTTCCCTGAAAGATGTTCCTGCCACCGATCTGGGCGCTATTGTCGTCAAAGAAGCTTTGAACCGTGCCGGCGTAAAGCCCGAGCAGGTTGATGAGTTGATGTTCGGCTGCATCTTGACTGCGGGTCAGGGTCAGAACGTTGCTCGCCAGGTTGGCGTCAAGGCTGGTCTGCCTTTCTCCGTACCTGCATACACTGTCGGCATGGTTTGCGGTTCCGGTATGAAGTCTTTGATCGAAGGCGCTCGTGCCATCAAGGCTGGCGATGCTAATATCGTTGTCTGTGGCGGTACTGAAAACATGTCTGCTGCTCCTTATGCGCTGCCTGCTGGTCGTTATGGTGCTCGTATGGGCGACACCAAGATGGTTGATACCATGATCAAAGATGGTCTGTGGGATGCATACAACAACTATCATATGGGTACTACTGCTGAAAATATCAACGATATTTGGGGTATCACCCGCGAAGAGCAGGATGAGTTTGCAGCGGCTTCTCAGCAGAAGGCTGAAGCTGCTCAGGCTGCTGGTAAATTTGTTGACGAAATTGTCGCTGTTCCCATTAAGAAGAAGAAAGAGATTGTTGAATTTAAGGTTGATGAGTACCCCAAGGCTGGCGTTACCGCAGAAGGTATCTCCAAGCTGCGCGGTGCATTCGCTGTTGGTCCTGAAGGTGTTGAGGATGAAGTTGTTCATACTTTCGAAGTGACCGGCGTTCATGAAGCAGATACCAAGAAGCATGTTCAGCGCGTTACCGCAGCAAACGCTTCCGGTATCAATGACGGTGCTGCAGCTCTGGTTCTGGCTTCCGCTGAAGCTGTTGAAAAGTACGGTCTGAAGCCCATGGCAAAGTTGATCGGTTATGGTCAGGGCGGCGTTGATCCCAAGATCATGGGCGTTGGTCCTGTTCCTGCATCTCGTCAGGCAATGGCTGCCGCTAATGTCACTGCGGACGATTTGGATCTGATCGAAGCAAACGAAGCATTCGCAGCACAGTCTATTGCTGTGGGTCGCGAGCTGGGCTTCGATCTGTCTAAGCTGAATGTCAATGGTGGCGCTATTTCTCTGGGTCATCCTGTTGGTGCATCCGGTGCACGTATCATTGTTACTCTGCTGCATGAGATGCAAAGAAGAGAAGACGCAAAGAAGGGTCTGGCTACTCTGTGCATCGGCGGTGGTATGGGCACTGCTGTTGTTGTTGAGAAGTGCTGATTCAACACATTTTTAAATCAAATTTTGATACATAAAAACAG
>JAHHSM010000078.1 GCA_020025175.1 Oscillospiraceae bacterium | reverse complement strand
TTCTCCTTATGAAGTTTTCTTTGGGGTGGTGTTGCACTTGACTTGACAATTCAAGGTACAAAAATCAGCCTTCAAAAAGCAGGCACACTACATCTCAAATCCCTATGAGCAGATGACGCATCTAAGTGAACGGGTGCAAGTAGATGTGAAAGTTGTTCCATACCGCTGCATTGCAGATCCAAAGCTCAAACTTTACCAATACACCGCAATAGACGAGTTTACCTGATTACGCCTTTTGGCGCTTATCCTGAAGAATTCCCCAAATATATGATATGAAATTATCTATTCCGTATATTTTTCCGTGCCATTTGAGCCTGCAACCAAGCCTCATCCTTTGGATCAATAACATCTGCCTCTGTTGTCAGAAATGTTGCAGCCATAGAAGCAGCACTTTGAATAACCAATTTTGTAATCTTTGCTGGATCTACAATGCCAGCTTCCAGCATAGGAACATATGCACCACTACAAACATCAAACCCGAATCCATTGTCATACTTCATAACCGTATCCAAAACTACTTTGCCATTATGCCCCGCATTTTCTGCAATCTGCTTGAGCGGCTCTTCCAGAGCCTTACATATAATCTGCGCACCAATTTTCTCATCGCCTTCCAGATGCTCTGCATACACTTCTACTGCCGGAATTGCACTGCAGAATGCAACCCCACCACCTGCAACAATCCCTTCTGCCAAAGAAGCACGGGTTGCGTTCAGTGCATCCTCAACCTGCAATTTCTTCTCTTTTAATTCGATTTCTGAAATTGCACCAATCTTAATTTTTGCAACGCAGCAAGCAAGCTTTCCCAGCCTTTCACGCGCTCTATCAACAGCAAATTCATCCTTTGCATCTGCAAGCATCCTTCTGAGCATTTCAATTCTTTCTGTGATTTCAGCCTGATTTCCTGCTCCATTTACGATAAGTGTTCTATCTTTGCTCACAGTAACCTTCTCCGCCTGCCCCAGCATATCCAGCGTTGTTTCACTGAGCTGATAGCCAGTTTCCTCTCGAATTACAGTTGCACCTGTTAAAAGTGCCAAATCATTCACTAGGGCTTTTTTACGTTCACCAAATCCAGGTGCTCTCACTGCAATGACATCAATTGCACCCTTCATTTTATTTACGATCAGTGCTTTCAAGGCTTCCCCCTCTACATCCTCTGCAACGATAACCAGTGCTCGCTTACGCTGTGCAACCTGATCCAAAATCGGGATGACCTCACTTAAACTACTGATCTTTTTATCTGTAAAGAGAATATAGGGATGCTCAAGAACAGACTCCATTTTCTCCTGATCGCTCACCATATATGCAGAAAGATAACCCTTATCAAACTGTGTACCCTTTACAACCTCATATGTTGTATCCATTGTATTGGACTCCTCCACAGTGATTACACCATCTATTCCAATCTGCTCCATAATTTCTGCAATCATCTCACCCACGGTGTCATCTGTGCCCGAAATTGCTGCAACATGCGCGATATCCTGCCGATTCTCTACTTTATTTGCATGGTCAGAAATATTCTTTGTCACCACATCCACAGCACCAAGGATTCCCTTTCGCAGGATCACGGGATTCGCCCCAGCCGCAATATTTTTCATGCCTTCTTGAATGATGCACTGGGTAAGCAGAACTGCTGTTGTTGTGCCGTCTCCAACAGCGTCCTTTGTTTTTAATGCGAGATCCTTAATGAGCTGCGCGCCCAAATCTTCCGCAATGTCTTTCAATGTAAATCCTTTTGTAACAGTTGCACCATCGTTTGTAATGAGCGGCACTCCGGAAGACCTGTCCACCAAAACATTTCTGCCTTTCGGACCCAAGGTGATTTTCATTGCATCTGCCAGTTTGTTGATTCCTGCTTGCAATTTCTGTCTGGCATCTGCGCCATAATACAAATCTCTTGCCATTTTTTATAACTCCCTAACTGTTTATTCACAAATAGGTATGCGACAAAATGCCGCATACCTACCATTGTGTTGTGTTAAATCATTTCGGCTCAGACCTGTTCCCCTGCCAACTCTGTTGAAAGGGTTTCTGTAAATCCCAAATCTTCTGTCTGCGATACATTCTTTGCCAGTTCAGCTTGCTTTTCTTCTTCTTGCTGACGTGCAATAATATCTGCATGCAGACCTATAAGATCATCATGCTTCAGCCATTTTAGCAATCCTATCTGTGCACCAATCAGAATCACGATAAAGGGCGCTGATAGAATAATTGCAATTTGTTTAATTGCAGTAAATTCAGCACCAACCAAAATAATAGACATTGGAATAACCGCAAGCAGAATACAGAAGAATAAGCGCAGAGCCATTTTCGGCGTTCCTCTTTTGGTGACTGTCTCAGCAAGTGCCAAAGAAGCAGAGTCCATAGACGGTGCCACAAAACCAACAACCAATATGAGAATCAATATGGGCAGCAAAGTTTTTCCAAATGGTAAAACCTCCAAAATACTGTAAATTGCAGCATCCCCAATACCACTGGACACCAGACCGATCACATCCACAGTTCCTTCTAAATGGGTAAAGATTGAGAAGCTTCCGTTGATTCCAAAAATTGCGATACCACCAGCGGTCATAATAAACATAGTATAAATTGCCACTTCTCGGATGGTTCTGCCCTTCGACACCTTGGCAATAAATATGCCCATCATTGCTACATAGTTTAGATAAAATGCAACAAAGTAGATTGTCCAGCTTTCTACAAAACCAGTATTGGAAATCGGATCTGTAAACAGAGCCATTCTAGGCAGCTTTTCAACCATATGACCAAATGAGTTGACAATATTCTTTAAAATAAATGTTGTTGGTCCCATAAACAGGACATACAAGAGGAAAAATACGCAAACAACAGATGCCGCATTGCTGATAATCTTCATGCCCTTATCCGTACCCAGATAGGATGTAATGGTGTACACAATTGCGATAAAGACAATGACACCAATTTGAAGTGCTGGTGTTGTCTCCCATCCGAATAGCTGCTTGAGTCCACCGGTTGCAAGTGGGACCGCCAAACCTAAAGAAGAACTCAACGCTCCTAGTATACCGAATATTACCAAAAAATCAATAACTTTTCCGATAATAGTTTTGCCGCGAATCTTTTCTCCCAACATTGCACAACACACTGTACTTGTCTGGAAAGAATGAAGTTTTCGAACATACACACCATATGCGATGGCAACGCCCATAACTGTGTACATTGCTTGGTTTACAATCCCCCAATGGAAAAATTGATAGCCAAGAGAAGACTCTAATGCCTCAATACTTCCAGGCTGCATGCCAAGTCCTGGTGTCTGATAGTAGCTTGCCCACTCTGTAAATGACCAATACAATGCAGCAGAAGCAAGCGATGCCAGCAACATCATTGCAAAATAACTAAAATTAGAGTACTCTGGTTTGCAGTTTCCGAGTCGTACTTTTCCATACTTTCCAAAGCAGAGATATAGTCCAACGATAAATGCCACAAAAGCAATAATTTCAAAAATTGGTCCCAGACCAGAAATCATAAGATTGAAAAAGGAGCTGATTGTATTGAGGGTCGATTCAGGATTTAAAATCATGAAAATAATAAATACTACAAGTACTGCTACACTAACAATGATTAGGCCAACTTCTATATCAGAATGGTTGCTTTTTTGTGAATTATTATTCATCTTAGACTCGCCTCCCTACATGGTTCATCTTAACCTACGTACATAATATTTTTCTCATCAAGTCAGTGATCGGTCGACTTGCTCTGTTTTTGACATCATATCCTACATATACAGACTCACATAGAACAAGCAAATCCTCCTCCCCTTCTCGATAGATTTCAAACCGTATGGTAAAGCTCTTATTCCCTACCTTAATTTTACCGATACCGACTTCTAATGTATCTCCTTCATAAGCACTTGCCATGAATTCATAGGTAGCTTTTTTATGACATATTTCCGAATCATACTTTTGTGATAAATCCTTGTATGTATAACCTTTAGAACGAAAAAACTCTTCTAATGCAAGATCGGTATATATTACATAATTGCCATTGTATACAATCCCCTGCCTATCCACTTCTCCAAACCGGACACGGACTGGGCAAAAAAATATACAATCACTTCTCATTTGTTTCACCTCTCTTCATTCTATTTTCCTTAATCTTTTTCAGCCGCCTTAACGCAGCATCTGAGTTCAAAGAACGTTTTCTAACTCGATGTGTTAATGCCCCTAATGTACAAACATCTACACAATAACCACAATTGATACAAGTCTTAAATGCATCGCTTGTAGCCTTTGGATAACCATCTGAACCTATTTTTATAACCCTCATTGGACAAATTTCGGCGCATGCATTACATTTTACACATTTTGTCAGATCTGCAGAAATTAGTTCCACAACAAAATTCCTTTCAAAAAAATCCATCCAATGCTCAAACCCGTCTATTCAGGTGATGAACATTAGATGGATCATTGGTCTCACCCGTAATAAACCATCAACCTGCCTGATGTATTGCCCCATCCGCAAGCAACTGATCGATTTTTTCCGAACAATATCCCAAACTCTCCAAAATTTCTCGACTATTTGCACCAGGAGAACTTGCTGCTGAAGCATTCGGATTGACTGGCGTCTTACTGAAAAGAATAGGCGTATTTGTAACTGTATATTCACCTACGCCAAGCTGATCAATCTTAGTGATAACATTTAGTGCTTTGGTTTGGGGATTGTTGTCAAATTCTTGTAATGATTGTACTGCAGCGCTTGGAATTCCAACTTGAGACAGTTTCTTTTCAAGCTCATACCTGCCCATTGTACGTGTTGCCTTTTCCAGTTCTGCAATCAGTACATCTTTATTTTGAACACGCAAATCATTATTGCAGAACCGCTCATCTGTTACAAGGGCTTCCAGTCCCAATGCATGACAGAGTGTAGCCCATTCATCATGCTTGGTTACTGCAATCACCACATTTCCATCATTTGCAGCAAATTCACCATAAGGCGCATACCATGCATGATGGTTTCCAGAGCGTTCTGTAAACTTCCCTGTGAGTGAATGCTCGATTACAGGGGATTCACACATATAAAATGCACAATCCAGCATTGCAATATCAACACGAAGTCCCTTACCGTTTTTCTGCCTGTGAAGCAATGCCATAGACAGTCCACGCAATAGCTGAAGACCAGCCCATGTATCGCATAGGGAAAAGCCCGGCTTAATCGGGGCATCACCTGCCTGTCCAGTTTGTGCAACCAGACCACTGCGAGCAGCCGCAATAATATCCATACATGGTAAATGTGATAATGGCCCATAGGTACCAAAACCAGATATGGATCCATAAACCAAAGTTGGATTGACCTCCAACATTTTATCATATCCGATTCCTAGCTTTTCCAATGTGCCTGCCTTAAAGTTTTCAATCACAATATCCACGTTGGCAACCAGATCTAAAATGACACGTTTGCCCTCTTCTGTGCGCATATCGATTGCGATTCCCTTTTTGCCTCGATTATATTGACAATAATATAGGCTGATATTATTGACATACGGGCCATATTCACGGGAAATATCTCCAGAGCCAGGTCGCTCGATTTTGATTACCTCTGCACCTAAGTCTGCCAGCATCATGCCACAGAATGGTGCAGATAAAACTTGAGAAAAATCAAGAACTTTAATCCCTGTGAGAGGTCCTTTTTTCATTTCGTACTCTCCTTAAATCAGTATTCTCAGGCTTATGCACTCTGACCGTTTAGATGATGCCTTCTTTTTCCAGACGTTCCAGCACTTCCACGTCGATTCCCAAGGCAGCATAAATCAGTGCATTCTGTTCACCAACTTGTGGTGCTGCACACAAAGGATCTTCTTCTTCACCAGCAAACTTGACTGGCTTTCCTGGCATTTCCAACCCTCCAACGCTCGCATCATTTACAGAAACGATCATATTTCTCACTTTGAGCTGCGGCTGTTCCAATGCTTCCCTTGTTGTGCTGCACATCGTGCCAGGAATCAACGCCTTATCGCAGATCTCAGCAATTTCCTGCATGGTATATCCTGCAAACATTTCCTCCAACTTTACGCGGAGATCGCCGAAATAATGATATCCTCGAACCAAATTAGAACAGTAATTTTCATCTTCTTTCCACTCTGGTCGTTCAAAAGCATCGCAAAACTTTGCCCACTGTGCATCTGATGAAATACCCATTGCAACATAACCATTGCTGCATTTGAGAATATCATACGGATTGATAAGCGGATGTGCATTACCGGTTCGCATTGGATCTTCATGAGAAGCACCATAAGTAATGACCTTATCCTCTGATACTGCAATTGCAGAGCCGCAAAGTGTTGTCTCCGCCAGCTGCCCTTCGCCTGTATCCTTTGCATGATAAATTGCCAAACATACAGCAGAAGAAAGGAAGCTAGCCGCATAGCGTTCTGAAATCGAAAAACCAATTCGAGTCGGTGGATTTTCAGGAAATCCAGTAAAATGCATCACACCACTTTTTGCCTGTGCAATGAGATCATACTGCGGAACCTCAATTTCCTCACCAGTCGATCCATAGGTAGAGATACGTCCATATACGAGGGATGGTTTTATAGCTGATAGCTCCTCATAGCCCAAACCCAGTTTCTCCATTGTATGGGGTGGGAAATTTTCTAAAATGGCATCAGCCGTTTGAACAAGCTTCTTGAAAATTTCCTTTCCCTCTGGGTGCCATAGATTAAGCGTGATACTTTTCTTACCACGATCGCGGAAGGCATGATGAGCACTGGCGCCATTTTTCAATGGCGCCAGCGTTCTCAGTGGGTCTCCCACACCAGGAGATTCCACTTTGATAACCTCCGCTCCGTAATCAGCTAATTCCATCCCGCAGTAACCGGAAAGTGTCGTTAAGTCGAGAACTCTGATTCCTTCTAAAGGGAACATATAAACCTCCTATTACTGTGAGAAGAAGCGTCACGGTTCTTATTCTTCGTATGCCCAGCCAGTGTACAACTCTACACCGCGCTTCTTGATTTGTCCGCCAATAACATTGCGCTGAATCTCAGAAGTACCTTCCCAGATACGGTCAACGCGTTGGTCTCTCCATAGGCGCTCTACAGGATTCTCTCTCATGTAGCCACGACCGCCAAGAATTTGAACACCCTTATCAGTTACACGGTTAACCATCTCAGAGCACCACAGCTTAATTGCAGAAGCTCTTGCATGCTTGAGCTTACGATCCATATCGCCAGAAATCTCCCAGCATACACGGTACAACAGGCTCTTTGCTGCCATGATATCCATTGTCATATCAACGAGCATATGCTCAATAACCTGATAATCACGGATTACACGGCCGCCCTGTACACGCTCAGCTGCGAATTCGTTTGCAACCTTAAGTACGCGCTCAGCACCGCCGACACAGCGAGCTGCAATGCCCAAACGAGCCTCAACAAACCAATCCTTAGTCATGTTGAATCCTTCGCCAATACCTTTCAGGATCTTAGATTCATCAACAACAACATCTTCAAATGTAAATTCGGGATGTTTGAATGCAAAATGATGCGTAAACTCAGGAGTGCGCTTTACCTTTACACCAGGAGCATCCTTTTCAACAAAGAATACCGTTGCCTTCTCTGGATCCCCATCAATGTGTGCATGTACGAGGATGAAGTCAGCAATATTACCAACTGTTACATACCACTTTTCACCATTGATCTTATAACCACCATCACATTTTACAGCAGTTGTCTGGCACTGTGTCGGATCAGATCCTGCATCAGCCTCGGTGATTGCATAAGCGTCACGACGCTTACACTGACAGGAAGGAATCAAATACTCATCAATCTGCTCCTGTGTGCCGAACTTCATGGGGAAGGAAGGTTGCGGAACAGCATCCCAAATAGCGCCAGTTGACATACCGAGCTGCTCACTTACAAGCATCTGCTCAAACAAAGTCATACCCTGACCACCATGTTCCTTAGAATGGTTTGTTGCATTGAATCCCCATGCCATAACCTGCTCTGTGATATGCTTGTGTGTTTCAGGCGAAATGCCGTTATTTTCTTCACACTCCATCTCATACGGGAAAAGTACCTGCTCAGTAAATTCTCTTGCCTTTTCTTGTAACGCACGATGCTCTTTGCTCAATGTGAAATCCATAACAACGCTTCCTTTCATAAAGTAAAATTCATTTTGTCTGATATCGGTTAGTCCGAAATCAGTTTGTCCTATATCGGATGAATTCATTATACTATGACTAGAAGAAAAGTCAATAATTTCTTTTTTATTTTTTTATTTTCAGATATTTTGCACATATTCT
>JAHHSM010000077.1 GCA_020025175.1 Oscillospiraceae bacterium | reverse complement strand
GCCGCGCGACAAAATAGGCCATACCCATACCTGCACAAAGGGCGAAAAGCGCACGCCAGTCAATGCACACCAGCTCATCAGCACCGAAAGGCCCACTGCCAGCACATAAAACGGTACAGGGTGACTTTTCAGCGTTTTACCGCAAAGCAGCACAAACACGATCGAAATGACCAATGAAATAATAAAAATCATAGAAAATAATCCCCCTCCTTGAATCTATTTGAGCAGAGCCCGGGAAGGCTCTGCTCAAATTGTTTTTTTACTTTGTAAACAGGAGCGTCAGCTTGATTTTGCCGGTGATATTTTCAGAGGGTTCAAATGCAATCATAAGCGCATTCTCAGATGCCTCTGTAACCACAACTCCCAACCTCTGTTCACCTTTCATGACATAAATACTGTCGCTCATCATCCAATCGTCCCAGCTGCCGTCCGGTTTTTTCCAATCGTCTTTTTCTTCCTGAGACAGCTGCATGGTCTTTTCAATCGTATCGCCTGCGCTCAGCTTCTGAAGATCCTCTCTATTGAACTCCACTTCAACTTTTTCACTCGCAGTCATGTCAAAGATCCACATATAATCAGGTCCGTCTATTTTTTGGGTACTCACGGTAATTTCAATCTTCTGCTCTGTCAAACCCGGATACTGAATGATCAATTCTCGGGTATCGATATCGCTGCCAATAAACGTATGACCTTCATCCCAGCCTGCCGGAGGTGTGACGGTAAAGCCGCGGTCTTCCCAAGCATCCTCGGCGGTATAGGTAAATGTATTGCCCTTTTCGGTTGTCGCTTCAATCGAAAAATCATTCATGGTAAAGACTTGACCGACAAGATAAGATGTATTTTTCTTCACAGCCTTGAAGCTGGTGATTTTAGAATCATCAATGACCTTTGTAAGGTGAATGATATAGGTTCCCACACCCCACTGCTGCTCATCGGGCAGAGGAGCCTCCTTGCTAAGGTCAAACACAAACTGCTTCCGATAAGCGTCGTATTTACCCCTCAGCACTTCCTGATCCGCACGGTATATTGCCATGTTGTCAATTTCCGCAGTGGGATTAAATTCCAATTTGAAATGATTTCCTTCAAGAGGAATCTGCTCCGTTTGCCCATTCACGTAGGTCACCAGAACATGGTCGGGATAAACCGATTCTCTGTATGTGTCCAGATGAATCTGTGCATGTGTATGGGCGCCGGAGAGGGCATGCTCATATTTCACGGTGATATTGTTGCCGGACTCCAGTCTGTCGGAATCTTTGGTAACAACATCGTTATTCTGCCAAGATGTTGTAATGCCGTACTTTTCAAACTCATCAAAGGGAACGTCTACCGGGTTTGTCTGACTGCGGAAATATACTTTCAGCACAGTTTTGGTCAGATCCAGCGGTCGATCGAAATATCCGTGATCCGGGCGCGTTTTAATCTCCATCCAGTCAATTTGCTGATCCACTGGATCGGCTTGATATTTTGCTGAACGCCCCAGCGCATGCAATACTGCACTGATGTGGCCGCGTGCCATGTAGGTTGCACCGGACACTGCGTCATAATATTGGCCCTTGCGCTTCCAGATCTGGTCTGCAGCATCTGCAACATTCTGAGTGGTTTTGAGCATCGGAAGCAGTCTTTCCATTTTTTCTTTATAGATACCGATATCGTCGTTATACACATGAGATGTAACTTCGATCTGCCCGTCCGCGACCTTGACTTTTACAACAGAGGGACCCTGGTCACCATGTCTGAAGCCCTCTGTCGCAGTGCCGTACCACTCGCCATTAGCAAGCGGCGTAGCCGGGTCGAAATTGGAATTGGGGGTATCCTTGCCCTTCAAATTCAGCGCATCTGCCACAGCATTGATAATACCGTAGGAACTGTAGGTTGCGCCGGAAACGATATCAACATCAGTGGACTGCTTGTCGATCATTCTCTGAATCACAGCCTTCGCATTCTCTACATAAGAAACATCGTCATCGGAGGAAATGACTTCAATCTGAGTAACTTTCTCATCGATAGCCACAACCTTCACACGTGTAGTACCTCTGTACCCGGCAGCACTGCCGCGATAGGTTCCGTTGGAAATAAAACCAAAGCCATACTTTTCCGGCGGTGTGGCATTTCCGCCGCCACCGCCACCGCCACCGACAGTGCCGGTTTCAGAGGTATCCGGACCGCCTTTTGCCTGAGAAACGCAGGCTCCCACAGCGGTCAAAATTGCTTTGGCAGAAATCGTTGCTCCGGAAACGGTATCCACATCTTCCAAGCTCTGTGTTTCGATGATTTGACCCAGAATTTTTTGTACACTTCTCCAATAGGCGGGTGTTTCGTTGTGGCTGACGATTTCGATATTTGTGATCTTTCCTTTTGCAACGGTAACCTTCAGCTTGAGCGTACCGCCATAGCCGGCACCTGTACCGATATAAACACCGTCTTTCATTTTTGTTGTCTGCTCAGGCTTCCCACTCTCGAATCTTGCCATAACCGCAACACCCTCAGCGCGGGAAATCGCCTTGCCCGGCATCACTTCTCCATTTGTATTGCCACTGACATAGCCTTTCTTTGCCAGCGCGTTGACATAGCCGATGGCATAATCAGCAATTTTGTCATGGTCTTTGAAAATGACCTCTTCTTTTGCACTCTCGGCATCCAGCTTCAGTGCTCTGCCAATCATAGTAAATGCCTGCTCACGGCTGATGGTCTGCTCAGGACTCATGGTCACAGCGGAGGTGCCATTCATGTAGCCCGCAGCAATCGCCTTTGCCAGCTCTGAGCGATACCATGCATCCTGCTTCACATCCGTGTAATTGGAAATTTCCGCACCCTCTTCGGTATAGCCCATGGTGCGATTGAGAATGGTTGCAAACTGCGCACGGCTCATAATATCGTCCAGACCGTAGTTGCCCTTTCCATCGCCCAGCAGGTAGCCCTTGTCGATAAACTGCTGCACTTCCTCCTTTGCCCAGTGGTTTTCAATACTCGGTTCCGCAGCAAAAGCAGTGGGCAGCAGGCTTGCTGTCATACACAACGCCAGAGCAAGGCTCGCTGACTGTTTTACTCTGTTTTTCATTTAATTTCACCTTCATTCCCGGGCAAAAGAAGTTAGCATTAGCTAACTTTTATCCCGTAAAAATACGGCTAACGCCGCAGTTCTTTCTGTATCTGTATCTGAATCGGTTTCCTCTGCTGCTGCGCCCATTGATCTCTTCAACTCAGCGCAGCCCTCCCCAAGCAAGCAACCTTTTCAAAACAGATTCTTTTTCTTAGAATATCATGCATTTCTTAAATTACAAGTGCAGAATCGGACATTTTTTCCATCCAGATTTCCTATCTTTACATCATGGGCAAACGGCTGATTCCTCCTAATTAATTCAATCAAAAATATTCATATCTGCACGCAAAAACATTATTTATATGCCTTTTCTAATAAATTTTATTCCAGTCTTCTTTTTTACATACAAAAATCCCATAGCACGTTTAATCCGCCTGTCAAAAAAATCAAGAAACGATGTGATGAAACGCCGCCCACTCTACATAACCTGAAAAAGCTCCGCCAATAGCCCGTATTTTCATAAAACCGCAAGGAAAATCCCCATTTATGCTCCCACCTATTTTGGGGTCATACATCCCTAAAAAGGAAATTTGTGTCCAAAACAGTTAGTTTATACAAACCAAGTGTAAAAAATACCTTCACAAGAGCATTTTGCAGCACCTGTTTTCCGCGCAATTTCAGCTCAAAGCAAGGCAGGAGCACACGGGAACCGCTCCCATGTACTCCTGCTGTAAACTTCTTTATATATTCTTATAAATCCTTTGCTACCTGATAACCGCGTGTCACAGCGTCTTTGATATTGCCGAGTTTTTCAGCATCGCCGATCATGTGATAGCGCACACCGCTTGCTTTCAGTGCATCCTCCATGTAAGGATCGATTCTGTAGCCGGCGGCAAATACCAGCGTATCTGCATCGCCAATGCAGTATTCCTGACCGTTCTTGCTGTAGTAGATTTTATCTGTCTCCACGCGCTCTACCTTTGCATCGCAGAGCATCTGTACACCCTTTTTCATCATTCTCTGCACAAGGAGGCTTCTACCCGGACCGGTTTCGCTCAGCATCACGCCGGATGCCATTTCCAGAATGGTGACCTCCCGGTTCTGAGGATACAGGTCATTGATAATCGGTGCGAGGTAATCCGCCGTTTCGCAGCCCACGGAACCACCGCCGATAATGACGATCTTTTTTCCGGGGAAGGCTTTACCTGCCAGAATATCATCGGCAGTCATCCACTGCTTAAAGCCTGTAAAGGGCTGAATGACAATGGGTGTTGCACCGGTGCCCGCAATCACTTCGTAATCCTTGAACTCGTCTTTGAGCATCTCCTCTGTCACGGTGCAGTTCAGCCGGACCTCCACCTGTGCCTGCTCCAGCTTGGCTGCCATGTACTTGATCATTCTGGTCAGATCCTGCTTTGCAATGGGAACCGCTGCCAGACGAACCAGTCCACCCAGAGTTTCATCCTTTTCACACAGCACCACATGATGCCCGCGTTTTTTTGCCACATAGGCAGCTTCCATGCCTGCAGGACCGCCGCCGATGACCAGCACATTTTTCTTTGTCTGTGCTTCTTTGATGTTTTCTTCGTTTTCCAGCTCCAGCGAAGGATTCACTGTGCAGGCAACACGTTTACCGAACATAATGCCATTCAGGCATCTGAGGCAGCCGATGCAGGGACGGATTGCATCCGTTTCTCCCCGTTCTGCTTTTACAGAAAAATCAGCATCACACAAATTGGCGCGTCCGATCATGCAGATATCGGCACGGTCGTTGGCGATCATCTCTTCTGCAATCCAGGGCTCGGTAATTCTGCCCACCGTTGCCACAGGAATGGTCACATGCTTTTTGATTTCCTCTGCCATTTTCACATGAGAGCCCATGGGTGTGCCGGGTGCAGGAATGGAACTGCCGCGCATGATGGTCGTTCCGCCCGATACATGCAGGAAATCCACGCCTGCCAGCTCCAGCTGCTTGGATACATAGACTGCATCGTTGAGGTTCAGTCCGCCGTCAGTGTACTCATCGCCGGAAATACGCACGTCGATAATGAAATCCTTGCCGCAGACCTTTCTCACTTCTCTGACCACTTCCAGCGTCAGACGCAGGCGACCGTCCAGATCGCCGCCATATTCATCGGTTCTCTTATTATATAAAGGAGAAAGGAATCCGCCCAGCAGACCGTGGGCATGAGCTGCGTGGATTTCTACACCATCGCCGCCTGCCTGTTTTACCCGTCCTGCTGCTTCTCCAAACTGACGGATAATGACCTTCAGTTCTTCTACCGATACGGATCTGGGTGCTTCTTTTGCATAGTAAGGACCGACGTTAGAAGGCGCAATCAAACGGGGTGTGCCCGGAATGGGGAATGCCATATACGCCGGATGGAATAACTGCGGAAGAATCTTTGCACCATACTGATGCACGGAATCTGTAAGCTTTTTCCAGCCGGGAATATAAGAATCGTCACAGATGGACATATCGCCGGGCAAATATGTATATACAGGCTCTACGGTGGTTACCTCTGTAACAATCAGTCCAACACCGCCCTTTGCTCTTGCGGTATAGTGCTGGATCAGCTCCTCAGTAACATATCCTTTATCCGCCAAATTGGTAGAAATAGGCGGCATAAAAATACGGTTTTTTACAGTGGTTTCTCCAATTTTGATCGGTGAAAATAAATGTGGATAGCGATTCATTTCATTCGACCCCTTTCCTGATTTGTTCTCATTTTACCATAGCCGTATTTCGAATTCGCTCATTCAAACAGATATCGCCCGTCATATTTTGTCCTGTTTTCCACAGGCTTCTCCAATTTTGTTAAAAAAATGACAAAAAAGAACCTCTAAAGGAAAAGCCCCCTTACTTTCCCTTAGAGATTCTCAAAATCATACCGCCTTCCGGCGCTGGATCGATTTGCAGCTGACCCTTTTTGATACGCAGAGACAGTGCCTCTCCCTCTTTTCGGATGGAGAGCTGTTCATTTTCATACAGGATTTGTTCCGTTTCCTCCACCAGATGCCAAAGCAGTTTTTTCTGCTCCTGATCCAGAACCATCTTTTGATTCTCCTCGCCCTTGCTGTATTTCATGTTTTTCTGAAACTGTTTTCTATAAGCACTGGGCACGATTCCATAAAGCTCCCGGAATACTTCTGTATATGCCTTTGAACTGGGCATCCCACAATCAAGCGCAATTTTTTCAATGCTTTCTCTTCCCTCCAGCAGCGTCTCCAGCGAAGCACGCACCCGAACGTACGCCAAATATTTTACGAAGGGAATGCCCGTAAATCGTTTCATCAGCTTGGATGTATAGGACGGACTGAAGGACAGCTGTTTTGCAATCTCTCCCAACGTCAAATCCTCTTGAAAGTGACGATCTATGTATCTGATCGCCTTCATATAGTTTTCATGATAATCCGTATGGAGCGGAAGCTCGTCCACGGAAAATGATTTTTGGGAAGATGCGATACGCAGCATTTCCATCATAATGACATTCATATGATAGAGATCGTTGCTCTCAGCCATCAGCTCCGAAGCAAGTTCGCCAATTTTACTTCTCAACTGGATATAAGATTCCCTGTTTCTTGTCTCTGTACAAACAGCCGTAGTGAATCCGGTATGCACATTTCCCACCATAGAGTCTGCCATCCGACTGAAATCAATATGAATTGTCAAAATAATCCCTGTATCATCGGGGTTCTTCTTATGAAGCATATGAATATCATATGGTGCAATTACGATCAGGTCCCGTTCTTTTAAAATGCACGAGAACTGGGTTGTAACCGCTTCATACGCTCCCTTCAGGACATATGAAATTTCCAGACTGGACTGCCTCGAGAAAATATTTCTGGAAAAGCCGTTGATGCTCAAGCTCAAAGGGTAACCAAATTTTTGTCCTGAAAAATCATAATATAAATCCATATTCTGCATAGTATCATTCCCTGATCCTGACGATGTTTGTCATGCTGTATTACTGTATTTAAGATCAATTTATATACACCTGCATCGTCTTGCAGGCAGCTCACTTTTGAAATTTATGCTTGTTATTACTGTCCAAAGTTTTGCCGAGACAAAAGCACCACCGTCTCATCATGTGAATCATTGTCCAAACTGATATTCATATCTTCCTTGATGACAGGCAGACGGAATTTAATGGATTTGAGCCACTGTCCGTTGGGCTGTTGCTCCTCATAAATCTGAACCTCAGAAATCAAGGCTTCAATCAACTGACGGCGCTCGGTATCGCTCATCACATTATAAAGCCGATCAAAATAAATCAGCGTCTTATAAATATTATTTCCGCTGATCTTTTCGGCTTCTATTGTCTGTTTCTTCGCTCTTGCGGAAATCAACAATTCTTCTGCGTCATCGATTTTATCATACATCGAATATAAGCGATCATCAAGGTCCGTTTTCCGTCTCGTGTAGTGGCGATCATCCGGATCGAGGGAGTCGATTTCCTCCATCAACTTTGTTTTGATTGCATAAGCCTGGCGGAGTGTCTTCTCCTGGGTCGCAATCTCCTGTTCAATCGCCGTAGTATCGACCTTCATATTGATTTGCTCCTGCATCATCGCAGCGAATTTAGGCATTCCCACCAGCTTGGAGATCACTTCAGCAACGGCTGCATCCAGCATCTCTTCCCGAATCTGCTTCTTATATGTGCATTTGTGCCCACGGACCATAGAGCGATGTTTACAGCCGTAATAATTGAAGTCTTTATATCTGGTGCCGTCCTTCTTATGCTTAATACTGACGTTTCCATACATTCCAGCTCCACAGATAGGGCATTTTACAATACCGGACAGCAGGTGGGTCCGCTCACCTTTGCCTTTGTTGACGTGCTCATATTTCTTTGCCTGGGCAACTATCTTCACTTGAGCCACTTGCCACATATCTTCCGAAACGATGGCTTCATGAATACCGTCAACCAGAAGATAGTTGTCTTGTTCGACCAAATGATATTCGTTTCTGGTTCCATGTACCTTTTCACTTCGTCTACGCCCATAGGCAATCTTTCCAGCGTAAACAGGATTGGTAATTACCTTGCGAACCAACGATGCGGAAAACAGGGGATTCTTTCCATTTTGACGCTGCACTTTATAGATTCCATGTGTTTCCAGATACTTGGCAACACCGTTGGAGCCCATGTCCGTGTTCACATATCGGTCGAAAATCGTGCGGATAGCCACAGCTTCTTCTTCATTGATTTTCAGTTCTCCGTTTACCAGCTTGTAGCCATAGGGAGCAAAACCACCGTTCCATTTACCTTCTCTGGCCTTTTGGATACGGCCTTCCA
>JAHHSM010000076.1 GCA_020025175.1 Oscillospiraceae bacterium | reverse complement strand
AGAGCCTTACAGGCGTTTTTGTAAAACCACCGGCTACGCCGGTGGATTTTTATTTTTCTGCGTTTATCGTTATCATTTCAGATGGCAGCTACAGCGGGTGCTCTGCCTTGTACCGTCTCGATTCTGCTGATTTTCCCTTTTGAGGCAGAAGGCGGCATAGGCTTGACAAACCATTGCTGTTGCAATATAATGTCTAAATATCAAGTCAAAAGCAATGAAGGAGAAAACCCTTTGGAAATCTGCCCAAAGAGAGCCGGCGTTTGGTGTGAGCCGGTGGAGATGCCAAGGAATACTGGCTCTGGAGCTGCCTACCTGAATTGATTTAGGGTGGGACGGATGCGTCCGTTATGCGTAAGGCCCTATAGGGGTCGTGAGCGTGGAGAGGGAGACCCTCCGCGAAATCAGGGTGGTACCGCGAAATATTCGCCCCTGACCGATTTTGTCGGTCAGGGGCGTTTTTTGTTTTCTGAAAAGGGCAACGGACAACGTATGCTGCACGGCTGACAAAACGATACAATTCCTATGAAAGTGAGCATGTATCATGAAGTACGAATTTACAAACATCGAAAAGAAGTGGCAAAAGAAGTGGGCTGAAGAGAATACTTATGGCTGTGAGAACCACAGCGATAAGCCTAAATTTTATGCTTTGGTAGAATTTCCTTATCCTTCCGGACAAGGTTTGCATGTTGGTCATGCGCGTCCTTATACCGCTATGGATGTAGTTGCAAGAAAAAAGCGTATGGACGGCTATAATGTACTATTTCCCATGGGCTATGACGCATTTGGCCTGCCCACTGAAAATTATGCAATCAAGAACCATATTCATCCGGCCAAGGTAACTCATGATAATATCGAAAATTTCCGCAGTCAGCTGCAAATGCTGGGTTATTCCTTTGATTGGGATCGCGAAGTCAATACCACGGATCCCAGCTACTATAAGTGGACACAGTGGATCTTCCTGCAGCTGTATAAGAAGGGGCTTGCGTATAAAACAACAATGCCTGTAAACTGGTGTACCAGCTGCAAGTGCGTTCTTGCAAACGAAGAAGTGGTGGAAGGTGTTTGTGAGCGCTGCGGCAGCCCTGTTATCCGCAAGGAAAAGAGCCAGTGGATGCTGAAGATTACTGAATATGCGCAGCGCCTGATTGACGATCTGGATGAAGTGGACTTTATTGATCGTGTGAAGACGCAGCAGAAGAACTGGATTGGTCGATCCACCGGTGCGGAAGTCACATTCAAAGCAACAACTGGCGAAGAGATCGTTATTTATACAACACGTCCCGATACACTGTTCGGTGCAACTTATATGGTACTTTCACCGGAGCATGAGCTGATTAGAAATTGGCTGGAGAGCGGTCAGCTGAACAATGAGGAAGAAATCAAAGCTTACCAGCTGGCCGCTGCTTCCAAGTCTGACTTGGAGCGTACGGAATTGAATAAGGAAAAAACCGGTGTTAAGCTGGACGGCGTACGCGGTATCAATCCTGTGAATGACAGGGAAATTCCAATTTTTATTTCTGACTATGTTCTTGCAACTTATGGTACCGGCGCCATTATGGCGGTACCTGCCCATGATGAGCGCGACTGGGAGTTTGCCAAAAAGTTTGGCTGCGAGATTATTGAGGTGGTCGCCGGAGGAAATGTGCAGGAAGCTGCATTTACGCTGAAGGATGATACCGGTATTATGGTGAATTCTGACTTCCTGAATGGGAAAACCGTCAAGGAGGCAATTCCTGCGATTACCGAGTGGCTGCAGGAAAAGGGCATTGGCCATGCAAAGGTCAATTATAAGCTGCGTGACTGGGTGTTCTCCCGTCAGCGTTACTGGGGCGAACCCATTCCTATGATTTGGTGTGAGAAGTGTGGATGGCAGCCTCTGAGTGAAGATCAGCTGCCGTTGCTGCTGCCGGAGGTAGATTCCTATGAACCTACAGATGATGGTGAAAGTCCTATTTCCAAGATGACCGATTGGGTCAATACCACGTGCCCCTGCTGCGGTGGTCCTGCAAAGCGTGAAACGGATACGATGCCTCAGTGGGCCGGTTCCTCATGGTACTTCCTGCGCTATATGGATCCCCACAACGATCAGGCTTTGGCATCTAAAGAGGCACTGGACTATTGGTCTCCTGTGGATTGGTACAATGGTGGTATGGAGCATACTACACTGCATTTGCTCTATAGCCGTTTCTGGCATAAGGTTCTGTATGATATTGGAGTTGTTCCCACTAAGGAACCCTATAAAAAGCGTACATCTCATGGTATGATTCTGGGTGAGGGCGGCGAAAAGATGTCCAAGTCTCGCGGCAATGTCATCAATCCGAATGATGTTGTGGCACAGTATGGTGCAGACACGATGCGTATGTATATCATGTTCATCGGTGATTTTGAAAAAGCTGCGGCATGGAGCGATAATGCAGTCAAGGGCTGCAAGCGTTTTCTGGATCGCGTGTGGAATCTGCACGAAGGTGAGATCGCTGATGGTACGGATTACAGTGCTGCAAATGAGAGTGCAATCCATAAAACTATCAAAAAGGTATCTGACGATATTGAAAATATGAAGTTTAATACTGCTATCGCTGCATTGATGGCTCTGGTCAATGACTTCTATGCAAATGGTGCCAACAAGGCAGATCTGAAAGCACTGCTTCTGATGATGTCTCCATTTGCACCTCATATTGTCGAGGAAATGTGGGAGAATCTTGGTTTTGCTGGTGAGGGAATGGCTTGCACGCAAGCATGGCCTGTTTACGATGAAAGCAAGACTATGGATGCAGAAGTGACTATTGCTGTTCAGGTTTGCGGCAAAATGAAGAGTACTGTTGTGGTACCTGTGAACAGCGAGGAAGAAGCTGTTGTTGAGGCGGCAAAGGCAGACAGCAAGGTTGCAAAGGCAATCGAGGGAAAGAACCTTGTTAAGGTCATCTATGTGAAGAACCGTCTTGTGAATTTGATTGCAAAGTAATTCTGAAAGTAAACTTTATGGTTTTCATAATTTCCGGGCAAAAATTCATTTAATGCCTTGACAAAAATCCTAGGTATTTGTATAATACTACTGTTAAAGCCATACGAATGGCCCTTAAGTGCTGTTTATGGCAGCGCCTTGGAGGGAGGGAAAACAATGTCTGAAATCCGCGTTAAGGAAGGCGAATCTCTGGAAAACGCCCTGAAGCGCTTTAAGCGTAGTTGTGCTAAGTCCGGCGTTCTGGCCGAGGTTCGTAAGCGCGAGTGCTATGAAAGCCCCAGCGTCAAGCGTCGCAAGAAGTCTGAGGCTGCTCGCAAGAATAGAAACAAGAGATATTATTGATTTTTGTTCTATCAAAATGCCCTGTACGAATGTACAGGGCATTTATATTTCTAATGTTGCTTTAATTCGTTCAAAAGATCGGAAACTTCCGAGCATAATAGAAATGCATATCGAATATCCATTTGTTGTCCTAATTTTATTTTGTAGCGTATCGTATCAGCGTCATCGAAAAGGACAAAGTGGGAGTGTCCATCTTTGCGGTATGTAAAATATTTTGCGCAGAGCTCATGGGAAAAATAAACTGTGGGAGCCATTTTTTGCAAAAGAGTTTCAAATTCTGCTTCATTGAGCAAGGTACCCTCGCCGGAGGGAGAAGGAAGAAGAAAATCCATGCGAACGCGTTCGATATCCAATGCTATACGCTGCTTTCCAAATACATTGCAGGCATCTGAAAGCATGGTGCTGAGTGTGCCCCCTGATAATGCTGTATTGATCAGCACATACGCAGTTGGCACTTGTTTTCCATAGGCCGCAGAGACAAACAGTTTTTTCTTGTTGTGCTGAAGAGCTGTGGACAATTCATTAAAAAAAGAGATTTTATCAGGAGAAATATGATCTCCAAAATCGGCAGCAACACCTTCAAATCCGCGATTTGCACATTCGCGCAAAATTTCTCGACATAAAGTGTTTGTTTCTTTGATTACAGGTAAATCGGAACTATGGAGGGCAAGCAGTCCGATTTGTGTTTGCCTAGAGACGGAAGAACGATGTAAATGTTGATCTTGCCCTATTTGATAGACAAGGTGTGATAAACGAAAGCCTGTACCGCAAAGCAGGGAATACTGCTGGGGTGTGGCGGTCATATAAAGCTGCAACGAGACTCCCCCTTGTTTCAATTTAATATTGATGGTATACTAAAAAATACAATTTGCATTATTCTATAGTATGTGCGCAAGGAGCGAATTATGAGTTTTTTGTTATTTCCGGATCTGTTGTTTGATCGTTATGATGAATTAACGGCGGATTATCTGAAGAAAAAAGGAGTTCAGCTGCTATTATCCGATCTCGATAATACGCTGGCATTACATGAAACAAGGCGTCCCACAGAAGGCGTGCGTGCTTGGATCAATAGCTTAACAGATGCCGGTATTCGGGTGATGATCGTGTCAAATAATCGGTCTCCGGCGCGCGTAGAAGCCTATTGCCATGATATGGGAATTCCGTATGTCGGTCATGCAGGAAAGCCGAAAAGGAGGCGTTTGCTGGAAGCAATGCATTTGGGGAATGCGACTCCGGAAACAACGGCGTTGTTGGGTGATCAGATTTTTACGGATGTGTTGGGTGCGCGTCGTTGTGGGTTCCAATCTTTTTGTGTGGAGCCTGTTTGCGGACGGGATAGTTTGTGGCACTGGGTGGCATATTGGCTTCAAGATCCGTTCCGTGTACCGGCGAGGAGACGGAGAAAGAAAGAAAGACAGCAAATGCAGAAAGATTAAAAATAAAAAGCACTGTTTTCCGTGATTTTACAGGAAACAGTGCTTTTTTGAATGAACAAATTATACCAAGCGATTTGTAGTAACCAATGCGTGGGCATTGTCCAATGCGGCTTTCGTGAATATAGAATCTGCAATGAGTTTATCTGCTAAAGTCATATTCTGACCAGAGATGGGGGCAGACAGTGCATAGTAGGAAATGTAGACGGCATGCGCACGCAATAATGTGGTGCTGTTGAATAGATCATACTCCTTAGTACTGATAACACCAACTTTTCTAGCATCCTCAAGGGTAGTGCTGAGATTTGTGTGACTGGTAGAACTATAGCGGAGCGCACGCATGATAAATTCAACATATTCTTTTGCTGTAATTTTTTTTTCAGCACCAAATTTGTCCTTGCCAATACCATTGCTATATCCTTTTTTATATGCGTAAGCTACATACGAATCTGCCCATGCAGGGACATCTTTAAAGGGATGTGCTGAGGTGGTAGATAGGGCTTCATCCTCTTCGCCGAGCAGGCGGATAAACATAATGATACCTTCAATACGATTAGGCTGGTTTTCAAGGTTATAGCCGTTTCCGATTCCTGAACCGGAGCCTTTCAAAAGTGTGAGAGATTTTAATGCATCTGCCATGGCATTATAGTCCGGCGTATCGCTTTTGACGATCTCGACCTTGCCATTGCAGGATATAACGGCGGTGGGTGATACTACGGTATATGTAGCGTTGGTATCTTCACCTGTGATATAACGTGTATTCGGTTTTAAGGTAGTTTTGGGGGCAAGTTCTGTGCCGTTTGTCCCGTCGACAACAATACCCTCTGAAGAAAACTGAACATTACCGGCGAAGACGATGATCTCAGCTCCGGTAAACGCAATGAGTTTGTCGTTTTGTTTGTAGCGAGCATGATCCATCAAAACCTGTTCATTAGCATGGATACCGGTGGAAGAGGGAGGATGGAGTGCTGCGCGTGCGGCGGCAGTGAGCTGCGGTTTCAGTGTATTCCTGAGATAGGATAGGGAAATCAAAGGATCATCCGAGCTGCCGCCGATGGCGGAGGCAGGGACAATACTGCCACACAGCAAAAGGACTAATGCGATAGCAAAAATTTTCTTTTTCATAGGCATTATCAATGTTCCATAATGCGGTAACTCAAAGTCAGCAAACTATCAGCAAAATGGATGTTTTCCACCACGATGCCGGGATTGCTCAATTCGAGTTCCACATTTGTGAAGTTCCAGAAGCCTCTTACACCATATCCAACCAGAGTATTCATCGTTTCCTGCGCAACGGAACGTGGCATGGTTAAAACAGCGACATCGGGCTTGCATTCAACGACGTAGTCTTCCAGGGCGTTCATAGAATGAATAGTGATACCATTGATTTCGTGACCAATCAGCATGGGATCGGTATCAAATGCAGCGTCCAGTGTAAAGCCGCTTTTGCTGAAATAGAAGTTTTGAATCAATGCCTGACCAAGGTTACCTGTGCCGACAACAATCAGTTTGTGATAATGATCGACACCGAGAATAGAGCCGATTTCCGCACGAAGAATTTCAACATTATATCCATATCCCTGCTGGCCAAATTCACCAAAGCAGCTTAGATCTTGACGGATCTGAGAAGCAGTAATTCCCATTTTACTGCCCAAAGAACTGGACGAGATACGAATGACATTGCTGTTATACAGGTCGTCGAGATAACGATAATATCGCGGTAGACGACGAATGACAGCGTCGGAAATTTTTTGCTTTCTCAAGTGAGAACACTCCTTATAGTAATGTTTAATATTAGAGACTATGATGATATCCAGAGCTTAAGATTGTTAAATTTACTACTATTTTAGCTCTAAAAGCTAAACATGTCAAATTTTTTAACAATGTTCTGGGAGTTTATATCACTGGAAATGTAAAAAATTAAAGGAGTGTGACCAACGCAGATTTTAAGCGATGTTCTGAAATGTGGAGTACATCGATGTGCAGATGGTTAATATCGATGGAGAATGTGCTTCCATCTTCAGGAATAAAACCGTATTGAGAAAAGACAAATCCACCGAAGGTATCATGATCTTCACAGGGAAGCTTAATATTTAACGCTTTCGCTACATCAGAGATATCTGCGCTGCCGTCGATTTTCCAAGTCTTTGCATCAACCTGTTCGATTGCGGCTGGCTCACCTTCGGGGGGCAGAGGTTCATCATCTAATTCACCGACAAGCTGCTCCAAAAGATCATTGATGGTTACAATACCTGCTGTTCCACCGTATTCATCCAGTACTACGGCGAAATGATTGCGGCTTTGCTTCATCTGGCGAAACAGAATATCTGCCCGCACGCTTTCAGGAACATAAAATGGTGTATGAACAGCGTTTTTAAGAATATTTTCCCGAGATCTGTCCCTTAACGCAATATAATCCTTTACATTTAAAATACCGATGATATGATCGACAGTATTTTCACAAATGGGGTATCGAGAGTGTCTGGTACGATAAATGGTTTCTTCCCAATCTTCTATGGAATCATCAAAATCAAGAAAGGCGATTTCTGTACGATGGGTGGCAAATTCTTCTACACAACGATCGTCGAAAAGAAAAATATTTTGAATAAACTGACGTTCCTGAGCGTCAAAAACACCTTTTCGTGCTCCGGCATCTACCATTGTTTGGATTTCTTCTTCGCTGATGGCATCGTCTTCTGCATCAGGATCGATACCAAGCAGCCGAAGAATTGCGTTGGTAGAAATTGTCAAAATGCATACAATTGGTGCAAACAATTTGGCAACGACTGTAAGAAGGCCGGATAATATCATAGCCAATTGCTCTGACTTTTTCATAGCCAGGCGTTTGGGAACCAGTTCACCAAAAATCAAAGTAAAATAAGAAAGGACCAATGTGATCAAAATAACAGAAATGGTGTCAAGTACTTTTGGAGATGCAGGTACGCCGGCAGCCAAAAGCGCATCAGTCAAAAGATCAGAAAAATTGTCTGCGGCAAATGCACTGCCTAAAAAACCGGATAATGTGATGGCAACCTGAATGGTAGAGAGAAATTTGGAAGGTTCTGATGTAAAATAAAACAGTTTTTTTGCTTTTTTATTTCCACCTTCCGCCATATGCTCAAGCTTTGCATTGTTAAGGGAAAGAACTGCGATTTCAGCGCATGCGAAAATCGCATTTAAAGCAATTAAAATTACCTGAATTAATACAGGTAATAATAATGTGTTATCCAAGAAAAAAACCTCCAATAAATGAAAAATCAGTTATAGTTGTTGTGAATTTATATAGATTGATGAACGAAATGTTTAGTTTAGCCTATGAAAAAAGCGCAAAAAAGCATACCTGTATTTTAGGCATAATGAATACAGGTATGCTTTCTTTATAGAGTTTCGGTTTATCAATCTTTTTGTGTTACTATCAGCAGTATCGTCGTCGCTGTCGTCCATATTGAAATTAAACCGTTCCTTTCGATAAAATTTATTTGTACTATACAGGAAATGGGGGTGATTGTCAAGAGTTGGATTGGAGAAAGACGGTGCAGTTATGCAGCAAAACATTTAGTAAAAGGTGCAAAAGCAAAAAAGTGGGTACTGATAAAAAGAAAACCCCTTAGAACATTGCAGTTCTAAGGGGTTTCATGGTACGCCCGACTGGATTCGAACCAGCGGCCTTCAGAGTCGGAGTCTGACGCTCTATCCAA
>JAHHSM010000075.1 GCA_020025175.1 Oscillospiraceae bacterium | reverse complement strand
TTTCTGTTGCGTAGCGGATTCATTCAATTTAGTCTTTATAAAATCCTGCGATGTGAATATAGCGAATGTTTTTATATTGATAAGTATTCAGTGGTCGATAATCTGCATCATCACTGTGCGCTGCTACCAAAATTGTTTCTGGTGTAATTGGTTCGCTTATTTGTACAACAATTGGCGTATGCTGATAATGGATTCCATCAAAAGATAATTGCAAAATATCTCCAGGTTCAATTTTTGAAATAGTAACCTCTTCTCCGATCGGACCAACTGATGTTTGTTCTCGTTTTAGAAAATCAAACAAGTATGGAACACCTGTCCATGAAGGTGATTTTGCATTTGCATCAATATAATACCATCCGAAAACGGGTGTAAAATTCATAATACCCGTTCCTGCGTAAAGGCATTGTGATACAAAGTTCGTACAATCTCCACCTATATTTTGATAATCATAGAACCTTGGATTTCGGCTGTATGCCCAGCGATGCGCATAAGCCACTGCAACATCGCGGTCATAAGGATATAACCTTACCATTTGACAATTCACCCCCCTCTTTTCAGTTTACGCAATCATAAAACAGGGTGTGAATTGTGTTTCTCTGTAAAGTATTTTCATTTTACATCTATTGTTATTATATAAAAATCACCCAAAATATTTTGGGTGATTTTTCTAAACAAAGAATAGTTATTTATTAGTCAATTCATGTGCATGCCCTGCGCAGCCAAGCACATCAACCAGTTTATGTTTTACCAATTCATGAATATTCGCACGTGCGGGCTTCAGGTATTCGCGCGGATCAAATTTATCGGGATGCTCTGCCATAAATTTACGAATAGTACCTGTCATTGCCAAACGCAGATCTGAATCAATATTAATTTTGCATACAGCACTGCGAGCAGCCTCTCTCAATTGATCCTCAGGTACACCAATTGCACCAGGCATTGCGCCACCATTTTCATTAATCATCTTAACGTATTCTTGAGGAACAGAAGATGAACCATGCAAAACAATGGGGAAATTGGGCAACTTCTTCTCAACTTCATGCAAGATATCAAAACGAAGCTGAGGCTTTGTACCAGGCTTAAACTTATAGGCACCGTGAGAGGTACCAATCGCAATTGCCAGGGAATCGCAGCCTCTCCTTGCTACAAACTCTTCTACTTCCTCAGGACGTGTATAATGGGATTCTTCTGCAGAGACTTTCACATCATCTTCAATACCAGCCAAAGCACCAAGCTCAGCCTCAACTACCACACCATGGTCGTGCGCATAGTCCACAACTTTCTTGGTAATCTCAATATTTTCTGCAAAAGGCTTGGAGGATGCATCAATCATAACGGCAGTAAATCCACCATCAATACAGCTTTTGCAAGTCTCAAAAGAATCGCCGTGATCAAGATGCAGGCAGATCGGCAGACCAGTTTCCATAACCGCTGCTTCCACCAGCTTTATGAGGTAAGTATGATTCGCATAAGCGCGAGCACCCTTAGAAACCTGCAAAATCAAAGGAGCATCTACCTCTTGTGCAGCCTCTGTTATACCCTGAATAATCTCCATGTTATTTACATTGAAAGCACCAATTGCGTAACCACCGTTGTATGCTTTTTCGAACATTTCTCTGGATGAAACAAGTGCCATAAACGTCATCTCCTAATCAATTTCTAATTGAATTTTATCATATTGAATAATAATTGCAAGTCTATTTTATCAATTTACAGACTTTCAGTCTATACATTTTTAATAAACCATGGTAAAATATCCATATATCATTCTATAATTTCTATAAAGTGTTGTGGTTATGTGTGTTTTGCAAGCACAATATAATTGTTCCCTGCAAATATAAGTACTTTTGGAGGTAATGAGAAAATGAGCGAATTAAAGGGTGCATGTATCATTGGCCAATCTGGCGGTCCAACTTCCGTTATTAACGCCAGCGCACTAGGCGTAATTGAAGCCGCACTAGAAAACAGTTCTATCACGCGCGTATTAGGTGCAGAACATGGTATTTTAGGTGTTCTGAATGACCGCCTGTTTGATATGGCAGAAGAAGATCCTGAAGAATTGGCTCTATTAAAATATACCCCCTCCTCTGCCCTTGGAGCTGGCCGCTATACAATGGCCGATCCTGATTTAAATGATACTGATTATAAGCGTATTCTTGAAATTTTTAAAAAATATGATGTCCGCTACTTCTTCTATAATGGCGGCAATGATTCTATGGACACTTGCAATAAAATCAGTAAATATATGCAAAAAGTTGGTTATGAGTGTCGTGTAATGGGTGTTCCCAAGACCATTGATAACGACCTATACGGTACAGACCATTGTCCCGGATATGCAAGTGCTGCAAAATATATCGCTACATCTTGTATGGAAGTTTATCAGGACTCCCGTGTATATGACACTGGTATGGTAGCCATTATCGAAATTATGGGACGCCATGCCGGTTGGTTGGCAGCCTCTGCATCGTTGGCCTCCGCCCATGGGTGTGGGCCGGATTTAATTTATCTCCCGGAAACTGATTTTGATATGGAGCAATTTTTAAGTGATGTAGATCGTATTTACAAGGAAAAAGGAAACTGCCTTGTGGCAGTTTCTGAAGGTATTCATTATCCCGATGGGAGCTTTGTTGCTGAAGCCTGCACTTCTGCCACTGATGGCTTTGGCCATGCCCAGCTTGGTGGATTGGCTCCCACTCTGGCAGATTTGGTGAAAACACGTACCGGTGCTAAAGTTCGTGGCATCGAGCTCAGCTTGTTGCAGCGTTGTGGTGCGCATTTGGCTTCTAAAACTGATATTGATGAATCTTATATGGCTGGTGTGGCTGCAGTGCAAAGTGCAGTTTCCGGTATTACGGATAAGATGGTTGGTTTTGAACGGATTATGGAAGATGGAAAATATGTTTGCAATATTAAATTGCTTGATCTGACGGACGTTGCTAACACAGAAAAGAAAGTTCCACTCGAATGGATCAACGAAGCTGGAAATGGTATGACGCAGGCTTACATTGATTATGTTCTACCCTTGATTCAGGGTGAGCCTGATCGCCCTATGAGCAATTCTCTCCCACGGTTTGCTCAGTTGAAGAAAGTTTATGCCAAATAATAAGGTATGACAGGTGGGTATACTGTATGAAAAAGTTTGCATAATCGGCAGTACGATTAGTATTCTATGTCTATAGAGCGTACCTCAGTAAAGAATTCATAGAGTAAGGCTGCAGAATACAGCTTGATCACATTCTTAGGAGTCCCCTTTTGCAAACTTCGTATTTAGTTCCTTCATCCATCTTGGATGTGCGCTCCTTTCTTTTTAGTTGCGATTGGCAGACTGCGGTCGTGAATTATCCTTTTTACATTTATCGCCATAAGGTTCTAGTATAAGATTTCTTTTGGAAAACCATTCGCCCAGCGGATGGTTTTCCAATATAAAAAAAGAGAGCAAAGTTAAAACTTTGCTCTCTTTTTCTGTTAATTTTTGGTTATGCCTTCTTAGTACCGATTTTCTTTAAATTGACCCAAAGAGGACCTGCAATAAAAATCGACGAATAGGTACCACTAAGAATACCAACAATCAATGCAATTGCAAAATTTTGAATGGACGGCACGCCCAGAATCAAAATAAGCACAATCGGGATTAGTGTTGTAACAGAAGTATTGATACTTCTTGCCAGGGTCTGTCTAATGCTGCGATCGGTAATATCAGCGAAAACCTGAATGCTGGAGATTCCCTTGGAGTTTTCACGAATGCGGTCAAAAATAACAATTGTTGCATTAATCGAATAACCCAAAATAGTCAATGCTGCTGCAATGAAGTTAATATTCAGCGGCAACTGGAAAATTGCAAAAAATGCCAAAATCAAGCAAATATCATGGCACAAGGTGATGACAGCGGCTATACCGGAGCGGAACTCAAAACGAACTGTGATATACACCAAAATTAGCAAAATTGCAAGCAGAGATGCTTTGATTGCAGAATTCTTCAAATCATCACTAACGGAACCTGAAATAAAAGTAGCACCCTCTGCAGTTGCATCGCTGTACTCAGCTTTAATTGCATCAAACAGTGCATCTCTTGTTTCACTGTCCAGTTCCAGTGTTTTCACAATCACACGTGTATTATCTGCACCAGCAGCCTGCACAGAAGATGCCGGCTTACCAGTGGTAGTGCTGACAATTTTATGAATATTATCAGTGACAGATGCATCCACATCGACACCCAAATTATATGTAGATGTAACACCGCCTGCAAAATCGATATCGAAATTAAAGACATGAGCACCAAATACTGTTGCAATAAAGCATCCTGCGCCAATACCAGCTAAAATCAGGGATACAATACCGAAAATCTTAAACTTTTGCACAAAGCTGAATGCAGATCTTGTAAAATCTTTCATGATTATTCGGCACCTCCTGTCTTTACACCATAAGCCGCCAAGCTCTTCATTTTGTAATTTGCAAAAGTCTTAAGAATGATACGGCTAATAACGATCATAGTGAACATGGACAACAGAACACCGATCAACAGAGTCTTTGCAAAACCAACGATTGTACCTGTACCCTGCCACCACAGGCAGCAAGCTGCAATACATGTAGTTACATTGGAATCGAGAATTGCAGAAAACGCATTTTTGAAACCGGATTCCACTGCGACGCGTATTGTACGACCTGCACGCAGTTCTTCTTTAATACGCTCGAAAATAACGATATTTGCATCAACAGCCATACCAAGTGTCAAAATGATACCGGCAATACCTGCCAATGTCAGATTCAGGTGGCTCAAAGAAATGATGTCTACAAATACCACGCCAAAGAAAATCAAAGAAATTGCAGATGCAACACCTAAAATGCGATAGTATGCAATCATAAACAAAATGATTAACAACAAGCCAATGATAGCAGCTTGAATACTCGTTTTCAAAGACTCCATACCAAGTGTTGCAGAAACAGACTCCAACTGAACATTTTCAAGAGAAAACGGCAGCTGTCCGGAAGCAATCAAACCTGCCAACTGAGATGCATACTCCTGCGTTGCATTATCACCCAATGTGATGGATACATGTTCACTGTTAATACCAGTTGTCGCATATTCAGCACCAACACTAGGCGCACTGATAACCTCTTCGTCCATAATGATCGCAATGTAATTCTCACCGTTAGGACGGCTTGCAACAGCCTTTGTTGCTTCAGTAAACTTTTTCTGACCCTCTGCGCTTAATGCAACATCAACAAAATACTGATTAAATCCTGTACCATTTGGATCACCATAAGCCATACTTGCACCGGTCAAGTCATCACCGGACAAGATTACTTTTCCGTCAGAGTCTGTAAAAGTAATCTTTGCAGTAGAGCCTAACATCTGAACAGCTTGCTCAGGATCATCAACATTGGGAATTGCTACAACGATGCGATTTGTACCCGACAGTACAACATCGGCTTCGGTATAACCCAAAGTTGTCAAACGCTGACGCAGCATAGTCTGCGCAGCTTTCATACCTTCACTCAACTCTTCGGCTGAGACATCGCCATCCTCAACATCAGCTTCATAAGTAATCTCTGCACCGCCAACCAGATCCAAACCCAGAACAACACCATTCTGTACATTAGGAATCTTGACAATACCGAGATTCAAGCCATTGAAGATCGTCCATGCACTCAGCACAATGACCAGCAAAATCACGATAAAGCCGGCCGGACTGTACTTTTTCTTCATTTTCGAATCTCCCATCTTATGTTTTCCTCAGGGTCTTTTGTACTTATATTACATATAAGTACAGCCTATTATTATAGTCGCTCCCCTCTGTAAAGTCAACACAAATCCCTTGAAATAACGGCCTTTCCCGAAATTTTGCAGTGTTCTTTACGCTATTTTAAACTTTTAAGGAAACAGATTCCTTTTGCAATTCGCTGGAAAATGGTGCAATGGCAGGGCGAACAATTTCATTTAAAAACTCATCTACCTGTTGTGGGCAGCATCCAATATATGCCTCTGGCTTCATATGCAGCATCAGTTCCTCTTTTGTCATTCCAAATTTAGAATTCTCTGCAATCAAATCAATCAAATTGTTCTCAAGACCAAGCTCTTTCACATTTTTTCCAGCCACAATAGACATCATGCGAATTTCTTCATGCAGATCCTGACGATCTCCGCCACGCAGCACCGCATCCATCATAATATTCTCAGATGCCATAAACGGAAGTTCTTCCATAATATGCTTTTCGATAACTTTCGGATGTACAATCAGCCCTGACGCAACATTCAAATAAATATTTAAAATAGCATCAGTTGCCAAAAAAGCTTCAGGAATGGCAATACGTTTATTGGCTGAATCATCCAATGTTCGTTCAAACCATTGTGTTGCCGCTGTGATAGTGGGATTTGCTGCATCTGCAATCACATATCTTGCCAATGCACATATACGTTCACAGCGCATTGGATTACGCTTATACGGCATTGCAGATGATCCGATTTGATTTTTTTCAAAAGGCTCTTCTACTTCTTTTAAATGACAAAGCAATCGCATATCCGTTGCAAATTTAGATGCACTCTGTGCAATTCCAGCAAGCGTTGCTAAAACCGCGGCATCGACTTTTCGTGAATACGTTTGTCCGGAAACCGGTACAACTGCACAAAATCCCATTTCAGCGGCAATCTTCTCCTCCATGGATTTAATTTTATTGGTATCGCCGCCAAACAGCTCCATAAAGCTCGCTTGTGTACCGGTTGTTCCTTTAGAACCCAATAACTTCATGTTGTCAATTCTGAAGTTCAGCTCTGCCAGATCCATTAACAGTTCATTCATCCAAAGGGTGGCCCGCTTGCCAACAGTCACCATTTGTGCAGCTTGAAAATGGGTAAATCCAAGCGTTGGCATAGACTTATATTTATCAGCAAACTGTGCAAGTGCAGCCAATACCCGTACAATTTTGCCACGCACTAATTCTAACCCTTCACGCATAATAATGATATCCGTGTTATCACCTACATAGCAGCTTGTCGCACCCAAATGGATAATGCCCTTCGCTTTCGGGCACTGTGCTCCGAATGTGTGTACGTGAGCCATAACATCATGACGCAGCTTCTTTTCCTCCGCCGCTGCCATCTCATAATCAATATCATGAATGTGGGACTCCATCTCTTCAATCATTTCATCTGTAATCTGAGACAAACCCAGTTCTTTTTCCGCACGCGCCAGAGCAATCCAAAGCCGCCGCCATGTAGAGAATTTTTTGTCAGGAGAAAACAGATACAGCATCTCACTGCTTGCATAGCGGGATGCCAATGGACTCTCATAAGTACTTTTCATGCACTAAACCTCATTTCAAAATTAAAACGATGACAGCGGAAACGGCAAACCATTTCCGCTGTATCGAATCTTTATTCCAGATCTTTCATAAAGTTCTCAAGACGATCCATTGCTTTACGAATCGTCTCCATATCCGTTGCATAAGACCAACGGATATAATGTTTTGCACCAAATCCTTCTCCTGGAACTGTTGCAACCATTTCTTCCTGAACAAAAGCACTGGCAAAATCCGCAGCTGTATTGATCATATGACCGCGAATCCTATGTCCAAATACTTCATCCAGATTCATCATAACATAAAATGCTCCCTCAGGTTTTAAGCAGCTGATATGTGGAATTGCATTCATACGTTCTACCATATAATTACGACGCTGCTCAAAAGCCTTGTGCATGTTTTTTACACTTTCCTGACTTCCGCGGAATGCTTCTACTGCAGCTGCCTGAGAAATCGTACACGGTGCTGCCGTAGAGTGTCCCACATAGTTGCTCATCACCTTTGTGATTTCTTCCGGTGCTGCTGTATAGCCAATACGCCAGCCAGTCATAGCGTATGCTTTAGATACACCATTGACCAAAATAGTACGCTTTTTGAATTCCTCACCAAGCGATGCCACACTGGTATACGGACGATTATCATAAACCAAACAATAATAAATTTCATCAGAAATAATATAAAGATCTTTCTCAACACAGACCTGTGCCAGTGCCTGCAATTCATCTTTATTATAAATCATACCGGTAGGATTGGAAGGATTATTCAAGATCAATAACTTTGTTTTATCTGTGATGGATGCGCGCAATTTTTCCGCTGAAATTTTGAAATGATCCTTGTGTGTAGATTCAATGACAACGGGCACCGCACCACACATACGAATCATTTCAATATAACTGACCCAATAGGGCGCCGGAAGAATCACTTCATCACCAGGGTTCAGCAAACACTGCAGTGCAATATATAGGCTATGCTTTGCACCACTTGCTACAGTAATATTACTAGGGTTATAGTCCAGATCAAAGTCCTGTTTTAAACGATAGCAAATTGCTTCTTTCAGCTCCAGTGTACCAGATGCCGCAGTATATTTTGTCTGGTTTTCTTCAATAGCACGAATACCAGCATTTTTGATATTATCCGGTGTATTGAAATCAGGTTCTCCTACGCCAAATCCCAAAGCATCCTTTCCCTCAGCTTTCATCTGCTTGTACAGATTATTGATTGCTAAAGTACTGGAGGGTGCAATGGCAGAAGCAATTC
Organism: Oscillospiraceae bacterium; assembly: GCA_020025175.1. GTDB lineage: Bacteria > Bacillota > Clostridia > Oscillospirales > Oscillospiraceae > Pseudoscillospira. The sequence goes on along the minus strand of JAHHSM010000075.1, from coordinate 158 downwards.
TGGAAAGTTCTTTCATATTCTGCGACACTCCTCAATCATCTTAGAATTATTATATAAATTATAATATGTCATATTTCATTTTGCAAGAATTCTAACTTTTATTTAAAAAGTTTCCGGAAATAAGTGCTTTAGTGGTAACAGATGGGGTGCTGCATAAC
>JAHHSM010000074.1 GCA_020025175.1 Oscillospiraceae bacterium | reverse complement strand
AGCGTGTGGCAATCGGTCGTGCCCTGATGACTCGCCCCTCTTTAATTTTGGCGGATGAGCCAACCGGCAATCTGGACACCCAGAACAGCAGTGAGGTCATTGCCCTGCTGAAAGAAGCGTCCCGAAAATATGAGCAAACGATTATTATGATTACCCACAGCAGGAGTATTGCGCAAACGGCAGACCGTATTCTGCAAGTTTCGGATGGTGTTCTCTCTGATTTCGGGAGGTGCCGGGAATGAAAAGCTACCTGAGCCTGATTCCAATTTCAGCCAAGGTACGAAAGCGTCAGAATCGGATGACGCTGCTGTGTATTATCATTTCCGTGCTGCTGGTCACGACGATTTTCAGTATGGCAGATATGGCGATTCGTATGGAAACGATACGAGCAATCGAAGAACACGGAAATTGGCATATCATGCTGAAAGAGCCATCTGCACAGCAGATCGAGCAAATTTCCCGGCGCACGGATGTGGTGGCTTCCTCTCGTTATGACGGACTGAACTTTGATTTATCCCAAGACTATACGATTCATGGCAAAAGCTGCGTTATTGCAGGTGCTGATGCTGCAATTCTAACGAATATTTACGACGATTTGACGGAAGGACACTTTCCTGTAAAAGAGAATGAAATTCTACTTTCTAATCGTGCAAAGGAACTGCTTCCTCTGAACATCGGAGATATGATTACAATACATACACCAGCCGGAGATTTTGGCTACACGATTTCCGGCTTTGGTGGAGATGTTACTATCAGCTCAGATGCCGATATTGTCGGTGCATTTCTCAACTGGGATTCCTTTCTTGCCCTTTCGCAAAGCGTTGGAAATCCGATTAGACCCGTCTGCTTTGTTCGTTTTGTGGATCATATCAATATTCGAAGGGTGATTGCAGGGTTGCGGCAAACAGATGGTTTTACCGATGAAACATTATCTGAAAATACGGCTTTGCTGGGATTAACTGGGTTTAGCAGTGATTCTTACGTGATGGGAATGTATCTGGTAGCCGGAATTTTGTTTGTGCTGGTTTTGGCTGCGGGCATCTTTATGATTGCAGGCAGTCTGAACAGTCGAACTGCGGAGCGTACACAATTTTTCGGGATGCTCCGCTGTATTGGGGCAAGTCGAGCCCAGATTATGCACATAGTTCGGTTGGAGGCACTCTATTGGTGTAAAACAGCAGTTCCCGTTGGCGTTGGGTTAGGCATTATGATAACATGGCTGCTTTGTGCGTTGCTCCGCTTTGGTGTGGGCGCTGAGTTTACTCAAATTCCGCTGTTAGGGGTTAGTATGGTTGGTATCATCAGTGGAATTGTTGTTGGTGTTCTGACCGTACTGTTGTCCTCTATCTCCCCTGCAAGACGGGCGGCGGGTGTTTCTCCGGTTGCCGCAGTTACCGGAAATCTCGCTGAAAAGGGAAACGCGTTTCGACCGATCCGAAGGAACTTTTTGAAAATCGAGACTACATTAGGAATTCATCATGCTGTATCCTCTCCCAAAAATCTGCTTCTGATGACTGGCTCTTTTGCACTCAGCATCATCATGATTTTAAGTTTTTCGGTTCTGGTTCAATGGGTTCATATGGCAGCCAATCCATTAAAGCCATGGGCACCGGATGTTTTCTATGCCAGTGCAGATAATCTGTGTGAAATTGAAAAAAGCTTTGCGGAAGAGGTTGAAAGCCATCCGTATGTGAAACGGGTATTTGGTCGGATGTATCAAAGCATTCCTGCCGAATATGAAGGGAAATCAGGTCAAATTGATTTGATTTCCTATGAAGACCAGCAGTTCCGCTGGGCAGAAGAGGATTTGATTGCAGGTGATATTTCCACGGTCATGGAAGGCAATGGTGTACTGACTGTTTTTGATAAAAGCAACTCCTTGAAGGTGGGTGATACGATTCGTCTGGATCACGAAGAGCTTACAGTAGCGGGAGTTTTGAAAGATAGTCCCTTTGACACTTCGGAACAGCCAACTGTGATCTGCTCAGAGAAAACATTCCGGAAAGTTACAGGCAAAGATGCCTATGCGATCCTTGATGTACAGCTGAGTAAAGGTGCAACAACACAGAATGTGAATAAACTTCACGTATTGGCGGAAGGACAGTATCGCTTTTATGACCGACTGGCACAAAACAAAGACACCCAAAATACCTATTATATGTTCTGTCTGTTTGTTTATGGATTTCTCGCTGTGGTTACATTGATTACCATCATCCATACAGTAAACAGTATTTCCATGAGTGTTTCCTCAAGGATTAGGCAATATGGAGCCATGCGTGCAGTGGGCATGGATGGTTTACAAATCAAAAAGATGATCCGTGTGGAAGCTGCCGCATATACAGTACTTGGACTCCTTGCAGGCTGTGGATTGGGGCTGCCGCTGCATTATTTTCTCTATACCCGGATGATTACAAATTACTGGGGTACTGCCTGGCAAATTCCTTTCACATCGATTGGAGGAATCCTGGTACTGCTTGTATTTACTTCCGTTCTTGCGCCGTTTGCTCCCGCAAAACGGATTTGTAATATGGCAGTTTCGGAAACGATCAACGAGCTGTGATGGGATTCCTTTAAGCGATTCAAAAATTACTAAATTAAATACCATAAAACCCTGCCGAACGACGGCAAAAGGACTCCAACTGTGGAATTACAGTCGGGGTTCTTTTGCGTGTTCCGTATTCAGCTTACGCTGGGTTCATTTTGTATCCTTATAGAAGTTTGCCCTGATGAGGGGTATGTTTCATAAGGAAGTTTAATAAAAGCTGAAAGTCAAAAACGAGGTGTATGGAATTCATACGCCTCGTTTTTTCTCATAATCTGATAAGAATTACCTGAATAGGTTCGATAGATTTAGGATATCAATCTGTTTTCTTAAAGCCCTAAAACGTAAAATCCGTTATATTGCTTTGCTTTTTCTAACCAACTCAGTAAAGTTTGGTGCTCGGGCGGCTTTTCTTCTTTTGTGTGTTTTATAATTGATGCAGTTTGTTCGGGAGAAAAATAATTGATTCCGTACCAGTCAAGGTAACCAGACTCAAGATTATTATAGATTCCGTTGGTTATGATTTCTCCATAGGCAGTACAGAAGATATTCCAATCATCGCCGCAAATATATAAGGAATCATCTTCCCAATGCTTCACGATGTTTACGGAAACAATTTCTTCTATTGTGGCGTATCGGTTCAATTTACAATACTGCATCTCTATAAAATCGCCTCCGCCCAATTTTCTTCGTTCGGTCTGAGAGCTAAATGAATGAAATAGCAAAGATGCACCCCCTAAAGCAAACTGCTGCATTTATTTTGGCAAGCAAAACTAATTGTTTTCTGCGACGTCTTAACCGGTGGATTTGTGGATGTTTTTTATAATCCGAGCAAAGCGAGTGCTGTTTCTTCACTTGTGAATAGCGCATTTACAAGTTTTAATTTTAGGGCGGTGTGGATCATTTGCACTTTGTGCAAACCCTCGGCGATGCCGATGCTGATGCGTGCATTTGCGCTGGCTTTGAAGATATCTGCTTTGATGAGATACCTTGTGGCGTCAATGTCAATTTTTTGACCGCTTTTGTTGAAATATTGCAATGCAACATCGCCCATGGCGTCCTGTTTTTTCAACAAATCAATATTATCCTGATTGAATACACCGTACTGCGGAGAAACAGAATCTTCAAATGCACCAATTCCGAGTAAAAGGATATCGGCATGTTCTGCTTGATAGAGTACTTTTTGCACTGCACTATTTGCGAGCAATGTGCGGTACTCTTCTTCGGATGCACAAAGTGCGGGGGTGTGCAAGGCACATGCGGTTGCGCCGATTGTTTCGGAAAGGCGTAATGCGCTGAAGTTAGGAAAGTGGCTAATGGTATTTCCGAAGCTTCCGGCTAATGGAACAACGTGGACATCAGGAAATGAGGCGGCTGGTGTTTGGGAAATCAGACGTGATACGCTGGTACCCCAACCGACACCAACAGTGTCATCGTTTTTGAGTTCAGATAAAAAATATTGTGCTGCTGCAAGAGCAAGAGCATCTTCTGCCGAATGATTGTTTTGTGAAATAAAAACCCGCTTCAGATCATATTTTTTACTGAGCAAGTCCTCCAGTTCATGGTTCCCGCTGTATGGAGAGACAATCTCGATTTTAACGATGCCGACCTCTTCTGCGCGCGTCAGCAATTTTGATACCCATGGGCGGGAAATATTTAATTTCTGTGCAATTTGCTGCTGGGAAAGCTTATCTCTGTAGTATAGATTTGCGACCAACAGCATTTTGTGCAACATTGGGTCTGTGGGAATGATTATATCACTCATGTCTTGATTCTCCTAATAAAATAGATCAATCTCTACCATAAAGCACAAATGTGCTTTATGGTAGAGATTATATAATATATAACAATGAAGTTCAAGGTGTTTTGGTGTAAAAATAGGGTGTTATAAAAAATTCTATTGACGATATCAAAGAGAAAGGAATATAATTATCTATAGAAAGAGTTCGAAAAGCACATATGTAACTACTTGTCAAACGAGCTTTGGAGGGGTTTTGAAATGAAGAAGCTGGACTGTGTATTAGGTATTGATATGGGTACGGGCGGCGCACGTGTTGGTATTTTTGATCTCAAAGGCAATCCGATTGTATTTTGTGGTGAGGACTATCCCTTATATACACCTGCAAGCGGAAGAGCCGAGCAGAATCCAGATGAATGGTGGGATGCAATCTGTAAGGCATCTCGCCGCGCAATTGCACAAAGTGATATTGATCCCCATTGCATCAAAGGCATGAGCGTTGATACCACCTGCTGCACAGTGCTCCTTTCGGGCGATGATATGGTGCCTTTGCGCAATGCAATTTTATGGATGGATGTTCGCGCATCTCAGCAGGCGAAGAGGATTTATGAATCGGGACATGACTCTTTGAAATTGTGTGGCTATGGCATGGTTTCCGCGGAATGGCTGCCTTGTAAGGCGTTGTGGCTGAAAGAGAATGAGCCGGAGGTTTATCATAAAGCCACTCGCTTTTACGAATGTACTGATTGGCTGATGCATAAGCTCACGGGTGAATATACTGCCAGTATCAACTGCGCAGCAGCACGTTGGTTTTATAATTCCGAAGAGGGTGGATATCCTGTTGACTTTTATGAGAAGATTGGCTTGGGTGATTTGATTGCAAAGCTTCCCTCTCGAGTGTTGGCAATGGGTGATTTAGCTGGCAGACTCACTGAAAGGGCTGCAGAAGAAATGGGTTTGCTACCCGGTATCCCGGTCGGTGAAGGTGGAGCTGATGCGTTTGTCGGTGTAATCGGATTAAATGCTGTACAGCCCGGAAAACTGACTTTAATTACCGGTTCCTCACATTTGCATATCGCTCAGGTGAAGGAGCCTATCCACAATAAAGGTATGTGGGGTTCTTATCCCGACTGCATTGTTCAGGGACTGCAAATGGTTGAAGGCGGTCAGACTTCTACTGGTTCGGTTATAGAATGGTTTACAAAGCAGCTCTGCGGTACAGTAAGGGAACAAGCCGGAAAAGAAGGGTGCAGTGTCTACGATATTTTAAACAGAGAGGCAGAGAAACTGCCGATTGGTGCAGATGGTGTTGTTGCCCTTGATTTTTTCCAAGGAAATCGCACACCTTATGTTGACCCTGATGTGCGGGGCATGTTTTATGGTTTGTCTTTGGGACACACACCGGCGCATATGTATCGTGCAATCAGTGAAAGCATTTGCTATGGTACGGAGGTGATTCTTGAAGTATTCCGTCAGGCTGGATTCCAACCGGACAGCATTGTGATTTCTGGCGGTGCGGTGAAGAGCCGTTTTTGGATGCAGACACATGCTGATGTATGTAATCTCCCTATCATCGTGCCAAAGGTCACAGAAGGGCCGTGCCTTGGCTCTGCTGTTTTGGGCGCTGTGGCAGGCGGTATCTATCCTGATATTCAGACGGCGGCAGATGCGATGACTGCGGTTGATTATACTGTTGAACCGAATCAAAACCACCATGATGCATATATGTTTTATTACGAGAAATATAAAGAGTTGTATGCACTTGCTAAGGACTGGATGCACTCTGTCACAATGCATGAAACAAATAGATAAGAGGGGAAAAGGATGGCAAAAGTATCAGCATCGATTCTTGCATGTGATCAGATGAGAATAGGGGAACAAATTGTTGCTGCGGAAAAAGCTGGAGTTGACTTTCTTCATGTGGACATTATGGATGGTGTCTATGTTGAAAATTTAACTTTTGGTCCGCAGACAGTACGGGACATCAAACGTATCAGCAACTTGCCGGTTTCTGTGCATTTGGAGCTGCTGCACCCGGAACGCTATTTGTCTATGTTTTCTGAAGTGGGGGCAGATATTCTTACGTTTCAGCTGGATGCCTGCAATAATCCGATTCACTTTCTGAAGGAAATTAAGAAAACAGGGATGAAAGCAGGCGTAGGCATCGGTCCGGCTTATGGTGTCGAGAACTTGAAATATCTTTTGCATTATATTGACTGGTTAATTTTAATGAGTGTTGAGCCGGGATATGGTGGGCAAACATTTGAGCCGAGTGTATATGAAAAACTGAATCGCACATTGGAGTTGATGGAAGAAACGGGATATCGTGTTCCAATCAGTGTGGATGGCGGAGTAAACGATGAAATCGGAAGGGAACTTGTTGCTGCGGGCGCGGATGTGCTGATTGCCGGAAGTTACATTTTTAAAAATGACGATTTTTCCGGTGCGATAGGGCGTTTGAAAAGGTTATAGTTGTTGAAAGGGGAACAGAAAGATGCTTGTTACATCAAAACAGTTATTCAAAAAAGCGAGAGAAGAGCACTATGCAATTCCTGCGCCGAACTTTATCGATTTGGAATCTTTGCGTTGGCATATAGAGGTGGCGGAAAAGCTGAATATGCCTGTGATTTTAGCTCTGGCTGAGGCGCATATCGGGGAAAATATCACCTTAGAAGATGCGGCGCTTATTGGAAAGAAGTATGCCGACGATGCAAGTGTCCCTGTTGTCCTGCATTTTGACCATGGTTCAAACCCTGCAATGATCAAAAAAGCAATTGATCTGGGCTTTTCCTCAGTTATGATTGATGCATCAATGAAATGTTTTGAAGAAAATGTGCGCTGTACCAAGGAAATAATCGGCTATGCTCATCCGCGTGGTGTAGTGGTTGAAGCAGAAATCGGGCATGTAGGTGTTGGGCATAATGTGGGTGTCAGCGAGGGTGCTGAGACGGATGATTCGCGCTATACTACTGTAAATGACGCAAAAACGTTTGTCGAAGCAACCGGTGTAGACTCGCTTGCTATTTCCATTGGTACGGCACATGGCCTGTATAAAGGAACGCCCCAAATCAATTTTGAGCGGTTGAAAGAAATTGCTGCTGCAATCGATACACCTCTGGTTTTGCATGGTGGTTCCTCTTCCGGCGATGAAAACTTGAATCAATGCGCATTGAACGGTATTTCTAAAATCAATATTTATACCGATTTTCTTGTTGCTGCACAGAAGGAAATTGATGAGACAAGACCGGAAAATTATTTAACATTAAAAGCTGCTGCAAAGCAGGGTATGCAGAAGTGCTTGAAGCACTACTATTCTGTATTTGCGACAAAGAAAAACTGAGGAGGATAACGCTATGGCGGTTTATAAAGAAGAGATTAAGGTGCAGTCTCATGGTGGAAAGCCTACATATATCAATATTACACCTCAAGTGCGTGGGGCGATTGAGAACAGTGGGATTCAGAATGGTACATGTACTGTCATTTCTCCGCATACGACTTGCAGTGTGTTCTTTGAGGAGTTTGTACACGATTTTAACGAAGATGGCGATGAATTTTTGCAGACTGATTTGAACAAGGTTTTGGAGAAAATTATTCCGGATCAGGCCAGTGCAGATGTTTATAATTATCCTGGCGAAGAGCACTATAAAGCTGTGAAATCTTGGCCTGATGCGGCATCGTATTTGCCAGGTGGTGATCGCACTGCGCTGTGGAACTGTGATGCACACCTGAAAGCGACGATTCTTGGATCCAGTCAGGTGTTTGATGTTGATAATGGCCAGCTTGGTGTCGGAACAACGGGCTATATTTATTTTGTAGATTTTGATCGTACACGTCCTCGTGCGCGCAGGTGTAAAATTATTGTGATGGGTGAATAAGGAGGAGATGAGCATGAAGAGAAAGATTAGAGTTCCGTTTTTGATTGTCAATCCTAAAGCATATATTTACGGTCGGGAATCGTTGGAGTTGGCGAAAGTTTGTGATCAGCTTGCTGAGGAATATGATTTAGACATCATTTTTACTGCACAACATGTAGATTTGCGTATGGTTTCTGAGGCCACAAAAAATATTATTGTTACCGCACAACATATGGATGGTATTGTACCTGGCAGAGGCATGGGACATATTTTGCCAGAAGGAATCAAAGATGCAGGTGCACAGGCGGTTGTTTTAAACCATGCCGAGCATTCTTTGACAATAGATCAGCTGGATAAAGCCATCGGGCGTGCGAATGAATTGGATTTATTGACGATTGTCTGCTGTGATTCTCCAGCTGCGGCGAAGGCTGTTGCGCAGCTGGGACCTGATGTGATGATTTGCGAACCTACGAGCCTGATTGGTACCGGCAGCACCAGCAGTGATGATTATATTCATGCAACAAATGCAGCAGTAAAATCTGTAAGCGAGGATATTTTGATTCTTCAAGCAGCAGGTGTCAGTACGGGAGACGATGTTTATAAGGTTGTTATGGAAGGCGCTCATGGTAGTGGTGGCACCAGTGGTATTTTGAATGCGCCCAGCAGAAAAGGAAAGATTGTTGAAATGTTGGATGCTCTGAAGAGAGCAAAAGTAGATCTGG
>JAHHSM010000073.1 GCA_020025175.1 Oscillospiraceae bacterium | reverse complement strand
GTAATGACCCTTCTAGGGGCTGAGCAAACCACTAGTTTACTAGTGGTTTTGATTATACTTACGGCGTGACTGAAATGATGGTATCTTTAAAAATGTTGCCTAAACCGATCGCGTGGTGGACAATGCCGGAAACATTGTCTTTGACAAGAATCGCGGTTCTTTTCTCGTACAGCGGAATTACGGCAAGGTCTTTTATAGCAATGGCTTCTGCCTCTTGCAGAAGCTGCAAGCGCAGCGTATCGTTGACGGATGCGGCTTCGCCGGAGGCGCGATCCAGGAGTGCGTCAAACTCTGCGTTGGACCATCTGCCGTAGTTTGTGCTGTTATTGGAACGGAGGATATTGAGATAAGTGCTGGGGTCAGCGTAATCAGCGCCCCAACTGGTCAATGCGATTTCGTAAGTACCGTCTTGAAGCGACTGAATCGCCTGACGTGTTACTTTACTGACAATATTGATTTTGACATCTGGAAGGGTCTGCTCGATTTGCTGTTGAAGATAAGCTGCAACAGTGTCTTCCTGCGTGGTATCGACAAGTAAATCGAACGCAAAGGAATCAACGCCAAGTTCATTTTTTGCTGCTTCCAGATAAGATTGTGCCTTGGCGATATCATAGGCGATAAGGGGGGCATACTCTTCGTTTGCTGTACGTATGTCAAGACTGTCGGTATGATTCAATATGTAGTCTGAAATTAAAAAATATGAAGCTTTAGAGCCGTCCTGCAAAGTTTGCACCATCATGGTCTCCCGATCAATGGCAGAGGAGAGGGCAAGACGCAGATTCAAGTTTCTCAGCGCAGGAACATCCTGCATATTGAGCGAGAGATACCAAAGATAGCCGGTATCAAATGTATGAAAATTGATGTCTTTGGAAAATGCAGAAATATGCTCTCCGGATAAAACCATATAATCCAGATTATCGGATCGATAGGCGTTCAATGCCTGAATGGAATCCTGTATCAGATAATAGTTGATTCCCTTCAGATGGATGCGATCTGCATCCCAATAGGTGTCGTTTTTTATGAGTGAAAAGTCTATGGAAGAACGGGCATATGTTTCCATGAGGAAAGCACCGTTTGATTGGAGTGTCTCATGAGAAGTGGCATAGGAACTGCCGCATGCTTCAACAAAGGATTGCTCCATAGGATAAAAAATCGGAAGATAGAGGAGATCTGCAAAATATGCAACGGGTGTATTCAGATGCACCACAAAAGTGTAATCATCGGGTGCTTCAACACCAAGAGTCCGGGGGTGTTTTTTCCCAGAGATAATATCGGCTGCATTTACAATTTGCCCAATATCCGATAGCATATAGGCATAGTTGGAAGCGGTATCTGGGGCGACGGCGCGCTGCCATGCATAAACAAAATCATGGGCAGTCACTTTGCTGCCGGTTTGGGACCATGTGGCATTGTCACGCAGGTGAAATGTCCAAACCTTGCCGTCAGCGCTGATAGACCAAGATTTTGCAATCGCGGGTGCTGCATGCCCGTCAGTGTCAGGCTGGGTCAAACCGTCTGTAATACAGGCGATGACTTCAAAGGAAGTGCCGTCGATTGCTTTGTGGGGGTCCATAGACTGCACATTGGTTTCAATTTGCAAATCCAAGATACCGCCTTCCATATTTTCTTCGGATTCTGTTTGGCAGCCCGTAAATAGAATACAGCAAAATAAGGACCACAGCAAACAGGGGATTATACGATGAATGGCGTTCATTATGAACAGCCTCCTTGCGGTGCGAAAATTTTGTAAAAGGAAGAAGGACACGCATGGATTGTGTCCTTCTTTTGTTCGTGTTATGTAATGGAAGAACTATCTTTCTGCCGTTTAGGGATTCCATGTGTGCGATACTGGTCTGTGTCGGTGGGCATATGTTTTTGTTCCAAACCTTTGCCGACGCTCAGACGAAGGAATGCATACACAAGGGCGAAAGCGGGGCAGCCCAGCAGCATGCCAAGCGGACCAAAAAGTCCACCGCCAATCAACACGGAAATGATGACCCATAGGCTGCTTAAACCTGTGGAACGACCAAGGATTCTGGGGACAATGATATTGCCGTCGATTTGCTGTAAAATGAGAATGAAAATAATAAATTCCAGGCATTGGATCGGATTGACCAGAAAAATAAGAATACAGCTGGGAATGGCACCCATGAACGGACCGAAGAAAGGAATTAGATTTGTGACGCCGATCAGCACGCTGAGTAAAGGCGCATAGGGAATATGTAAAATTTGAAAAGAAATGAAACAGATGATGCCAACAATGGCGGCATCCAAGAGATTACCGCGGATAAATCCTCCGAATACGGAATCACTGTAACGCGCGGCATCAATGATACGCTCAACATAGGACGGACTGAAAACCGCACAGATAATTTTTTTGCTTTGTGCCAGCAGGCGCTCTTTCGTACCGAGCATGTAAGCAGCAATGACAAAGCCCACAATCAGATTGGTGAGAAAGGAAAAAATGCCGAACACGCCGCCGCTGACTGTAGAAATAAAGCTGGGAAGACCAGAGGTGGTGATTTGTTTTATAATTGCCATACCTTCGTTGTATAGGGAGTTTAGGTAGTTGTAGAGTTCTGGTGGCACAGTAATAGAGCCACCGAGTTCACTGAAAAGCTTTTTTGTGAGCTCTATATACATAGGGATATTTTCAGTCAGCTGCAGTATACTGAACCACACGTTGGGAATCAGAAAGCGCATCAGGATTATAAAGATACCGAATACGGATAAAAATGTTAAAAGAATGCTGACAACGCGAACCCAGCCAATTGGTTTTCGGCGCATAGGCGCATGTGCTGACCAGGGGTGCAGGATCGTGTGCTCAAAAAAATCAACCACAGGCGATAGAAGATAGGCAATGGTAGCACCAAGAGCTACCGGGGTCATAATGGCTGTAAGGATACTGAAATAATCCATCAGCTTATGTGCGCCCAGAAAAATGTCGTATGCGGCCAAAATTGCAAATACGGTTAAAAAAGCCGTAAGCCCCCAGTGAAAATAAATATTGTTTTTGTGTTTCAGGTTAAACATGGCAGCTCCTTTTTAAATATATCTAAGACAAGTTGATTTTTGCTGATACATATCTATTATAGTTATAACCGACTTTTATGCGCTTTGCAAGTAGGTAAGTTGTATGATATAATTACGAATTATATCAATTGAGAAGTATGAAGAATAAGCTAGAAGATTGCACGCGGAGGTTTTTTATGTCCAAAAAAGTGTTGATGATTGTAAATCCGAAAGCCGGCAAGTCGAGGCTTAAAAATAAAATGAGCGGTGGATTATTTGAGGCGGTGTGCGCTTTTTCAGAAGCCGGCTATTTAGTAGATGCCCGTATGACACAACACCGTGGCCATGCTGCGGAACTGGCGGCAATGTTTGCAAAAGAGTATGATCGGGTTGTTTGCTGCGGTGGTGACGGCACGCTGAATGAAACCGTTTCCGGGCTGATGCAATGTGATGGAGAAAAGGTGCCGCTGGGCTATCTTCCGGCCGGATCAACAAATGATTTTGCAGCCAGCATGCATTTGCCTCTGGAATTGGTGGCCGCTGCCCGCGTTGCGGTTGGAGGTGTACCGACTCCCATTGATGTGGGGCGGTTCAATCAGCGTTATTTTGTCTATGTGGCATCCTTCGGTGCATTTACACAAACTTCCTATGCCGTTCCACAGAACTTGAAAAATGCATTGGGACATACGGCGTATATGCTGGAGGCAGTTCGACAGATTCCGAGTATCGGGCATGCGGTTAAAATGAAGGTTTTGGCAGATGGAGAAGTGTTGGATGGGGAGTACTTATTTGGTTCTGTCAGCAACTCCACCTCTATCGGTGGCGTGATGAAGCTTTCGCCGCAGGAAGTTTTGATGAATGATGGAAAATATGAACTGCTTCTATTGCGAAATCCGAAAACGGCACTGGATATGCAGGCGGTTGCTGCAGCACTTCTGACAAAGAATTATGATCAGGAAGGGATTGTTTATCGCCATGTGTCTCATGTCGAATTTTGGCCGGAGGGCGATGTGCCGTGGACGTTGGATGGAGAATATGCGGCCAGTACGGAGCACGTGGTCATTGATAATCTGACAAAGTCGATTATATTGATGGCATAAGATCATGTGAAGCGGGAAAGCAGGGGGAGTTCCATGAGAGAACAACTCAAGGCACTGCGCCGCCGTACGATAGATCTTGCAGCCTTATTTGAACGAAGAAGAGGCTGTTTGGCTGCATGGGATCATTGCAGATTTCTGAAAATGCTGAATAAGGCAGTAATCAGCCTGAACGTGAAATTAATGGAAAGGCGTATAATGGAATGAATCAAATTGTAAAGAAATTGATTACCGCAGGAATGATGTGCGCTATGGTGTATTCGCTGAATGTTGATGCGTTTGCTGCAGGCACATTAGATCATTTTAAATCAGTGCGGACATATGAAAACCAATTTTCGGATATCCAAAGTTGGTATGAAAGAGATATTATTTTCGGCTATGAATTGGGACTCTTTGACGGCAGTGGTGGAGAAGGCTTTCAGCCCAACAGCAGTGTGACAGTAGGCGAGGCGGTGAAGCTGGCGGCATGTATCCACAGTATTTATGAAACGGGAGAGGCAGAGTTTGAGCAGAGTACATCCTGGTGGCAGGTCTATTCGGATTATTGCATGCTGAAAGGGATTATCAACAAGCCGTATGAGGATTACAGCAATGCGATTTCTAGGGGAGAATTCGCGACTCTGCTTGTGGCTGCATTGCCGGAGCATGCGTTAACCGTATTAAATGAAATCCCGGATGATGCGATTCCGGATGTAAAACTGTCAGATCCCTATGGTCCCGCAGTCTATCGGCTGTATCGCGCAGGCGTATTGACCGGTTCCGGAGAATCCGGAGTATTTAGACCGGATACTAATATTCGCCGGGGTGAAATGGCTGCAATTGTTTCACGCATGGTGCGTGTGTCGGAGCGCAAGTATGTGACACTTGGCAGCAATGACCGTGTGCTGAGCGGAGAAGAGATTTATGCCAAATGTGCACCTTCTGTGTTTTTGATGACAATTTATGATAAAGACGGCAAGGAAATGGGCTATGGCAGCGGTGTATTTATCAGCAAAGACGGAGAAGCAGTGACAAATTGGCATGTATTGGATGGGGCACGCAGTGCAAAAATCAAAACATATGACGGCAAGATCCATGATGTGATCGGTGTTTATGATTATGATGTGAAAAATGATTTGGTGCGCATCAAAATTGGCGGTAATGGGTTTGAGCCAATGAAAGTAAACGATTCCGGTGAGCAGATGAACGGAGCGACTGTTTATGCCATCGGAAATCCAAAGGGACTTGAAAGCACCATTTCCGCGGGTATTATTTCTTCTGCGCACCGCCTGATGAACGGTGTGGAGTTTATACAGATAAGCGCACCGATTTCGAGTGGGAGCAGCGGCGGCGCGCTGATTAATACAAAGGGCGAACTCATTGGAATCACAGCTGCATATATTGATAATGGTCAGAATTTAAATCTGGCTACGCCGATCACTATTTTATCAAAATTGGAAGAGAAAACTTATACAAGTGTTGCAAGGAATGCAGAGGAGTACATCGAGAGTCTGGTTTCTGGTTTTAAGCTTTCTTTGTATGATGTGCGTCTTGCACCGGAGAGTACAATGAAGGTGATTTGCACCATTCCCGATGTACCAAAAGGCTATTCGCTATCTTATGATATTGAAGATGGCGGTGTTGTTGGCTGTTCTTGGGGCGAATGGGGCAAGGATGATTCGGTGGAACTGAGGCTCCATGGAATTGATGAGGGTGAAACAATCATTGCCATCAATTTTAGTGATCGCAGCGGCCGTGTTTTGGCAACGCGTACAATTAAGGTTCAGGTGCAGTGAGTTTTTGTGTGAAGTTATCGTGAGAACGGGTGCCACTATAAGAATAAAAGGGATTCCATATAAAAAGGACGGTTGGCTTTTGCCATACCGTTCTTTTTGTTACACATTGACAAAAAATTAACAATTTTTCATCAAACTGCATAAAAAATAAAAAATGTCTTGTAATTATGAGGAAAAAAGAGTATACTGCACCAGACAATTTAATAATGGGAGTAGTTCTAATAAAGTTGTACGCCTAAAAGTATGGAGGCGGAAGGAGAAAAAACGATGAAAAAACGCAACATTGCGCTCCTCCTGTTGACTGTTGTGATGGCTACGGTACTCTGCGCATGCGGAGACCCAAAGTCTAATGACGGCAGCAGCGACGACGCGAACTCTTCCAGAGCCGACAGCAACGAGATCGCTGTCGGTATTGCCCAGGATCTCGGAGACAGTCTTGACCCTAATCAGATGAGCGCGGCAGGAACCAGAGAGGTCTTATTCAACGTTTATGAAGGTTTGTATAAACCAAATTCCGCAGGTGATTTTATGCCCGCTTTGGCAGAAAGTTATACTGTGTCTGATGATGGTTTGACGTATACCTTTACCATCCGTGACGGCGTGATGTTCCATAATGAAACGCCGATGGATGTGGATGACGTTGTATACTCTTTCAATACCTGCGCCGCTACCTCTGTGGATTCTTCCCTGGCAGCGGCGCTTTCCAATGTCGCTAAGGTCGAAGCACTGGACGAAAAAACTGTGGCAGTGACTCTGAAAGAGGCAGACAGTGACTTTATGGCATATGTGGCATCGGTCTATATCATTCCTGACGATTATACCGACCATGCAACAGCACCCGTTGGTACAGGACCTTTTAAGTATGTTTCCCGCAGTGTGCAGGAAAATATGATACTGGAAAAGTTTGATGACTACTGGGGCGAAAAGGCAAAAGTAGACAAGGTGACATTTAAAATTTATGAAGATTCCACCGCATTGATGACTGCCCTCAATGGCGGAGCAGTGGATCTGGTCATGCACCTGAGTATCTCTCAAACGCAGAATCTTGGCGATGAATACCAGATTTTGGAAGGCACCATGAATCTGGTGCAGGCATTGTACCTCAATCACGATGTGAAGCCTTTTGATGACATTCGTGTACGTCAGGCTTTGTGCTACGCAGTGGATGTGGACAGTATTCTGGAGCTGACAGCAGATGGGCACGGCACAAAGCTGGGTTCTTCCATGTATCCTGCATTCACAAAGTATTTTGACGAGAGCTTGACGGACTACTATACATATGATCCTGAAAAGGCAAAGGAGCTTCTGCGTGAGGCCGGCTATGAAAATGGGTTTGATATGACCATCACGGTTCCCTCTAACTATACACCGCATGTAGATGCTGCGCAGGTTCTGGTGGAGCAGCTCACTGCAGTGGGTATCCGCGTGCAGATGCAGGAGGTCGAATGGAACACCTGGCTGCAGGATGTGTATACGAACCGCAAGTTTGAGGCAACTGTGGTAGGTTTTGATGCCGCAAATCTGACGGCAAATGCATTGCTGCAAAGATGGACTTCTGAATCGTCCAAGAATATGATCGGCTTCAAAAATGAAGAATACGATCAGACCATTAAAAAGGCGAGTGCTTTGACAGATGATGCAGAGCGGACAAAGCTCTTTAAGCGCGCCCAGGAGATTCTGACAGAACAGGCAGCAAATGTCTATATTCAGGATCTGGCTGACATGGTGGCGATCAATAAGAATCTGACCGGATTTGAGTTCTATCCCCTCTATGTCATGGATCTGTCTAATATTGCATATGTCAAGTAACGTTCTCTGAACGGAAAAGAAAAGGAAAGGAAAGGAGGCGGGGAAATGAAATATATCTTAAAAAAACTCTGCACTCTCGTTATTACATTGTTCATCGTTTCATTCCTCGCCTTCTGTGCCTTTCAGCTGATCGGCGATCCGGTCACGGCGATGCTGGGCACCAATGCAACACCGGAACAGGCGGAGGCGCTGCGTGAAACACTGGGATTCAATCGCCCGCTTTTAGTGCAGTATGGGGAATGGCTGGTGCACTTTGTGCAGGGTGATATGGGTGTTTCTTACAGCTACAATATTCCTGTTTCAGAAATGGTTTTGGAAAAGCTGCCGATTACACTGATACTGACTTTGATGGCGTTTGTGTTGACAGTCATCATTTCCATCCCGCTGGGAATTCTGACGGCAAGAAGGGAAAATGGTATTTTTGACCGTGTAATGACAGTCTTGAATCAAGTTGTCATGGCGATTCCACCGTTTTTTATCGGTATTTTGCTGACATGCGTCTTTGGCCTGATTTTGCATGTGTTCCAACCCGGTAATTTTGATATGGTGCGCAATGATCCGTTATCCTTTTTGTCCTATATGATTTTCCCGGCATTGTCTATTGCCATTCCACGCATTGCTATGACCGTGAAAATGCTCCGCACTTCTATTTTGGAGCAAATGGGACAGGATTATATCCGCACGGCATACAGCCGCGGACATGACCGGGATGGTGTGTTATGGGGACATGCTCTGCGCAATGCGCTGATTCCGGTCGTTACATTCATTGCCGTTTCTGTGGCAGAAATGGTAGCAGGCAGCATCGTGATTGAGCAGGTGTTTTCCATTCCCGGTATCGGGCGGCTGCTCCTGGTATCTATCGCAACCCGTGATTTCCCTGTGGTGCAGGCGATTGTGGTGATTTTGGCACTATGGGTCGTGGTTGTGAACTTTATTGCGGATGTTTTGTATCAATACATCGATCCTCGTATTCGGTTGAACTAAAATAGAGAACCGAAAACGAAGGTAGGGCAAAAGTTATGAAAAAGAAATTATATCGTGAAAATAAAATAAACTGGTATTTGCATATTGGTGGGTTCATCACAGCTGTTATGGTGGTGCTGATTCTTCTGGGTGCGGTTTGGACACCGTATGACCCGGGAGCCATGGATGCTGCCTGTAAGGCACAGGCACCCAGCCTTGCGCACATTATGGGTACCGATAATTTTGGGCGTGACATTTTCTCGCGTGTATTGCAGGGTGCAGGCACAACGCTTTTTATCTCTTCCTGTGTTGTGCTGATTGGTACGGTGTTCGG
>JAHHSM010000072.1 GCA_020025175.1 Oscillospiraceae bacterium | reverse complement strand
GTAGAGGGCCAATTATCCCTGACCGTGGTGGTTTTTTGGATTATGATGGCCGCGGCATGAGATTGGTCATTCCAGACTACCCTGATGTTAAACTGTCCTGGTCGAAGGTTTCCCGTAGAGTAAAGGCCATGATTGACGAAGGAACATATTTGTCGCAAGAAGAAGCTGCGGCTTATCCACAGTATGTTCAAAACGAGCACGAAAAAGCAGTGCGTCTCGCAGTTGCTATGGAGTTTAGCGCGGTTATCAATTCGTACAATGAGGCAGTTGAATCCGAAGAAAGGCTGAATAGCTACTATGCCTCTGGCCTGGCCGAAGCGTACATTGACGGAGAAGAAAAAATGTATCTCCGGGATCGACATGGGGATGCCGTTCTTCCGATGATGGCTGCTATGCTGAATCAAATCAGCAGCAATTACGCTCCTTTGGCTGAGCAAGCTGACGCCTTGTTGGATCTGTTGCATCAAGAAGAGCCAGCAGAAATTTCATCTGCGCAGCTGGCCAAACCCTTTCTTGGCACTTTCTATGTTGTTGCAGATTTGAAAGTGCGTGGCCCGCTGGAGGTTGTCCGTTATGACTCCCTCGACGAAGCTCTGAAAGCCTATCAGGAACTGCCCAGCGACAAGGTGAAGGCGTTGGGTGTGTATAAGACACCGAACCCGATGCCCGGGTGCTTTGACTTCATCCAGTGCATTGACGGCAAGGACAAGCTGATTACGGATTATCAGGGTACGCCGGATTGGCAGAATCCAGAGGTTGAAGCGCTGGTGGCAGAAATCCAGAAGTATCTGACACCCGAAAAAGAAGCCAGTTTGTCCACGGAGTCTGCTGGATGGAATGATTACAATTCCATCAAAGAGCAGTACCCGGACAGCATTGTTCTCTATCAGGTAGGAGACTTCTTTGAGTTCTACGGTGAAGATGCGAAAATCGCAGCGCAGGCACTGGATATTAGCCTGACCACCCGCAGTATCCCTGAAATGGGTACGGTTCCTATGTGTGGAATCCCCTCAAGCTGGCTGAATCCGTATATGGATATGCTGACAGACAGGGGCTATGATCTGGTCATTGCAGACCTTCAGGACGGCGAAAGAGACATCTATGCAGTCCCTTCTCACCATAAGGATGCCCCCATTGAGTCGAAACCCGTCGGTAGAATCGAATACCTTGGCATCAACGGGAAGGTCGGAGAAACGGTTGAATATACCAATGCAGAACGGTTTGAGCAGGACATCCGAAAGGAAAATAACTACGGTGTTCCCATGAGCATCTATGTCTATAAGGACAGAGATGGACAGACCATTCCGCATCCTTTCATCTTGCATATGGACCCTCCGCCCCAGCATTTTGAAGTAATCGTCAACCCGTTCCTGACAGATCCGCTTATGGAAAAGGCAATGAATTTGATTGATGAATATTGCCGGGACGAGTTTCAGAGGGATGAAGGTGCAGATTATTCTAATCTTTCAAGCGTGGATGTGGGTTATACTACAACTGAGGATGATAAGCACGAGATTCACGCTCGTGTAAATCTGGAAAGCTTCAAAATTGAAACTCTGGTTGATGATGTAGTTGTACGGCAGGAACAGTATGAATGCCTTGCCGATATGGTAGAGAACGCCCTGCCTAATTTGGACTTTGACGAGCTGACTTCCCTGCCGGATGATTTATTGGATCAGCTGCCAATCAGTGTAGTAGAAAACGGAGAAGTAATCACCTATCCTAATGCCGAAGCAATGGATGAGGCTCAGGTAGCTTCTGAGCAGACAGAGCCGGAAGCAACCCTTACTGCCGGGCAGCGATATAAAAATAATATTGCTGCCATTAAAACATTGCAGAAACTGGAACAGGAGCATTGTTCTCCAGATGCAGATGAGCGAGCTTCCCTGCTTCACTACGCAGGATGGGGCGGCCTTTCCAGTGTTTTCGCCCCCAAAGACACCCACTATGAAGAAGTAAAAAGCATCCTCAATGACGAGGAATACGCAGCCGCCAGAGAATCTACTCTGACGGCTTTTTACACGCCAGATTATGTTATCAGTGCGATGTATCAGGGGTTGAAAAACGCTGGATTTGCCGGTGGCGCTATCTTAGACCCGTGCTGCGGCATTGGCAAGTTTGGTATGCAAGCGCCTGACGGCGCAGCCTATTACGGTGTTGAACTGGACAGCGTGAGTGGCCGGATTGCTCAGCAGCTGTGTGCAGCAGATCATATCGCCGTGCAGGGATTTGAAACAATGCAGCTGCCGGATAATTACTTTGATGCCGCCATCGGAAATGTGCCTTTTGGCGATTTTAAGTTAATCGACAAACGCTATGAAAAAAATAACTGGCTCATTCACGATTACTTTTTCGGCAAGACCCTAGACCTTGTTCGTCCGGGCGGTATTGTTGCTTTTATCACCTCAAAAGGAACGCTGGATAAGGCCAATCCGGCTGTGCGTCGCTACATTGCGCAGCGCGCTGAATTGCTAGGCGCAATCAGATTACCAGACACGACATTCCGCAGCGCTGGTACGGATGTAACCTCTGACATTCTCTTTTTACAGAAACGGAAAGAAAAAATTGAAATTGACCCTGACTGGGTACACCTGGACATTGATGCCAACGGCATTACCATGAACTCTTATTTTGTGAAGCACCCGGACATGGTGCTGGGCGAAATGAAGATGATTTCCGGGCCGTTTGGTCAAGTCAGCAGCTGCGTTCTTAAGGATGGAGATATTTCTTTCCTTCTGTCTGAGGCCATCAATAATATCCACCCCGCATTTGATATCGAGCGCAGCGAACAAGCACCTCTTGATTTTTCGCTGGAAGAAGAACCTGAATATGGCGATCCAGATTTGCGTGATTACAGTTTCTGCTATAAACACGGAAAGGTGTACTTCAAGTCTGGCGGCGTCCTTACCGATGCCGGTCTGAAGGGCAAGCCTGCTGAGCGTGTCCGTGAAATGATTGAGATCCGAGATTGCCTGCGCAAACTAATCCAGCAAGAAACGGAAAATCAGCCTGTGGAGCTGATTGAGTTGCAGCGCGAAGAGCTAAATCACCTATATAATACTTTTTCCGTCAAGTATGGACGGATCACAAGTAATGCAAATCAGAGGGCAATGCGCGAGGATGTAAGCTATCCGTTGCTTGCGTCACTTGAAAATCTGGATAATCAGGGTGAGTTTGTTTCTAAGGCAGATATTTTCAGCCGTAGAACAATTAATCCAGAAATTATCCACGACCATGCAGATAACGCTGCTGAGGCACTGGCAATTTCCCTGGCACAGACGGCCAAGGTTAGTATGCCTTATATGTGTGGGCTGCTGGGTATGGATGAAGATTCTGTTTATCGCGAATTACAAGGACAGATCTTCCGTAATCCTATGTGGGTGGAAAATCGTGATATTGGTGCAGAAAAATACTTGACGGCAGATGAATTTTTGTCTGGCGATGTGAAATCGAAGTTGGAACTTGTTTCAACCTTGGTGAGCTGCGGCCAAACGGAATATGAGTACCATGTCAAGGCACTGGAAGCAGTGCAGCCAGCACCGCTGGAACCTAAAGAAATCAGTGTACGCCTTGGTGCAGCGTGGATTCCACAGGATGTTATCAAAGACTTTGGTATGGAGCTTTTCCAGACACCGAATTACCTTAAGTATCAGATTGATGTGCAGTTCGATCCCTTCTCTGCTGTGTGGCAGGTTGACAAAAAGAATTACCAGAACGATGTTCAGACAATGCAAGTTTACGGCACGGCGAGAATCAATGCCTGGTCAATTCTGGAAGCCTCTCTCAACCTGAAAGAAGTCACGATTTATGACTATATTGACACTGGAGGAGATCATAAAACGCGCGTCGTGAACCGTGAGGAAACAGCCCGTGCGCGCGGAAAGCAAATGCTCATGAAACAGCGTTTTGCGGATTGGATTTGGGCTGACGAAGAACGCCGAACTCGTTTGACTGACCTCTACAACGAGAAATACAACCGCTTCTGTGAACGCACTTTTGATGGCAGTTATTTGGAGCTGCCCGGCAGCAATCCTAATATCGAGCTGCGCCCACATCAGTTAAATGGCATTGCCCGTATCCTTTTGGGCGGTAACACACTGCTGGCTCATGTGGTTGGCGCTGGTAAAACCTACACTATGACCGCATCTGCTATGGAAGGGAAACGGCTTGGACTGTTCCATAAATCCCTTGTGGTAGTGCCCACCGACCACCTTATTCAACAGTGGGCGAAAGAAATCCTCCAGCTATACCCTGCTGCAAATGTACTGGCAGTATCTAAGAAAGATTTTGAGCCGGAAAATCGCAAAAAATTCTGTGCAAGAATTGCAACCGGCGATTATGACATGGTTATCCTTGGCCACAGTCAGCTAGAAAAAATCCCGTTGTCCCCTGAATATCGTCGAGATCTTCTGCAGCAAGAACTGGATGCAATTATGGATGCAATCGAAGAGTATAGCCGGAACTCTGGTAAGTCCTTGACCGTTAAGCAGTTGGAAAAAGAACGGAAAAAGATTGAGGCCAAACTTGAAATGCTGAACGACGAAAGCCGGAAAGACAACATGATTTATTTTGAGCAGCTTGGTGTTGACCGCTTGTTTGTGGACGAAGCCCACTATTTCAAAAACCTTGCTGCATATACCAAAATGACCAATGTATCTGGTATTTCTCAGACAGAGGCAAAAAAGTCCAGCGATCTGTATATGAAATGCAGATACCTCAATGACATGACTGGATACAGAGGCGTTATTTTTGCAACCGGCACACCAATTAGCAACACGATGGTAGAAATGTACACGCTCCAGCGGTATCTCCAATACGATGATCTTCAGCGTGCAGGGCTGAATAATTTTGATGCCTGGGCAAGTGTTTTTGGCGAGGCAGTAACGACTGCGGAGCTGAACACCACAGGCACGGGGTATCGTGCAAAAACTCGTTTTGCTAGATTTTTCAATCTGCCTGAGCTGATGCAAATGTTCCGCCGTTTTGCCGATATTCAAACGGCTGATATGCTTCAACTCCCTGTTCCTGAGGTAGACAGAGAAACCGTTGTCCTTGAACCTTCCGACTATCAGGTGAAGATGGTTGAAGAGCTAGGTATTCGAGCAGACAGAATTCATGCCGGTATGGTTCCTGCTGAAACAGACAATATGCTTTTGGTTACAACAGATGGAAGAAAACTTGCGCTTGACCAGAGATTGTTTGACCCTGAGATCACGCCCAGTCAAACAGCTAAATCTGTTGCTTGCTCTGAGCGTGTATTCAAAATCTGGCAGGATACCGCAGCTGAGAGATCTGCCCAGCTGATTTTCTGTGACCTTGCTACGCCTAATGATTCTGACAGATTTAATATCTATGAGGATATTAAAAATCAGCTGGTGGCAATGGGAATACCCCAAGAGGAAATCTGCTTTATTCACTCGGCAGAAAGTGAAGAACAAAAAAAGACACTTTTCCGTAAAGTAAACGACGGCGATATTCGTGTTTTGATTGGTTCTACTGCAAAAATGGGTGCTGGCGCAAATGTGCAGGAACGGCTGATCGCCCTTCATCACCTTGATTGTCCCTGGCGTCCTTCCGACTTGCAGCAGAGAGAGGGGCGTATCGTGCGGCAAGGAAACAGGAATGAACGGGTACAAATCTATGCGTATGTAACTAAGGGCACATTCGATGCCTATTCTTGGCAGGTCATTGAAAATAAGCAAAAATTCATCGGCCAAATTATGACTTCTAAAACTCCTGCTAGATCTGCCGAAGATGTTGACGAACAGGCATTGTCCTATGCAGAGATCAAAGCTCTATCCTCTGGTGATAGCCGCATCAAAGAGAAAATGGAACTCGATGTAGAAGTCACCCGCCTCAAGGCTCTGAAAACTGATTATCTCGCCGAGCATTGGTCGCTGGATAAGAAGATCAAACGCAGCTTGCCTCTTGCAATCGAAAAGCAGCAGAAAAGAATTGAAGGTCTGAAAGTCGATGTAAAAACCGCTGCTGAACACGCTGTACTCGACGGAGATTTTGCCGGATTGGTAATTGGAAACAGGACATATTCCGAGCGTAAAGCTGCTGGCGCTGCTTTATTGGTTGCTGTAAAAAATCTTGGAAAAGGCAGAACGGTTTTTGGTTCTTACCGTGGATTTGACCTTTGTGGCATGGGCAGTACCTACTTTGAGCCTACTCTTTGGCTTCATGGCGCAGAAGATCACGATTTTAGACTGGGAGATTCCGGTTTTGGCGGACTTAACCGGCTGGACAACACGATAAAGAAGATGGGTTCAGAATTAGATACGGCAAAACAAATGCTTGAGGCGGCTGAAAAGGAACTGCAAGCTGCAAAGTATGAGCTTGAAAAGCCCTTCTTTGCAGAGCAGGAATTACAGGAAAAAGAAGCCCGGCTGAACGAGCTTAATATCGCTCTTGATCTGGATAAGACCGACACTGAGGTGTTTGAGCACGGAGAGGAGCCGAAAGAAGTTCCTCACCCCAATCTTAAACGGCCTATCTTTGAGCGTTGATTTGTAAAGGAGGAGAACAAAATGGAAAAACTGGACGATATTGTGTTTATTGATGAAGAAACCTTGACCCAGGAGGAACTGGAGGCGTTGAGAAATGGCACATCCGAAGGATAAAAAAGAGTACCGGCAGCAGCTGGCAGAATCTTTTGCCACGCTACTGGACGAGAAGGGATTGGAATGGCACCAGGAATGGGCAAATTCAAAGGTTTCCATGCCCTACAATGCCATTACTCACGCAACATATCGTGGCTGCAATCTTTTCAATCTTGCGGTTATCGCCCTCCAGAATGGCTATTCTGACCCGCGTTGGGTAACCATGGTACAGATTATGGACAATCAACAAAAGTACCATTCTGGTCAAAAATGGCACTTGCAGAAGGGGTCTAAGGCTGCTTGGGTGGAGTATTGGTTCCCCTATGACCTAATTGATAAAACTGCCCTCACCTGGGAGCAGTACCGTAAATTGCTGCGGAACGGCGAGCGCTACGAGGACGATTTCAGATTGTCTACCAAATACACCGCTGTATATAATGCAAGCCTGGTTGATGGTATGCCCCCGTTGCCGGAGCCGGAACATTACGGCCAGGAAATTACATCGGATGAATTGGTTGAAAAGCTGTCTAGCAATATGGGTGTCCCGATCTATAACAACGGGGGCAATCGAGCGTTTTACAGTCCGTCTGAAGATGCAATCCATCTGCCACCTGTACAAAGTTTTGAGAATGACTATGCGTACAATGCAACAGCACTTCATGAGCTTGCTCATTCTACCGGTCATCCGAGCCGCCTCAACAGAGATCAGAGCGGTCATTTCGGCACAGATTCTTATGGATATGAAGAGCTGATTGCTGAAATGACCGCTTGCTTTATGGGTGTTTCTCTCAGTGCTCCGGCCTCTGAGCAGCATATTGGAAACCATAAAGCTTATGTGCAGGGCTGGGCACAGACGATCAGAGCCGACCCCAATATTCTTGTTCATGCCATCAAGGACGCTCAGAGCGCAGCCACTTATATGGACTGGAAAGCCGGTCTGATTACGGAGTTGGAGTACAACAAGTCCAAGGAAAGTGTCATTGTGCGCCCTACTGCGCAGCCGGAAAAACCTTCTCGAAAACATCCGTCGGTACTTGCTCAGCTCCAGCAACTCGAGCAGAAAGGCGGAGCAAAAGCACCACATATGCGGCGGCGTATAGCTCAGAGATAGACGCGATAACCGGCTAATTTTCCGTAAAGTACACGGCGAACTTTTCACATTGCGCCAATCTGACGATGCAACTTCCAATCCACTGGATCGGAAGTTGCATGAGATAGGAATTGGCAGTAATCGGAGAAAAAGGAGCAATATTATGTTCACTAAAAAGAGGCAAACTAAATCTGGCGACGCAGTTTACCAAAATGAGCAAACCCAGAATGAAGTTGTATCTCTGGAAGGTATCGTGGATTTGGATGCACAATGGCGCGCAAATAATGAGGGTATGCGTTCCATCATCCAGGCTATCCTGGCTAACTCGGACTGTCCGTCCGAATAAGCAAATAGCTATGGCAAAAATGGTTAAGCCATTGGCCCGAAAGCAAGAGATCACTAATGCTGTTTGCCATCGTCCATCCACACAATGCAACTTCCAATCCAGTGGATTGGAAGTTGTGCAAGACAGGCATTGGCATCAAACTGAATGAAAAAAGAAAGACTGTTAGGTTTTAATGCCCATTTCTAATTCAATGATGTTTTGAAATTGAAAGGCATGTACAAACCTGAGCAAGCATCGTGAATGTGTCCACAACATTCACCTTTTATCAAGGGGACACCCCCTGACCCCCGGTATTACAAGACGGAAAGAGAGTGAAAAATGAGTGCCTAAAAAAAGCTGTGAACTGCATATTAGATTGACTCCGGAGGAACGAGATCGCCTTGATGAACAGGTTAAACTTAGCGGTTTAACCTGTTCAAATTTTGTAAGGCTGCGGCTAAATGGCAAAATGCCACAGCCTATTCCACCGCAGAAATTTCACCAAATGTGGCAAGAACTCTCAGCGTTAAAGCAAGAAGTACAAGCGCTGCATACTGACCTTTTGCAAAGTGGCAGGCCAGAGGATGCGGAAAAGGTTGGACAGCTGAGTGCCGAAATCCTTAGTCAGATGCGGCAGATCTACCAAACAGTTTACCGCAACATTTCCTCAGACTAAGACAATTATGTAAACAATGAAAGGAGGTGATAAGATGCCGGTCACAAGCCTGTGGCGTATTAAGGGAGATGTTGCTGCCGTGGTTGACTATGCTAAAGACGATGAAAAGACAATCTGGGATTCGTCGATTTTGGAGGCGCAGGGCGCTGAACCAGACGGGCAAATTTTTGTCGATGACCTACACGATGTAGCCGACTATGTTACTCGCCAAACCGCAACAATCTGGAGAGATCAGTCGGGCACCGTTCACCGGCTAGTGTCCGGCCTAAATTGCGATCCGGATTTGGCCGTTGAAGAGATGCGCGCCGTTAAGGAAAAATTCGGTAAGCCGGGCGGCACAGTTGCATACCACGGTTATCAGTCCTTTTCCGAAGGTGAAGGGCCGCCGGACTTAATCCATGAAATCGG
>JAHHSM010000071.1 GCA_020025175.1 Oscillospiraceae bacterium | reverse complement strand
TACGATTTTTTTCTATGTTACGTGACAAATGCAGATAAACTTAATAGGCTGCTTAAGCAATTTTATCAAATATATCTTCAATATTTTTGTACAATATGTTTTTGAATAAATACTTGAAATTAAACTTCATCATATGATATAGTTTCTTATTAGAAATTTATTTACAAATTTTGACAAATTTTGCAGTAACAGACAATGCTATATGATTTTGCCAGAGTTACAGATGAAAGGTGGGCTTGGTCTTTGCGCTTTTCTAAAATCGTAACCCTGCGTGAGGAATCAGTGTTCAGATATAGAGAGTTACATTCTATGAGTTGTTCAAAGGCAGGGGTGGGTCGGAGGTGAAAGAAACAGGATTGTTGTACAACAATAACAGCTATGCGATTACTATGTACAAATGCCTTCTTGTTTGAAAAAGAAGCATCCCATTCATTTGGAAAAGGAGGAGACATAAGATGGGTAAAGTGCAGATGCAGAAAGTACTTGGAGTGAAAAATCGATTGGGTTTCCAGATGGGATTAAAAGGAAAACTTCTGGCAGGGGTTTTGATCCCTACAGTGGTTATCTTACTGTTACTTGCCATTATTCTACAAAACCGCATTGGCAGCATTGTCGGAGGAATGCAAAATAATAATATCAGTAATCAGGCGCAAGCTGCCGAATTACAGGTAAACAATTATTTTCACACGATTTTTTTGAGTGAGGAAATGGTTCGGGGACTTGATTCGGTAGATCGGATTTTTGCTGAAGCGAGTACAGTAGGCCCCTCGTTTCGCTTTCAAAATTCCGAAAATTATGGAAAGTTGGTCAAAGAGCTTAGTCAGAGCCAGCAGATTCAGGGAGATTCCGTTCAGCTAATTTGGATAGCAAACTTCCTGAACAATCAGGTCATACAGTCTGATGGAGGTGTATCTGATCCGGCTGCATTTTCGATTACAGATCGTCCCTGGTATCAGAGATTGAAAGATGAGTGCGCTCCGATTTTAACCGGCGCATATGTGGACTCCATAAGTGGTAAATTGGTTGTATCCGCAATCTCACCTGTGCTTGATGCACGCAACAACCTGATTGGTGCTGTGGGTATCGATATTGATTTGGATGAAGTGAATACTATTCTCGGTGAAATAAAGATTGGCGAAACCGGTTATCTGACTGTATATGATTCTGACGCAAATATCGTATTTCATCCGGATTCCACTATCATCCTGAAGAATCTAGAAAGTATTAACTATTCTGAAAATATGTATACAGCGATCACGGATCACAACAATACCGGCATCGTGAAGTATCATCGCGATGATGATGTATTTTATGGGCAGGTAAGCTATCTGGATCAGATCGGATGGAGCGTTTTGGGATGCATTCCTGAAACGGAATACACGCGGGAGGAAAATGAAATCAGGCTGATCATGACGGTCGGCTTCCTGCTTTGTATCCTTTGCTTGGTTCTGATTTGCGTCAGTATCGCAAACAGAATGCTCAAACCTGTTAAAGCATTAACAGATGTCGCACCGAATCTGAAAGAAGGCAGGCTGAAAATGGATCTGCCCAAAACAACTAACGATGAAATCGGTACGTTGATTGATATTTTTTCAGCAACGGCGCAGGGTTTGGATGCTATTATTACGGATATTTCCAAAACACTGGAAAGTGTTGCAAACAAGGATTTGACTGTTGAGACACAAGCTGAATATAGAGGTGAATTTGTTTATATCAAGGATGCAATGGAACATATCGTCACCAGCATGGATATGATCATGAGATCTGTGATCCAATCCGCGGATCAAGTGGCATCTGGTTCGGATCAGGTAGCCTTTGGTGCACAAGCGTTGGCGCAGGGGGCAACTGAGCAGGCTGCATCAATAGAAAAATTGTCCTTCTCGATCGCGGAAATTACAGAACAGATTCAAAAGATGTCGGAAAATGCCCAGCATGCCAGCGATGAGGCAAAGATCGTGGGCGATCATATGACTTTGAGCGGCGCGAAAATGGATGAAATGCAGATGTCCATGGCTCGTATTAATCAAGCTTCCGGCGAAATTGAAAAGATTGTCAAGACCATTGAAGATATTGCGTTCCAGACGAACATTCTGGCACTGAATGCGGCGGTGGAAGCTGCGCGTGCAGGTAATGCAGGAAAGGGGTTTGCTGTGGTTGCTGACGAAGTTCGCAATCTTGCCAGCAAGTCTGCAGAGGCTTCACAGACAACAACCAGTTTGATTACCAATTCCCTTTCTGCTGTGCGTGAAGGGATGCGTTTGGCAGACGAGACTGCACAGGTTCTCGAAGCTACGGTACGAGGTACTGCCAATGTTGTTGAGCAGATTCATCTTGTGTCGAATGACCTTTCCAATCAGTCTGTGTCGATGGGTGAAATTGCCTCCGGTGTAGATCAGATTTCAAGTGTTGTACAGACAAATTCAGCAACAGCAGAAGAAAGTGCTGCTGCCAGCGAAGAGCTGGCTGCACAAGCACAGACACTCAAAAATATGGTCGCAGATTTCAGGTTGCGCAGTTCTCAAGACGGATCTTTCGAGCATTTTTAAAAGTAACTCTCCTGCGCCATTACAAAAAACGAAGGAGAAGAAGGTGAGACAGGAGCGTGATGAAAGAAAATTCCGCTCCTGTTTTGCTTGTCCGGTTGTTTTGGAAACTGAGAACGCACATACTTTGCGGCGGCACGATACGGTGTGAAAAATATGTATTTTGATTGGTTGCATTTTCCCTCAACTCCACGGTATAATAAACAGCATGATTTAGATTTTATTGTTGAGGGATTTCATGTATCGGTATATTTTATTTGACTTGGATGGGACGTTGACGGATTCCAGAGAAGGAATTTTTAACAGCGTTCGTTACAGTTTGGAAAAGCTGGGGTTACCGTGTCCGCCATACGAAACATTGCTGCGTTTTGTAGGACCGCCATTGCAGGATTCCTATGAGCGCTATTGCGATATGACGGAACAGGAGGCTTGGCATGCGGTATCGATTTTCCGCGAGCGCTATGAAGTTATTGGATGGGCTGAGAATAAAGCGGCAGATGGCATTTTGGATATGATGCGCCGCTTGAAAGAGCAGGGCTATGTTATGGCAATTGCATCGTCGAAGCCGGAGCGCAGTGTCATTCCGATTTCTAAGAAATTTGGGTTCGCGCCGTATCTGGCAGCTGCCTGCGGAAGTGATGGGAAAAATGAAAGCAAGGCTGATGTGATTCGTAATGCTTGCTGTCGGCTTGGCATTGGTGAAGAAGATAAAAAGCACACTATTATGGTGGGCGATCGAAGATATGATGTGGAGGGTGCGGCGGAATGTGGCATTTCCTGTGTTGGCGTCACATTTTTTGATTTTGCACCGCCCGGTGAATTGGAGGCATCTGGTGCTGCTGCGGTATGTAAAACGGTGGAAGAGCTGGAAACCTATCTGACGGAAGTGCAATGAGGAGAGAGCTATGGAATTGAAAGAATTGCTGAAAACAGTGGATCACACCCTGCTTAAGCCGGAGGCAACCTGGGCGCAGATGAAAACGCTTTGCGATGAAGGATACAAATATGGTGTTGCATCGGTGTGTGTGCCTGCGGCACATGTTGCCTCGGCTGTTACATACTTAAACGGCAATCTGCCTGTATGCACGGTCATCGGATTTCCCAATGGATACAGCACAACTTATGTAAAGTGCTTTGAAGCACAGGATGCACTGCAAAACGGCGCCGAAGAAATTGATATGGTCATCAATCTGGGTTGGGCGAAAAGTGCGCACTGGGATTGGATTTCGGAAGAGATCAAGGCGGTGAAAACCATTTGCGGTGAGCATGTGCTAAAAGTGATTATTGAAACGTGTTTGTTGACAGAAGCGGAGAAAATCAAGCTTTGCGAAATCGTTTCTGCTTCAGGCGCCGATTACATCAAAACCTCCACGGGATTTGGCAGCGGCGGAGCGACATTTGAAGACATTGTACTGATGAAAAAGCATGTACGTCCCGGCTTAAAAATTAAGGCATCTGGTGGAATTAAAGGCATTGAGGATGCGGAAAAATTTCTGGCACTGGGTGCAGATCGTTTGGGCACCTCTCGTGTCATCAAAGCGGTACAGGAACTGGAAAAAGAACAAAAATAACGATAAGCAAAAGGCATGGCTTCGAGCCATGCCTTTTTGTATATCACAGCAGTATGGTGAACAATAAAAAGGAAAGTGCGCAGGAAAAAAGACCTTGCAGGAGTTTTCCGATAAAATAAGGCTTGCAGGATAAATCCGTTTCCAAAATAAAAGTGAGACTCTGACAGTGTACGGAAAAGCCGCCCCAACCAAGAAGGAAAGAGGCCAGGGCGACAGTTCCGGGGGTGAAAGCGATGCCATGCAAACATGAACTGCCGGTGGATAATTCCAAAATACCGGCGATGAGTGCTGTTGCAAGATGCTCTGTCATGCCAAAGGGGGCGAGCAAAAAAGCGAGGAAAGAGGAAAACAGATGCAGTATACCTGTGAAGGACAGCATTCGCAGCACGATCATAAAAAAGAAAACAAAAGCACAGATATTCAGTATTGCAAAAAAAGAGGTGGTAATTGCTTCGGTAAACATATTGGTAAAATTTTTGCTGTCTTTTTGATACTGTATTGGGGTGGATGAAATGGGAGCATTGTTTTTATGAAACCGAAAAAAGAAACCAACCAAAAGAGCAGATACGACATGAATCACGTACAGCCACAATCCAACAGCCGTGCTTTCAAATACACCGATTCCCACAACACCCAGAAGGAATCCGGGGCCGGAGTTGTTGGAAAAAGCAAGCAGATGCTCCGCTTCGCTACGGCGCAAAGAGCCGTTGCGGTATAAAGCGGTGGTGGTGCGGACGCCTACGGGATAACCGCCGGTAAAGCCAAGGACAAGCACGGCGGCACTGCTGCCGCTGAGGTGGAAGAGAGGCTGTGTCAGCGGTGAAAGATAGCGGTGGAGCGTTCTCTGCGGCAATAGATCCGTTAAAAGAGAAGAAATTACAAGAAATGGGAAAAGAGAGGGAATGATGGTATCCCAACATAGCCGCATGGCTTCCCGTACGGCTTCTATGGCAGGAACGGGATAAAGCAGCAGAATCCCTGCACAGATGGTGCAGACAAAAAATAAATAGAATTTTGTGGAGAAAAGGAATTGCATTGTGCGCATTGTAATCACCCCTGAAAGGGTATGCGTGCAGAATGGGAAAAATGTGAATGGACAGGCAAGGATATTGAAAATGTCTCATACAGTAACTCTTGTAAAGGAGTGAAAACATGAATCGTTTTGAAGATCGTGATATTTTTGCCAAAACTGCTGAACTTCTGGATCTTCCAATGGATGTGGTGGCGGGCTTACCGAATTTGGAACTTTTAGGGAATCGTCAGCTGTTTTTGTCAAAGCATCAGGGCATTCTTGCTTACAGCGATACACAAATTGATGTAAACTGCGGCGAGTTACTGGTGCGTGTATCCGGAAAAGGATTGCAGCTTTTGAGTATGAGTGCGGATGAGCTGCGTATAGGCGGCGTGATTGAGGGGATTGAACTGACGAGGTGAAGCATGTTTTTAGATGTTGTAAATCTGCTTTCCGGTACAGTGAAAATTACGGTGGAAAGCGGTTTTCCGGAACGTGTGTTGAATTTGTGCTCTGCACATGAAATTGCTTTCTGGGATATTGAATGGAAGTCACCGACCTGCTTTTCTGTAAAATTGCAGCGCAAGAGCTATCTTCGGCTGCGACAGCTTATAAAGAAGCTGGATTGTGAAATTACGGTGGAAAAGAAAACCGGGATGCCTTTTTTTGTCAAACGCTTTAAGAAACGGTATGTACTTTGGGTGGGACTGGCGATTGCCGTAAGCATGCTGTTTGTGGGTTCTTTTTTTGTTTGGGACATTGAAATTGAAGGAAATAAAACCGTTTCGGATGAACGCATCCTGCGTGCTTTGGAGGCGGAGGGAGTTACTTGTGGCACGTTTGGTCTGGGCATCCATCCGGAAACACTCAAAAATCATATTTTATTGGAGATTCCGGAATTATCATGGCTGACCGTCAATGTAAATGGATTTCGTGCAACAGTTATTGTGCGGGAGCGTGTGCTTCCGCCTGAAATACGGGATGAGCATACCGATGCGAATATCGTGGCAGAAAAGGATGGACTCATTACGAAGGTGCAGCTTTTTGGCGGTCATGCTGTGGTAGCGAAGGACGAAACAGTTACAAAAGGTCAGCTTCTGATCAGCGGTGTTGCCGATATGGATACGCGGGGAGCCTATTTGACGCGTGGAGAAGGGAAGGTCTATGCACGCACATGGTATGATCTGACGGCAAAAGTGCCGAAAACCATTCGGGAAAAATCTTATACAGGACGGGAAAAGAAGAGTTTTGCACTGGTTTTGGGGAAACAGCGTATAAAAGTTACGCCAAACAGTAGCATTTTTAGTGGGAATTGTGATAAAATAATTAAAAATGGGAGATTGCGGCTGCCGGGAGGGATAATGCTGCCTGTGGCGTTGGAATGTACCATAGTGCGCGAGTATGAAATCGTTGAGCGCAGTATAGATGCGCAAGAGGCACAGATGCGGACAGAATCAATTTTGCGCCAGCAGCTGAAAGATCGTATGGATAAGGATGGAAGCGTTGCGCACAGTGAAATTACAACAAAGGATTCCGGCGCGGTTTATGAAGTGACACTGCATGCCGAGTGCGAAGAGCAGATCGGCAAAACGGTAGAATTTGTTGAGTGATGAGGAGATACACAGCATGGTAGAACAGAGGATGAGCATTGAAAGAATGGAAGAGGCAATCAATGTCTTTGGCTCTTTTGATGAAAATATACGTTTGATTGAGAAGGAACTGCACGTTGTCGTAACGAATCGCGATGGTGAACTGAAAATTACCGGTGAGGCAGAGGAAACGATGTTGGCGGCAAGGGCGTTAAAGGCATTGCTGGCATTATCGTCAAAGGGTGAACCCATCAATGAGCAGAATGTACGTTATGTCATTGGGCTGGTGCGCGATGGTCAGGAAGATAAAGTGACGGAGCTTGCGCGAGATGTGGTGTGCATCACGGCAAAAGGAAGGCCGGTCAAAGCAAAGACCATTGGTCAGCGCTGTTACCTTGATTCCATTCAAAAAAATACAGTGACCATTGGTGTGGGTCCTGCCGGCACGGGTAAAACCTATCTTGCTGTTGCCGAAGCGGTGGCGGCATTTCGCGAAAAGACGATCGACCGCATAATTTTGACCCGTCCTGCTGTGGAGGCAGGTGAGCGTCTCGGCTTCTTGCCCGGTGATTTGCAGAGCAAAGTTGATCCCTATCTGCGTCCGCTTTATGATGCGCTGTTTGATATGCTGGGTGCGGAAACCTATAATAAATATTTGGAGCGAGGCAATATTGAAGTAGCGCCACTGGCCTATATGCGTGGGCGCACCTTGGATAATTCCTTTATTATTCTTGATGAAGCGCAGAATACGTCCAGAGAACAGATGAAAATGTTTTTAACACGTATGGGATTTGGCTCCAAGGTGGTCATTACCGGCGATATCACGCAGATCGATTTGCCAACGGACAAAACCAGCGGCTTGAAAGAAGCTGTGCGTGTTTTGCAGGATGTGGAAGGTATCGGTATTTGTGAATTGACCAATCAGGACGTGGTGCGTCATGTGATGGTTCAGCGCATTATCAAAGCGTATGAAGATGATGAAAAGCGCCGCCGCAGTGCGGAGAAAGGGAAGGGGAAGCGGTAATGGCAAAGAGACATTATATTCCTGTAACTGCGGATGTGCCTGGTGCGGCAAGTGAGCGTAACTGCGCCTTGATCCGTAAAGTCATCCGTACAGCATTGGAAATGGAAGGCGTTGCGGTTCCCTGTGAAGTGGATGTGCTTTTGACAAGTGATGACGGCATTCATGCCATCAACCGGGAAATGCGTAATGTGGACAAGGCAACGGATGTTTTAAGTTTTCCGGAATTTGAATTTTTGCCCGGCGAGCCGCCGACGGAAAAAAATGAAGATCTCTTTGATGTGGCAACAGGTCTGCTGCCGCTGGGTGACATGGTGTTGTCCATGGAACGGGTGAAAGCACAGGCAGCGGAATTTGGTCATTCCAACCGCCGTGAACTGGCCTATCTTGTGACCCATTCTGTGCTCCATCTATTGGGGTATGATCATTTGGACGAGGGCCCCATGAAGGCGCAGATGCGTGGGCGCGAGGATGCGATTATGGAAAAGCTTGGAATTTTAAGATAATTCTTTGCAATGAAATTGCTCAAGAAAGTTGAGGATCATGTATGACTATTACGAAAGAAGCGATGATTACTGTATGTGGGCGCCCCAATGTGGGAAAATCATCTTTGACGAATGCACTGGTTGGTGAAAAAATCGCCATTGTGTCCAACAAGCCCCAAACTACGAGAAACCGTATTTATGGTGTGGTGAACAGCGGCGACACCCAGCTGGTGCTGATGGATACGCCTGGACTGCACAAGGCGCAAAACCGTCTTGGTGATTATATGGTCAAGGTTGTGGAAGAGAGCTTGAGTGACATTGACGCTGTTATGATGCTGGTAGAACCGATTGCCAATGTGGGGAAACCTGAGCAAATGATTATTGATCGT
The DNA here is from genome assembly GCA_020025175.1 of Oscillospiraceae bacterium. Taxonomy (GTDB): domain Bacteria; phylum Bacillota; class Clostridia; order Oscillospirales; family Oscillospiraceae; genus Pseudoscillospira. The sequence goes on along the minus strand of JAHHSM010000071.1, from coordinate 505 downwards.
TTGGAGAAGAGCGGTGAAAAATCCGTTTTGGTCATCAATAAAATCGACACTGTTCAAAAAGAAGATCTTCTGGCTGTGATTGCAGCTTATCAGGAAAAGCATGAGTTTGATGCGATTATTCCTGTGTCTGCACGCACACGGGAAGGCTTGGATGATCTGTTGAACACCTTAAAGGGTTATGCGCAGAATGGCCCGCAGCTTTTCCCGGATGATATGACAACCGATCAGCCCGATCAGCAGGTTTGTGCTGAAATTGTGCGGGAAAAGATTCTCTACTGCCTTCAGAGAGAAGTGCCGCACGGTGTAGCGATTGAGGTGACCAAGTTCAGCCAGAGAGATGATGATATCATTGATCTGGATGTAACCATTTACTGCGAGAAGGCAAGCCATAAGGGTATTTTGATTGGCAAGGGCGGCGAGATGCTGAAGAAAATCAGCAGCATGGCGCGTGAAGATATTGAAAAGTTTATGGGTGAAAAGGTTTACCTTCAGACATGGGTTAAGG
>JAHHSM010000070.1 GCA_020025175.1 Oscillospiraceae bacterium | reverse complement strand
TTTATTCTTTCACTTTTTGAAATGCAATGCGTTCAGAGCCATCTTCAATCATAATCCACCCACAGTAGATATAGCCGCATTTTGTGAGAAGATTCTGCATAGGCAGATTATCTCTATGGGTATCAACTCGAACATTGCCGCATCTTTCCAAACACCACTGCAAGCAGAATTCTGCCACACCCCTCCCATGCTGTCTCACACAAATTCGATGGATCGTTCCATAAGGCGCTTCATTCACCCATGCTCCATCGTAAATTATCTTGTATGTGGGCTCATCGCCAAGTATAAAAGAAAACACCGCTGCAACAGTATGATCCTCAACACAGACGAAACTTTTCCCCTCATCAATTTCCCGGGCAATCAGCTCCTTCTGCGGATATCCGTTGACCCATTGCGTAGGGTTTCCATGGGTCTGCATGAATTTTCTTGCTGCTGCGTATAATGCCATAACCTCGTTCAAATCGTTTTTTGTTGTGGGGCGAATTTCCATGCTCATCCTCTCTTTCTCTAAAGCATATTATAGTATTTCTATACGCACCTCGCAAGAATTTTCTTTTTCAAACCTTTTTCCATGTAAAGTATATTTACTTGAATATATTTGATTTTCAATGATTTTTTTAGTTTTATTCATTTTATATTGCTGTTGACTTTCAAACATTTGTTTTGTATAATAAATATAGAACATTTGTTTGCGTGGTGAAATATATGAACTTACTGAAAAAACTGAGTGTTTTATCAGATGCTGCAAAGTACGATGCTGCCTGTACCTCCAGCGGTGTAAAGCGCGGCTTTCAAAAAGGCCGTATCGGAAATACCGCCTCCACAATCAATGGTTGCTGCCATAGCTTTTCAGCAGATGGCCGCTGCATCACGCTGCTGAAAGTTCTTATGACAAATTATTGTATTTATGATTGCAAATATTGTATTAATCGTCGCAGTAATGATATTCAGCGAGCCGTATTTTCCCCTAAAGAATTGGCTGAATTGACGATTGGCTTTTATCGCAGAAACTATATTGAGGGACTTTTTCTCTCTTCCGGTGTCATTTGCAATCCAGATTACACAACAGAACGTATGATCCAAACACTTTCCATTTTACGAAATGAATACTATTTTAACGGCTATATTCACGCTAAAACAATTCCCGGCACTTCACCAGAGCTTATCACGCAGCTTGGCCTATTGGCGGATCGACTGAGCGTAAATATCGAGCTTCCATCCGAAGAAAGCCTCACAACACTTTGTCCTGATAAAAATAAAGTTTCCATTTTAAAGCCTATGGGTCTTATTAAGAATACCCTACAGGAAAACAAGCATGATTTAGCACGTTACCGGCATACCCCAAAGTTTGCTCCGGCAGGTCAAAGCACTCAAATGATCATCGGGGCAACACCGGACAATGATCGCCATATCTTAACCCTAAGTCAGGGTTTATACCGAAAATATCATTTAAAGCGTGTATTCTATTCAGCCTATATTCCGGTTGTTGAACATACCCTTTTACCTGCTAAGGATACAAAACCACCTCTGCTTCGAGAGCACCGCCTTTATCAGGCAGATTGGCTTCTGCGTTTCTATGGATTCACCGCAGAGGAACTTTTGGATGATCAGCACCCAAACTTTGATCCCTATCTGGATCCCAAATGCAATTGGGCACTGAATCATTTGGAACAGTTTCCTGTAGAGGTAACAACGGCTGATTACGAAATGCTCCTGCGCGTGCCCGGAATCGGCACAACCAGTGCACGAAGAATTCTCTCCGCACGAAGATCTGCTCATCTAACTTACGATAGTTTAAAAAAATTACGAGTGGTGCTGAAGCGCGCACAATATTTTATTACCTGCAACGGTAAGATCGCTGATGGACTGCGTTTTACAGAAAACAGTATGCGCACTGCATTACTGTCGCTGGAAGCAAAAGATCTTGCCGTGGCAGGAGAACAACTGAGTCTTTTTGATAATCAATACGAAGCGAGGCAACGATCATGAATTGGATTGAATGTTCATATGAATACGATGGCTCTTATCACGGCTTGCTTTGCTGTGTATTTGATAGCTACACCCGTAGGGAGCGTCCCATTTCAATTTCTATCTCCGGGGGAGCTCAAACATCGCTTTATACGGTCCATCTCGTTCAAACGGATATGATTCATGCCCGGCGTGTCTTAAAAAGCTTATATCTAAAAAGCTGCAAAGCCGCATCCCTCGTTAAACAGAGCTATTTAACCTGTTTGCCCGATAAAGAACTTGTAATCTATCGTCTTATCTGCAAGCTTTATGACGAAGGACCTGATTTTCTCAAAAATCCAACCGATCCCGCTGTCTATCCGCTCCATACCGCAATTCGTCATATGTCCGGAGAGCTTGAAAAGCTTCGTGGATTTATTCGTTTTTCAGAATTCAATGGATTCTATGTCGCAGAAATAGAACCAAAAAACAGGGTTCTTCCCGCACTGCGCAATCATTTCTGCAATCGATTTGCCGATCAAGCATTTTTGATCTACGACCGTACGCACAAAGAAGCCCTGCTTTACTCCGGCGGTCATTGGGAAATTGGACCGGTTGATTCTTTTGAAATGGCTCGTCCTGATAAAAACGAAGCGCAATATCGTACCCTGTGGAAGACATTTTATGATACCATCTCCATTAACGAACGCACCAATTCCCGTTGTCAAAGAACGCAAATGCCTCTGCGATATCGTAATACAATGACGGAATTTCAAAACGCCGATTATTTTATTGAACAGGAACCTCCCTTAACCGATGCCGCAGTGCATGTATCGCTAACCACAGGAGACTAAATCTCTTAATTTTTGCAGTGCACGCTTTTCAAGACGCGAAACCTGAACCTGCGAGATGTTGACCACAGATGCACATTCCTGCTGTGTAAATGCACGATAATATCGCAGTGCTATAATCATACGCTCTTTTTCTGGAAGCGTATCAATCGCCTGACGAATTTCTATCGTACGCAGCATCGCCGCTTCCGGCTCTTCCGTTCCCAACATACTTTCCAAAGTCAAGCCATCCTCATTTTCCTGCTCGAGAGATTCCGGCGCTGCTGCGGATAATTCAGCTGCGGCAATTTCTTCTGTTGTTAAATCCGTCTCTTCTGCTAATTCTGTCAACGTGGGTTCACGTCCTAATGTACAACGAAGTCTCCCACGAGAGGCTTCAATCAGTGCTGCCTGCTGCTTTAATGTTCGTCCCACCTTGATTGCCCCATCATCGCGTAGAAAGCGACGGATTTCTCCGCTGATTTTCGGTACCGCATATGTAGAAAATTGTGTTCCGAATGTTTCGTCAAATCCCCGAACAGCCTTTAAAAAACCCAAACACCCTAATTGATACAGATCATCTAATTCAACACCGCGACCGCAGTAACGGTGAACGATTCCCCAAATTAAACCGCTGTTTTTCTCGATAAGCAGTTCGCAGGCATCATTATCGCCTTCTTTTGCCTTCCTGAGTAATGTGATGATTTCCTCCGTCATACTTCATCGCCGCGCACTGCAATTTCCCTCTTCATGGTGACAGTTGTTCCCTTCCCTGGTATAGATTTTACCTTCAGCACATCCATGAAACTTTCCATAATAGTAAATCCCATACCACTGCGCTCCTCTCCACCGGTTGTAAACATAGGTTCACGCGCCTGTGCGATATTTTCGATTCCAATGCCCCAATCTCGAATTACCAGTTCCAAAATCCTGTTTTCATACAATTTTGCTTTAATTCGAATTTTTCCAATTTCATTCGGATATGCATGGACAATTGCGTTTGTTACCGCTTCACTGACTGCCGTTTTGATATCCCCAATCTCCTCCAACGTCGGATCAAGCTGTGCAGCAAATCCAGCTACTGCCACACGCGCAAATCCTTCGTTGCTGCTTTTGCTTAAAAAGTCAATTTGCATCATATTCTGTGCTTTCACGCTTTTACTTCCTCCTCTTCTATTCTTACGACACTTCCAATACTTGCAGCCTTCAAAACTCGCATTGCCTGCGGTGGCACATGTGTTACTTTCATACTGCCGTTCAAATTTTGCATCCGTTTATAAAGTCTTAAAATAACAGCAATTCCAGAAGAGTCCATAAATGTAACTCCTCCAAAATCTAATTCTGTAAAGATTGGTAATGCTACATCCAAATATCTGTCCAGTTCCATCATCGCTTCCTTTGCCGCATGATGATCCAACTCACCGTGAAGCTGCAGAATTAAATTTCGATCTGATCGCTTTGCAGTCACTTTCATCATATTAGTCTCCTTCGCTTTTCATGTTCTCTTGCATCTGTATAAGCAAAAAATGAGGATACTGCCAATGCAGTATCCTCATTTTATCTCTTATTATCGATAGATTTTGTCGAAGAATCAAACAGAGTTGTCTCTTTTTGCCATTAGCCCCTCATCTGAATCATTGATTCATCCAATTTTGCAATCAAAGCACGCAAATTTTCTGCCTGCTGACGCTGTCCGTCTACAACACTTGCCGGAGCCTTGGAAACAAATCCTTCGTTGCTCAGCTTAGCCTCAATACGAGCCAATCCCTGTTCTGCCTTTTCCTTCTCCTTGGCAATACGCTCCAACTCTTTGGCAATGTCCACCAAATCTGCCAAAGGCATATACATTGCAGCGTTGGCTGTTGCCAGCGACACCATTCCCTCAGTATGTGCAGGTGCCATATTTGTAACAGTCAATTCAGAAACAGACGCCAAGCGCTTAATAAAATGCTCACCCTGGGTATAAATATCGGGTGTTTCTGTAACCAGAATCATGGCAGCCTTGCGAGATGGTGGCACATTCATTTCACTGCGACGACTGCGCACAGCATTGATTGCCGCCATCACAGCTTCCATAGCAGCCGCTTCCGTTGTGAATTCAAACGCCTCATGCACCTCCGGCCACTGTGAAGTCATCAGGAACTCACCGCTATGAGGCAGTGCCTGCCAGATCTCCTCAGTGATGAACGGCATGAAAGGATGCAGCATTGCCAGCACCTGCTCCCAAACATAGCACAAAACCTTCTGAGCATTGGTCTTGCTCTTCTCATCATCGCCGGTTAGCCGCGTCTTAGTCAATTCAATATACCAATCACAATAGGTATCCCAAATGAAGTCATACACATTTGCAGATGCAACACCAAGTTCATAATTATCCATATTGGTTGTGACATCATGGACTAATTTATTCAACTGATTCAATACCCACTTATCCTCCAGCTCCAGTTCATCCATAGGGGGCAGTTCGCAAGTATCAATGGTCAAATTCATCATCAGGAAGCGAGAAGCATTCCAGATCTTATTCGCAAAGTTGCGCATCGCTTCGCACTTCTCAACATAGAAACGCATATCGTTTCCGGGGCTGTTGCCGGTGACCAGATTAAAGCGCAGTGCATCAGCACCGTACTGCTCAGCCATTTCCAAAGGATCGATACCATTGCCCAAGGATTTACTCATCTTGCGTCCCTTGTCATCACGAACCAAACCGTGGATGAAAACAGTATCAAACGGGAACTTCTTCATATGCTCACAACCGGAGAAGATCATACGTGCAACCCAGAAGAAGATAATATCATAACCGGTAACCAACACAGAGGTAGGATAATAATAATCCAGATCCGCAGTCTTATCAGGCCACCCCAAAGTGCTGAAAGGCCACAGTGCAGAGGAGAACCAGGTATCCAGAACATCCTCATCGCGATTGATTTTAGTGCTGCCACACTTTTCACAGCAGACCGCATCTTCACGGCTGACGGTAATATGACCGCACTCCTCGCAGTACCATGCCGGAATCTGATGACCCCACCACAGCTGGCGGGAAATACACCAGTCATGGACATTTTCCATCCAGTTGGTGTAGGTTTTAGAGAAACGATCAGGCACGAACTTCACTTCACCATCGTTCACAACGCGCAGTGCTTCCTTTGCCAAAGGCTCCATGCGCACAAACCACTGTGCAGAAATCAGCGGTTCCACATCCTGATGGCAGCGATAACAGGTACCGACATTATGGCTATACTCTTCAATCTTTTCGATCAGACCTGCTTCCTGCAAATCTTCAATAACTTTTTTACGGCACTCATAACGATCCATTCCCTCATATGGACCGCCGTTCTCATTGATCTTACCATTATCATCAATCACACGGATCGTTTCCAGATTATGACGCAGACCAACCTCAAAGTCGTTGGGGTCATGCGCAGGTGTCATTTTCACACAGCCGGTGCCGAATTCCATCTCGACATATTCATCTGCCACGATGGGAATTTCACGATTCATAATCGGCAGAATACAGCTCTTACCGACCAAATCTCTATAACGCTCATCGTTGGGGTTCACTGCAACACCAGTATCGCCCATCATGGTTTCAGGGCGGGTTGTTGCTACAACCAGATATTGATCGCTGTTTTTAATAGGATAGCGCAAATGCCACAAATGACCGGGTTTTTCAGTATACTCCACTTCTGCATCAGACAGCGCGGTAACGCAATGTGGGCACCAGTTGATGATTCGACTGCCTTTATAGATCAAATCTTTTTCATACAGAGAGACGAATACCTCGCGCACAGCCTTGGAGCAGCCTTCATCCATGGTGAAACGAGCGCGATCCCAATCGCAGGAAATACCCATTTTTTTCTGCTGGGAAACAATACGGTCGCCGTATTTTTCCTTCCACTGCCAAACACGCTCCAGGAACTTTTCACGTCCCAAATCATAACGGGTCTTGCCTTCGTTTACACGAAGCTCCTCCTCAACCTTGATCTGCGTTGCAATACCTGCATGATCTACACCGGGAACCCACAGCGCATTATACCCCTGCATACGTTTGTAGCGAATCAGGATATCCTGCAATGTGCAGTCCAATGCATGACCCATATGCAGCTGACCGGTTACATTTGGTGGCGGCATAACAATGGTAAAGGGCTTTTTGCTTTCATCCGGATTGGATTGAAAGCACTTCCCATCCATCCACATCTGATAGATGCTGCTTTCAACAGCCTGCGGATCATATACCTTAGGCAGTTCTTTTCTCATACTGATATCTCCTTACATCGTAGTTTTAAACATCATAATAAATCAAAGGCACGTCAAAGCGTACTTCCAGCAATGCACGAAACTGCACCAGCTCTTGTTCTGACAGATCTTCTTTGGCAATCACATATCCAACGCGGTTGGTAAGCATCAGAAGGAAAATGTGCCTGGATTCATAAATCCCTTGAAATGCCCGATAGGGATTTTCACAATGCTCCAGCGAAGTATCGACAGACACATATTCATCTTCAAAGGTATAGGTGATCGTATCCATTTCCTTGATCATGCGCCGTCTTGTAAAGAAGCTGAGGTATTGATAGTAAAATAAGGACCGGACAAAAAAATGTACGCCCGCCAATGTGCCCAACACTGCCATGGCATATTCCGACACATCTTCTCCAACGAAAAACAGCAAAATGCCGCACAAAAGCCCCAGAACACCTAAAACTCCGAAAAAAATGCGCTCTCTTATCACGCGCTTGCGCCGCGTTGCCAATGCAGCAACATGGTGAAAGTCCGTCATCAATGCCTTGTTCTTTTGATAATTTGTGGTAATAGTCATGGAGTCCTCCTTTCCAAAAAGAAACGCCCTGAGCCGAATGGCTCAGGGCGAATAGATTTTATCCGTGGTACCACCTGAATTTGGGATTCCTCCCACACTCATCTTCTCTGTAACGTGAGAACAACGCCAAAGCTTACTGCACTTTTCAGCTTCAGAGCTCCGGGGCGACTTCCGCAAGGCTTCGCGCGGATTCACACCAACCATCCGCTCTCTTGACCACAGCCATTTACTTACTACTCCCCATCTATGCCAATCCAATATAATAGTGAAATTATAATCTTTCCGCCGCTTTTTGTCAAGTATTTGCCTATTATAGTCATTAAATATTTTCATCACCATTTTATAGGAATCTACGCAATAATCCTCATTTTAACCATAAATATTTTCCAATTCCAAAGGTGCCGGCTCCAACTCCATACCTGTTTCGTAAATAAGGAGTGCATCTCCCGGCGCACCGATATACCATTCGGTAATTTCAATACCATTTCCAAAATTCTGTTGCCAGGCGTTTTCTTCTGCCGGGTCAATCATTTGATATTCATTCAGCAAACTGGGCCATCCACCATTTTTATTCAATTCAATTATGGATCGCATTGGCACCTTATAATCCATACCCTCATCACTGGTTTTGAATTGAAAACTTCTGACCCAAACATCCTCTGGAACATCCAGACGATAGAGAATACGCCCATCCTTCAACTGATAGATTTCCGCAACTTCGATTCCCTCTGCAGAAACAGCAATACACTTCCACTGTGTCAAAACACCGAATCCTGCAAGTATCAGTGCCACAAGTACCAATGCAATGAAAAAGCCCTTACCCCATGCCTTCATTTTGCCTTTCCTCCATGCATTTTGAATAGAAGCCAAACATTTGGCTGTATCCAGTTCTTTTTCTGAAATTTGAAACTCTTCATCCATGCAAGCCAGCGCCGCCCTGCAGGATGGGCACTCTTTCAAATGCTGCTCGGCTAATTCTTTTGTCATATCACTGCAAACACCATCATGGTATAACGGCAGTATATCCTGCATTACTTCACATGGCAACCTCATATCATTTCCTCCTTAATTCTCATTTTCGCCCGATAATATGTCACACGCGCCCAGCTTTCTGTTTTCTCAAATAGCGCTCCAATTTGCCTGAATGACAGATTACCGAACACCCGCAGGGAAAAAACTTCTTTATATGGTTCATCCAATCTGTGCAGCAGCCGGTGAATCTCAAGCGCCGATTCTTCTTCCAGCAACGCATCTTCTATGCTTTCACCAGTTGAAGCCTCCAGTCCATGAACAGGTCTTCTTTCCTGTGCAGCATAAGAAAAATAAGTATTTTTAGCTATCTGACACAGCCAAACGTACAACTTACATTCCCCTCGAAATGTGTCAATTTTCTTCAGCGCTTTGAAAAATGTTTCCTGCGCAATTTCTTCTGCTAACGATTCGTTTCGGCACAGCGCAAATGCATATTTATAGACATCTTTAAAATATAAATCATAGATCTCTCCAAAATCCGGCATCGTCTCACCCCACTTTCACTCATAAGACTGCCAAATGTCATTTTC
>JAHHSM010000008.1 GCA_020025175.1 Oscillospiraceae bacterium | reverse complement strand
CTATTATTTTTTAATTATTCAAAAAAGAAATTGGCTCGGATTAAATCCGAGCCAATTTCTTTTATAATAGCAATTATTAATATGTATTAATTTTCTTCGCTCTGCAAAACCTTGGCCTCTGCAATTGCCTTTTCCTGAACCGCAGGAGGTGCATCCTCATAGCGCAGGAATGCATAAGTGAACATGCCTCTGCCTTGTGTCATAGAACGCAGATCAATGGCATAGGTGCCCATTTCACCCATAGGAACTTCTGCAACAATTTCCTGCTCACCGTCTTCCATGGGGTTCATACCCACCACACGGCCGCGACGCTTATTCAAATCACCCATCACATCACCGGTGTAAGAATCGGGCACCATGACATGCAGCTCACCCACAGGCTCCAGCAAAACAGGATTTGCCTGTGCAAGACCTGCTTTATACGCCAAAGAAGCCGCAGTTTTAAATGCCATTTCAGAAGAGTCAACAGGATGGTAGGAACCATCGACCAACGTTGCCTTCAAATAAACAACAGGATAGCCTGCCAGCACACCGTGATTGACGCTTTCACGCAAGCCCTTTTCAACTGCGGGGAAAAAGTTCTTGGGCACACTGCCGCCAAACACATTCTCTGCAAAGACCATTTCCTCACTGTCGCAAGGCTCAAATTCAATCCAGACATGACCATACTGCCCATGACCACCGGACTGTTTCTTATGCTTACCCTCCACTTTGACCTTTTTGCGGATCTTCTCGCGGTAAGGCACACGCGCAGGACTCAATGCAACATCCACGCCAAAACGATCCTTCAGTTTAGAACACAAAACCGACAACTGAATATCACCGGTACCAGTCAGTACCATCTGGTGCGTCTCAGCATTATTAATGCAGTGGAACGTCATATCTTCCTCCGCCAAACGAACAAGACCATTTGCAACCTTATCCTCCTGTCCCTTGGTTTTAGGTGCAATCGCCATAGAATAATTTGCTACCGGGAATGGGATTGCAGTCAGATTGACAGGATGCTTGGGATCGCACAAGCTGTCGTTGGTGCGTGTATCGACCATTTTGGAAACCGCTGCAATATCACCACAGCAAACTTCCTTCACCTCGGTTGCCTTCTTGCCGCACATGGTATAGAGATGACCCAGCTTAGAAATATTGCCCGTACGTGCATTGACTACAGACATATCAGGCGTCATCTTACCGGATACAACTTTAAAATAGGAATACTTGCCATACTGATCAGAAGTAGTCTTGAATACAAAGGCATAGGGAGCGCCATCTTCATCAATGTCGATCTCAACCTTATTGCCATGCATATCTGTACCCTTGCGGTTTGGAATTTCGATGGGATTGGGGAACAGCTTAATGATGCAGTCCAGCAATGTTAAAGTACCCAAGCCGGTATGTGCAGAGCCACAAACCACAGGACACAGTGTCAAATCACGCACACCTGCATGCAGCCCCTGAATAACTTCTTCTTGTGTAAACGCTTCACCAGCAAAATATTTTTCCATGAACTCTTCACTGGTTTCAGCCACAGACTCACACAATTGATCATACAGTTCCTCTACAACCTCTTTCTTGTTTTCGGGAATAGGAACCTCCTTACGGCGTTTGCCATCCAACTGATAGGCACGGCGGTAAACAATATCCAAAAGCGTCTCAACATGCTTTTCTTCATCCCACAAAGGCATCATAACAGGACATACGCTGCGGCCGAACTTCTCTCGCAGAGTCTGCCATGCGCCATTGAAGTCACCGTTGTCTTCATCGGTCTTGGACATGTAAATTGCGCGCGGCATATTACGATCCTGCAGATACTTCCATGCCTTTTCGGTACCAACAGACAGACCGCCCTTTGCACTGCCGACAATAATACCGGCATCAGCCACACGAAGACCCTCCATCACTTCACCGGAAAAGTCAAAGTAACCCGGAGTATCCAAAACATTGATCTTGCAACCTTTAAATTCAACAGGCGCCACAGACAGAGAGATAGAAATCTGTCTCTTGATCTCTTCAGCATCATAATCACAAACAGTGTTACCGTCTGTTACACTCCCGAGACGATCGGTACTTCCGGTCAGGTACAGCATACTTTCCACCAGGGAAGTTTTGCCGGTGCCGCTGTGTCCCAGCAGGCAGACGTTACGGATATCTTTTGCAGTGTATCTCATTGTGCTCTCTCCTTATACTGTGAACTTTTGGTCTCCACCAATTTATGCTGATTATACAACGTTTTACGTAAATACACAAGCAAAACTTAGGTAAAAACACCAATTTTTTTCAACGCACGTTATTCTTTTTGTAAAAATAAGCTAAAAATCATTCGTCAAAGTGACAGTATCTTTCCCTTTCTTTTTTCTAAAGTTAGCTTAAAAATAACAAAAAAAGAAAAAATCCCAATAAAAGCCTATGCTTTCATTGGGATTTCTATTCGTGATTTTCACCTTAATATTGACTGACCCAGCCATTCACCATTGCTGACGGAACCGTCCACAGCAGCTGAAATGCCAAGAGTGCAACCGGTGTTAAAATGGTGAAGCCACTCACAAACACCAAATAGAACGCCAAAAGGGTACCGCAGATACTGCCGATCAGCGCCCAGGCGCAGCTTTTGCACACTGCACCATGCATACGTTTTCCACCAATCACCGTTTCAGCATACGGCATCAGTCCCTCACGAAACAGCAGCGCGCCAGGGCGTCCATTTCCCTCATACTCTTCCTCAGACAAGGCGAGTCTGTCTGAAAGTTCAGGGTATAGGCATCGCTTTTTTGTATTGATTTTAAACTTCCGTTTGATCAGTGCCGGCGTAATATTAAAGTCACGCACTGCAAAAACCGGCTGTATACCATTATGAAGCACAGCCTTTAATGCTGCATCCACATTATCAGATGCCATATACTTAATCGCAAACACCGCCGCCAATTCTTTATCCACTGCCAGAAACACACCTGTTTTCAAATTCATATCCTTCGGCAGACGAATGCCCATCTTTGCCATAAAATCAGCGCGGCCCAAAATCACACTCTCGCCGCAAATTACACCGGCAAGACCACCTTCCTGATAAAAGCTGAAATCATCTACAGGATAGCTGTGTCCTCCCTGTCCGCGGCACAAGTCATCAAACACCTGCCGCAGACCGGAGCCTGAGGCATCAATCAAGCTGGTTGCATATGACACTGATTGCAGCATATCGTGTGCATACACCTTCATACCATTCATGAACACCGTACCGGGCGGAAACAGATCCTGATCTGTTAAGATCATACTGCCCTTTTTGCTCATCATTTCCGCACCACTGTAGCCGGCCACAGCACATCCACCGCGCTGCAGCCGCCGCGCCAGCTTCCCGACCGGGGAACCAAAAGCTGCGGTAAACGCAAAGGACGATGCCGCACCAAGAATAGCAGACCAATACCATAAAAAGTTACTCATATCAAATCGATTCACTGCCGTCAGAGCAGAAAATACAATCGTAGCAGCAAAAATCACAGGCAGCAAAATATGATACCAGCCAGCCTGCTCACTCTCTCGATCCACCATTTTAATATAGCCGTCACTACCGCAGCTTTGCTTGCGAAATCCTCCAACTACAGCAGAAACAACATAGGGCTGTTTATCATAGGTAGCCATGTGGCAGGAGTCGCGCAGCCCACGCAAGCGGAGCATTTCCCCCCGCATTGTAAAATAGAGCGCTACTGCGGCAACACCACCCAACGGCAGCTGTGTACCTCTCCCATCGGCAAGCCAGACAGAAGCACCATCAGCAATGGTGACCAACGCAAATATGCTAATCAGCAATTCCGGCTTACATCTTCCACGAAATAATTCTTTCACACCACGTTGTACAACAGGAAAACAAATAAAAAGCTGTACAACAGAAAGGATGGTGCTTGCAATGGCGCTATATGTAAACGTTAAATACCCAGCCGCAACACCGCTATATTCTATTCCAGCCAGCACACAGGCACAAACCGCACAGATCAGCGCAGACTTCGAGCGTTTTTTCAAACACTTATAGTTTTTATGATAGTCTGCCGTTGCCTCATCACTATCGCGCTCAGGGATATCATCAATTGGATCTTCTTCCGGCTCTTCTACATAGGATACTTTCTCATCATCTTCCGGCTTTTGCTGCATTCTGCCCAATGGCTCCGTATCCTCGAAAGCACGCAGCCTTCTCGAAAACAACCCCCTTCTGACAACAGGCTGCGCCACTTCACGCTTTGCCTCTTCCTCTTCCATAACCGCATCCACAACCCGGGCCATAACATCTTCCAGAGAAATTCCACATTCGGCTGGTTTTTCTTCTGTTTTGTACGCCTCATGCTCTTTTTCCTGTGGATCATAAAGTGCCTGGGGTTCGGGGTCAAACTCCACCGCAGGAGTCTTCTTCATTGGCGGCTCCAATTCCTTTGCAGATTTTTGCTTTGGCAGACCCTGTGCAGAAAGATCTTTCTTCTTTTTTGTGCTTTCCATTTGGATAGGCTTGGGCGTATACCCTTTGTTGACCCAAACTTCATCCTCTGCATTTTCAGAGATCGGCACAGATTTTCCCTTGCCGTATTCTGAAAGGATATCCTCCAGCTCAATCTCTTCCATCACATTGGAAAGATCGACTCCTTCCAGGAGTTTCTGCGTATCAAAAGCGTCATCCTGCTTTATCAAATTTTCCAAATCTTTATTTTCCATGGAAACGCTTTCCTTTTCTTTATCTCGCTTCTATGTTTTTCTAGTTCAAACGCTGGCGTACCGCTTCATACAGCAAAATTGCCGCAGCAGCAGATGCATTCAAAGATGAAATCTTCCCTTTCATAGGAATACTGACCAGAAAATCGCAATTCTCTGCTGTCAGGCGACTCATGCCATCGCCCTCACTGCCGATGACAATGGCAGCAGGCCCTTTCAGATCCGCATGATACAAAGTAGTGTTGCCATCAGCTGCCGTACCAAATACCCAAACGCCTCTCTTCTGCAAATCTTTCAGCAGGGCAGGAATATTCGATACACGGGCAACAGGCATATAGGAAACGGCGCCGGCACTGGTCTTTGCCACAACCGCAGTCAGGCCCGCACTGCGACGCTTGGGAATAATCACACCATGGGCACCGGCACACTCCGCTGTACGAATCACCGCACCCAGATTGTGTGGATCGGATAATTCATCACATACAACGATCAAGGGTTTTTCTCCCCTTTCTTCTGCCGCAGAAAAAATATCCTCCACATCCGCATATTCGCGCACCGCTGCCACAGCAATCACGCCCTGATGTGCATGCGTACGGCTCATCATATCCAACTTGCGATGATCCGCATCTGCCACGACAATTCCTGCCTGTTTTGCTAAGGCAACGATTTGAGACAGTGTTCTGTCGGTATCACCACGGGCAATATAGATTTTATCAATTGCCGCACCGGCACGGAGCGCTTCTGTCACTGCGTTGCGCCCTTCGATCAGTCCGTCAGCAGCACTGTCCTCCGGGGCATATTCAGAATACTCCGTTTCGCGGCGCATGCGCTCTCTTTTCTCATACTTGCGCTCAGGGCGCGGACCACGGCGCTCTTTTTTATCATAAAATTTGCGATTTTTTCCCTTTTCCATAGACTTTCTCCTAAACCACTTTTAAAATGGATAAACTGTTGCTAATTATACAGTATAAAGTATAGCATAAACTTTTGTATGATAAAAGAGCCATTCATAGAAATTTTACATCTCATCCGTTTCTTAAAACTTGTTTCCCCAGTAAAACTGTGCTACTATATAATGTAATTTTATAAAGCATTGTACTTTTTCGCTTGTACGATAGAAATACATGATTAAAAGGAGATATTCTATGCCACCAAGCAACAATAATAAAAACAACAAAAAGCCACGCAGTAATATGAGTGGGCTGATCACCTTGATTGCATGGGCTCTGTTTTTAACAGTAATCATCAATTTTATGGCCAGTTACTCTATGCGCAATGCGCAAAACTCTTTTACTGCAAAGGCTGAAATCCTTTACACCGATTTTATTGATATGGTGAAAGATCATGAGGTATCCTCCGTTTCTTTTACTGATAAACTCATTAACATTATCCCTGTAGACGGATACATCTACACTGATAAAAACGGGAAGGAATATGCCGGAAAGGTCATGCTCTATACGAGCATCATCAATGCTCCATATATGTTTACCCTGTTGGACGAAAATGATATTCCTTACACCAAGCCTTATGTAGCTGAAATGTCCCCCATTTTAAGAGGTCTGCTTTCCTTCCTTCCCTTCCTGCTGATTCTTCTGCTCACTTTCTTCATGTTCCGCGGCATCGGCGGAAAGGGTGGCATGGGCGGCATGATGAATGTCGGAAAATCCAATGCAAAAGTGTATATGGAAAAGTCCACCGGCGTCACCTTTGCTGATGTTGCCGGTCAGGACGAGGCAAAAGAATCTCTGGAAGAAATTATCGATTTCCTCCACAATCCCGGCAAGTACACTGCTATCGGCGCAAAGCTTCCCAAAGGCGCACTGCTGGTTGGCTCCCCTGGTACTGGTAAAACTTTGCTTGCTAAGGCAGTGGCTGGCGAAGCAAAGGTTCCTTTCTTCTCTATCTCCGGTTCCGATTTTGTCGAAATGTTCGTCGGTGTCGGCGCATCACGCGTGCGTGACCTGTTCAAAGAAGCTGCAAAAGTTGCCCCCTGTATTATTTTTATCGACGAAATCGATACCATTGGTAAAAGCCGTGACGCTGCCAAGTTTGGCGGCAACGACGAGCGCGAACAGACACTGAACCAGCTGCTGAGTGAATTGGACGGTTTCGACCCCAGCAAGGGCATCATCGTTTTGGGTGCTACCAACCGTCCGGAAGTTTTGGATAAGGCGCTGCTGCGTCCCGGTCGTTTTGACCGCCGCATTACCGTTGATCGTCCCAATCTGGCAGGCCGCCTGCAAACACTTCAGGTTCATACACGCAACATCCGTTTGAGCGAAGATGTTGATCTAAACAAGATTGCTCAAGCTACTGCAGGCTGTGTCGGCGCCGATCTTGCAAATCTGGTCAACGAAGCTGCTCTGCGTGCTGTACGTTTGGGCCGCCGCGCTGTTAACCAAAACGATCTGCTTGTCTCCTTTGAAACCGTCATTGCCGGCAGCGAAAAGAAAGGCACCGTTTTGACCGAAAAAGAAAAGCGTCTCATTTCTTATCACGAAGTTGGTCACGCCCTGGTGGCCGCAATGCAAAAGGGCACTGAGCCTGTCCAGAAAATCACCATTGTCCCCCATACCCAGGGCGCATTGGGTTATACTATGCAGGCTCCCGAGGAAGAACGGTTCCTGATGGATCGTGATGAGATCTACGCAGAGATTCGTACGCTGCTTGGCGGTCGCGCGGCAGAAAGAGTCGCCTTCAATACAATGACCACAGGTGCTTCCAATGACATTGAGCGCGCAACAGATTTGGCACGAAAGATGATCACCATGTACGGCATGAGCGACAAATTTGGTGTCATGGGGCTTGCTACAATCCAAAGTCAGTATCTGGACGGTCAAATGGGGCTTACCTGTGCACAAAATACCGCCGCTGATGTTGATACTGAAATTCACCTGGTCATCAACCGCTGCTTTGAAGATGCTGTAAAGATTCTAGAGGATAATCGTGCGCTGCTGGATGAAATCGCAAATTATCTGTTGATTAAGGAAACCATTACCGGTGCTGAAATGATGGCCATTATCAACAATGAAACCCCTGTTTCCATTGAAGAAACCGATGGCAAGGCGGTCAAAGGCAGTCTATCTAAAGGCGAAATGATATCCGAGGAATCTCCCAAACCGCCTTTTGAAAAAGCCGAAGAAGATACCAAAGATCCCGAATATATTTCAGAGCCTGCAAAAGAAGCGCAAAAAGCGGTAATGGAAGCTCCATCAAGTGTTTCTGAAGAAAGCGCAGACCCCACAAATTCACAATAATTTAAAAACGACCATACAAAGGGTGTCTTTGCACAAGGGCAACAAGATCCCGCACAGGACATCGCCAATCGAGAGAGTGGGAAGCACAGAGCGTGCTTCCCACTCTCTGCGTTTTTGCTAAAACCGAGTCGAGGAAACCTATCCCCTCATTGTTACGACGGCAAACTGGGAAAGATCGCATAACCTGACAAAAGTCCTTAAATATCGTCTACACAAGTTCAAGCTGAATCCGCACACCAAATAGTATTGCAACGAATATGCACTGCTGTCAGAAATGATGCTGTATTTTTGATATATCGTGCGACAATTCCTTCCCGCGGATCTCGTTGTTCCGGTAGGTGCAACTACAGCTAATCGATGTACATACTACGAACAGAAGCTTGGTTATTCATGCAGATCAAGCTTCTACAGGCAGTGGTCGTATATCCCTCATCCATAGGGGAAAATATAGCCTTCTACCGGCTCTGCCGGAACGATAGACAGTACATGGATCTGTGGCTCATCCTGTCCCTGATATTGCCCTTTATGGAGCGTACCTGTCACAGTGACCCATGAATCCGCCTTCCAGTCATCGATCTCATCATACACGCAAATGATACCACATGGAGTGAGATCTGCCACGCAGCAGGACATAAGCAGACGTGCGGGGACAAACTCGTTTTGGGTAAATACAGCAGGATCCCGATAAACGGAGCCTGTCATGGTTATCTGATACCCTTCGAATGTGTCTAAATTTTCAAAAATCGCAATTAGCCACTCATAAAACTCATCGTTGCTCACGGTTATCGTTCGGTTGACCTCGTCATAACCGTGTAGAGGCAGAGGTTCTCCGTAAATATCCAGAGACATATAGACATCTGTCCCTTTGGATCGTTGTTCCGGCACAGCTTTTCCCGGCAATGCCGGTTCTACCAGCTCAGTTTCCTCTGCCGGAGCCATGTCCGATGGCGCAGCTTCCTTCAATTCCGATGTTGTACTGATGGCACTGCCCGTCAGCAGCCCTGTCGAACCAGATAAATTGGATATTCTCATTTCTTTGTGGGGCAGGAACAGCAGCATAATAGGGATCAGCAGAATGAAATATCGACCGGTTCGTTTTCTATATACGATCTGGAACAAACCTTTCATTGAAACTGCAGCCCACACCCCCATTACGATGATGGTGAAATAAAGGTAAGGCTTCATGCGAGGTGTGACATAGGAGAGATATTTTTCCGAGTACAGCAAATAGAGCATGGCTGCTCCGAACAGGATAAAACAGGCTGCTTCGATCACTGCCTGGGTATTTACTCTATGGCTTTTCACAGCAAAATCCTTTCTAATCCCAAGCGGAAGGCCAGATACACAACTGCCCCGCACACCAGAAACATTGTCAGCACCAATCGGAGAATAAACCGTTTGGAAAAGCTGCCAGAGAGCAAGATCAGGTTCTTAATATCCATCATGGGACCAAGCACCAGGAATCCCATCAATGCTCCGATTGGAAATTGGTTTGAAAAGCTTCGGGCAACTACCGCATCAGAAGATGAACACAAGGAGAGGGCAAACGCCATTCCCATCATCAGCACAAGCGGAATCAGCAGCCCACTCTTCCCTCCAGCCCAAGACACATCTCCGCATAGTGTTTGGAACAAAGCCGATACAAAGGCACCCAATATCAAATATTTACCCACATCAAAGAATTCCAGCTTGGCATGCTGAAGAAAGAGGAGAATTTTTCCAAATCGTCTGTCGGGGGACGAGGCAGCATAACAGCCACAGGCGCAGTAGACCACAGGCGTTCTAAGGGTCATCTCTTCGCTACACGATCGTTTCCATGAAAAAGTAATTCCAATCAGGACTGCGCACAGAATGCCAAGACCGATCCTGCACAGTACGACAGACATATCCCCGTTGAAAGCATACCAGGTACTGAGCATGGCTACGGGATTGATGATCGGAGCAGATGCCATAAAAGTTACCGCTGCCGTTATAGGGACGCCTTTGCGTACTAGGCTCCGAAATACCGGAATAGAAGCACAGTCACACACCGGGAGGCAAAAGCCAGCCAGTATGGAAAAGAGCATCCCGCCAGCCAGATGCTTCGGGAACCAGCGTTCAATAAACTGCTGAGAAACAAAAATTTGGATCATGGAGGATAACAGGACACCAATCAAAAGAAAAGGAACTGCCTGCAGAATGATCCCTAAGAAAACATTGGTCAAAGTATCCAGCTTATCTGAAGATCCCTGCCACGCATCAAGAACAAAACGGACAACAACATATGCAGCAGCACAGAATACGATCCCTTTCAGAAGCGTGAGACTCTGGTTCCGATTTTGTCGACTTATTGCCTGCTCCACATTCTGCAGCGGTTTCAGCGGCAGTACCTTTACTCCCGGATTCCATGTCTGCACCATTCGTTTTAATCGGCGATAGGATGAGCCGGAGTCGGCATTTCTCAATACCACGATATCACTGTTGGAAATCTGTTCCAACAGTGTGCCTCCGGTCTGCCCAATGAGCCGTTCCAGTGTTTGTGCATCTGCAAGATTCAGGATCTTTTCAATCTGGCAAACGTCACCTAGAGTCCCAGTGGCATTCCTTGATGCCGATGGAAACAGGTCCCACAGATATGAGAAGGGGAGGACGCCATTCCACTCGACCCATATCTCAGCCGGGTCATGGTGGATCAGATAGCTGTAGAGCCGTCTGGCGACCTCTTGTATATCCTCCTGCGCCTCTTTGATAGAAAAGCGAAACACGGTCAGTGAACCGTCTTCTTCGGAGTCATCTATCGGATCTTCTTCTCCGTGCTCAAATTGGATGAGAAGGAACTCACTGCCTTTGGAAAGGCGGCGGCCGAGCAGCATATTGAGCAGAGAAGTTTTTCCAGCATCTAAAAATCCACTGACAACGTAGACCGGAGCGAATTTTAATTCCTCATGTTCCTGATCTTCCGATGTTTGAAAAAAGCTCAATGATTCGTTCTTTTCTAAGATTTCTTCCAATAACACAAAGCTCACTCCCTATCACATCCGTTTCTTTGATCTCCAGATCGCCCGGTAGAAACTGCAGCTCCAGAAAACCATCTGCTCCCCTGATGATCCCCTTAGCCCGTAAGACCGTTCCGTATTCGGGGTTCTCCAATGCAGAGAACTTCTGTTTGACCACAGCCAAAGAGATCTCCGTTTGCAGAAACCTGAGCGTTAATGTATCAAAGACTTCGGGTGCGTGCTGAGCATGGTCACCATGGTTGTGCCCATGGCAGCACATATGACCGTGGTTGCGGTGCTCACAGCATGCGCATCCTTCATGCGCATGTTCGTGCTTGTGAGTATGCTCATGGCTGTCCTGAGCTTGCGTAACAGGCATCGCTTTATCAGAAGCTCCATATCCAAGCAATTCCGCAGTATTCAAGCTTTCCCACGACTCCGTAAATACTCTGGCAGCAGGATTTAAATGTTCCACCAGCTCCCTCGCCTGTTCAAGATCAACATCCTGTTCCCTTCCTCGGCTGAAAAAAAGTGTATCTGCATGTGCCACTTGATCTTCAAAAAATTCGCCGAAATTTTCCAGATAGCGCGTGCATCGTTTTGCGTCTATCACCGTAATCTTTCCAGCAATTCTGGCAAAA
This sequence comes from Oscillospiraceae bacterium, assembly GCA_020025175.1. Taxonomy (GTDB): domain Bacteria; phylum Bacillota; class Clostridia; order Oscillospirales; family Oscillospiraceae; genus Pseudoscillospira. The sequence continues at coordinate 27,015 of JAHHSM010000008.1, read as the reverse complement.
GGAGTGATCGCCTTGTTTTGGCAGGCCTTCTCCACATCAGACAACTTACCAACACCGGAAGGCTCAATGATAATCACTTCCGGGCATTGTGTTTTCAGCAAGGTATCCAGTGCAGTGATAAAGTCTCCGGTCAATGTACAGCAAATACAGCCGGAATCCAATGCCTTGACCTGGATACCGTTTTTCTTGAGCAGAGCTGCATCTACATTGATCTCACCAAAGTCATTCTCGATCAGCGCGACCTTTTTTTCTTGCAGCCCTTCAGACAAGAGCTTTTGGATCAATGTGGTTTTACCGGCACCTAAAAAGCCGGAAATAATATAAATATCAGTCATAAGATTCTCCTTATGTGTACCTTGTCCGACACAGCCGGGCAAGCAGTGTTTTTCCAATCAAAATCAGCAATAGACACACTACACCCACCAAAACAATGGTACCGCCCGGTTTCAGCTGTCCATAGTAAGCCAAAAACAGGCCGGAAACGGTGAACAGCTCAGCCAAGCCGACAGACCACAGTACCGTCTGCCTATAGCTTTTCCCAAGCTGCATCCCGCAGGCTACGGGTATCACCATCATGGATGATACAATGAGTGCCCCTACAGTACGGGCCGCAATCGATATGGTAACTGCGATCAGTATGGTAAATATACTGTTCACAGCACCGACTGGGACTCCGGCCAATTTTGCAGCCCGTTCGTCCAGAGCCAGATAAAACAGCTCCTTATAAAAGAATAAAAAGACAAGCAGAGCAAAAATGGTCACAAGGGCCACCCAGATAAGCTCCTGATTGCTGATGGCAACAATGCTTCCGAAAAGGAAGCTGTTAAAACTGGCGGTGCTATGTACAAAGCCGGACAGGACTCCCGCCAATCCAATACCGGCTGACATGACGATGGCAGTGGTCATTTCTGCGTATCGTGGGAGTTTTTTTCGGATAGCCTCAATACAAAAGGCGGCACCCACGCAGGCTGCTGTGGCCCCAAGTACAGGGTTGATATTCAAGAGCAGGCCCCCGGCAACACCGGCCAGAGAGGTATGAGAAAGTGCATCTCCAATCATGGAAAGCCGTTTGAGTACGATCACCACACCTACACAAGGAACGATAGCGGCAAGCAGAATACCGACCAGAAATGCCCGCTGCATAAAGGTGTATTCAAAAATAGCCACAGATGCAATTCCTTTCTTCTTTTGGTATGTGCCTATGTTCCCTTGTTCCTTGCAGTACCTGTTCCGGGGTAAGCCCAGCCATTGTGTTGTGCTCCAAACAATAAACCTGAGAAACATGGTCACAAATGCGTTCTACATCGTGGCTGACCATCAAAATGGTCAATCCTCGGTTCATATTCAGTCTGGACAGCAGCTTGTAAAAATCTTCTGCGCTCTCCTGGTCCATGCCCGATGTTGGCTCATCCAATATCATAACATCAGGACTGGATACCAATGCCCTAGCTAAAAGAACGCGCTGCCGCTGACCGCCGGACAGTGCGCCGATCAGTCTCTTTCCGTATTTCTCCATACCCACCAGCCCCAGCGCGCGCTGCACCTGTTCCCGGTGTTTTTGCTTGGGGAAGCGGCAAAGCCCAATTTCAGCACACAAATTAGCCTGCACGATTTCTCGGGCAGAAGCCGGAAAATCTGCATGGCGGGCAAGACCGTCCTGCGGAACATAGCCAATCCTTCTCCATCCACGGAAGGATCTTGCATCTTTTCCCAACACCTGGATCGTACCCGACGTGGGGAGCAGTTCTCCCAGCAGCAGCTTGAGCAGCGTGCTTTTACCAGCCCCGTTTGGTCCGATCAGGGCAGCAAAACTGCCCTGACGGAGCTGAAAAGAAATGTTGGTCAAAACCGGGGTTTCTCCATAAGAGAAGGAGAGATCTTTCGTTTCCAGTACAAGCATACGTTATTGCAGAGCTTCTTTCAGGGCATCCAGATTCTGCCGCATGACCGCAAAATAGTCATCGCCCGCTGCCTGCTGCTCATCACTGAGGCCCTCCAGAGGGCTGAGTACCTTCACCTTAGCACCTGTAGCATCCGCAATAGCCTGCGCTACCTTGGGGCTGACCAGCTCCTCAGAAAAGATCACCTTGACGCCATGCTCTGTCACAAAATCCTGAATCTCTGCCATCCGGCCGGGATCGGGCTCGGAATCGGGCTCAATGCCCTGAATGCCCAGCTGATGCAGGCCGTAAGCATCACAAAGGTAACCAAACGCTTCATGAGATACCACAATGTCTTTTTCCGATACACCGCTCAGCACATCCTTGTACTCTTGATCCAGCTTATCGCACTCTGCACTCCACATGGTGTAGTTGGACTCGTAGTGGTCCTTATTGATCGGGTCAGCCTTGACCAGAGCATTTTTGATATTTTCCATTTGCTGCTTGGCGTTCATCGGCGCAATCCAAACATGAGGATCATATCCCGGCTCATCCTGGTGGTCATCTTCATGATGCTCGTCTGCATCCTCTTCGTCATGGTGATGATGACCCTCTAGCAGTGTGATCCCCTCGGAAGCTTCCACAGTTACCAGATCCTTATTCTCCAGACTGTTCAGCACATCCTCCACCCAATGCTCCATCCCTGCACCGCTGTAGACAAAAACGTCTGCTTGTTCCAGCGCGACGATATCTGAGGCAGCAGGCTCCCAGTCGTGGGGTTCCATGCCAGAAGGAACCATGTTTGTTACATTTACCTTGTCCCCACCGATCTTTTGGGTGAAATCGTACATGGGATAGAAGCTGGTCATTACAGACAGCTTTTTCGCTGTCTCAGAGCCGGATTCCGGTTGACCATCTGAAATAGCGGACGGAAATACACCCTTACCGCAACCAGCCAAAAGAGAACATAGAAAAAGCGCGGAAAATATAACAGACAGAAAAGATTTGAAATTGTTATTCATAAAAATTGCCTCCATTTTGCATTACTTCTTATTTTTGGGCGCAAAAAGGCAAGGCAAAAGCAGCCCATCTCAAAATTTTGAAATGGACATACTTCTTCCTTGCAGTAAGGCAGATTTAATTATCTAAACGTATTTTCAAGGCTACCAAGGTCTTTGTGGGGCAGCCCTCTTCGGCGCAAAACAATGCCGTACAGAGCAGGAAGGAGCAAATGCAGAGCAGATAGGTGGCTCCTGCCCCTAATGCCTCTGCCATATGCTGGACAGCAGCAATACAGCCCTTTATCTCATAGCAGATTTCACAGCCATTCCCGGTGCAGTCATGTTCCGCATGCGTCACCACAAAAAGGTTTGACAGTGATAAAACAGCAACAAGGCAAATCATAAGCCCAAAAGCGAAAATACGCTTGTGTTTCCGCTGCTTCTCCATCACTGTCACCTCCTGCTTTATCTGTTATTTTTTTTGTTTTTTCTGGTACACCCCAGACAGTAACCGTATAGCACCGTGTACCGGGGATCAATCTCAAATTGATGGTCAGCTTGGAGATGTTTGGTCAGTGTTTCTAATTTTCGGCACTCCAGCGGATAGGACTTATTGCATACGAGACAAACCAACTTTCCGCTGGCAGCCGGTGCGCTCTCTCCAACATAGCGATATTGGGCACGATTTCCGTCTGCGGATGGGACCTTCATCACATAATGCTCCTCCGCGAGACGCTCCAATGCTCGGTAAACTGTTGTTTGGCCTACCTCAACACCCTTCTCCTGTAAAGATGCCCATATACCATGCGCAGTCATATCAATATCTTTACACTGTTGCAAATGGTCTAAAATAACCTGCTGCTGCCTGGTCTTATAGCGACCACGTATGCTCATGATAGTACACCATCCAATTTGAAAAAGTATTTCATATTATAAGACTGAACTTCCAAGTTGTCAACCGGATATGGTTTGAGCCGTAGGAGCGGTAAAACCACACTGCACAGACGATCATGTTTTTTATCAAGGAAATTACGATCAGGGAAGTAAATTGTCAAATTCAGTGAGATATACAGTAACCGCAAAAGTTCCGCAGTTTCCGATTGACACAAATTTTAAATATCTAAAAATCCCTTGCATTGAGGGAGCCTCCTTATAATTATCTCTTTCTTAAAAATAAGAATTTTTAAGGTTTTCATGATTGAAAATTGAAAATTCATGTGATTTACTAACTATATCCGTCTCTTGGTAGAGACTGGGTCAGTATGAATATAACATGTTCCAAGCCGGAACAGTCCTGCCCACCTTTTCAGCCATTGCTGTAGATGGAAGTCAGCAGGAGCACAGCCTGAACTGTCAGAAAGGAAGCCTCCTTATGGTAAAACAAATCAAAAAAATCGGATTCAATCTTGGTATGGTCATCTTGGCAATTTTCAGCTATGAGGCCACAGCGAATGCACTGTTTTTTGGTGGATCACTGATACTCACCCAAGACAGCTTCGAAAACCACACCAGCATGATCGATACAATCTTAGTGCTGGTACTGCTGGTGGTCTATGGATTCTGGCTTTATGCAATTTTCCGAAAGGAGCGGAGGAATGGGATCGGGATGACGGTCAATCCCCTGAATAAACGGATGCTGCTGATCATTCCTATTCTTACTTTTGGGCTGAGGGGGATTGTGCATCTCTGGTTTATTGCGGTGGAGTATGGACTGAATTCCATTCCATGGATTGAGGCGAGCATGCAGAGTCACATCGACAATTGGAGCAGCATTAATACCCAGCCCTATATCTGGTCGCTGCTGTCCGTGGTGGTGCTTGGTCCCATTGTGGAGGAGCTGCTGTTCCGCGGACTGGTCTTTCACTACTTAGAGAAGATACGAGGCGGCTGGTTCCCTATTTTGATTTCTGGTATTGCCTTTGGTGTCTGGCACGGGGAGCCAATACAGTGTGTCTATGCAGCGATCATTGGCATTGGATTTGGGATTGTCTATGCCAGGGTACGGGATCTGCGGGTGGTGATCCTGCTTCATGTACTGAATAATTTCCTCTCCTGCTTACCTCCCGCCATAGATACGGACCTCGTATATAACATTCTGGCAGTGATCGACTTTGTCCTGATCATTCCCGCTATTGTGATCCTATTCCGGATGTGCAGGGAGACACCAAAGCGAGCACTGTGCGTCAAAGGATAGTTCTCGTCCAAAAAGAAACGCGTATCACCCACGGTGATACGAAAGCAACTGCCCTACCCTGATGGTAAATTATTTTCGCAGGGTGAACGGTATTCAAAGTTGTATTATAGAGTAGTAGTTTTTAGAGCCCCTCTCCAAGGGGCGTGCCGCACTGTAAAGAATGCTGTGGAAGGCAGCATCACAAATTCATCCTTAGAAATACTTCCTATGACGGTTGTTATTGGTATTGATATCGTAAAGGATAGGCATGATTGCTTTATTCTCAATTTTATTTTATCCCCGTAATAAGAAATGCTGCGCAATCAACTGTCTGTATCACGAATACTGATTGGCTCTGTAATATGATATTCTCGGTTTACTTTTGGGATGGAGATGTACACAGAAAAGGTTTCTTTGTCCTCTGAAATTTCAAATGACCCATCCATTTTTTGGATGAGGTTCTTGACAGACGCAAGTCCGATTCCATGATGCGGAGCGTTTTCTTTCACCACGGATTTGTAATTGGATATCTGCAACTGTATCATTTGACGCTCGTCTGCTACTTCGATCAAAATTGGATGTTTAGGGGATGCATATTTGAGGATGTTGGAAGAGAGATTGTCGCAGATCCGCTGGAAATCAAAGATGCAGACATTCAAAGCATAGGAGCCGCTTAGATTGGGCAGAGAAACCACAAAGCCAGCATTCTCCAAATCAGAAAAGCACTCATAGAGCATCTGTGTTAAAAATTCCGGCCCATCCACCAGTTGGCGGTCATCATGTATCAGCTGCCCTTTTACCAATACACAGTCAAGGAGATTATCTGTCATTTCTTTCAGTCTCTGAATCGTTTCAATCATATACTTAATACAATGTGCCCTCTCCTCCTGATTCGTATATTTCTGGTAGTACAGGATCTCTGCATATCCCATCAGTTTGGTCAGCGGAGTTCGAATATCATGAGAAAGGGTGGCAATCAGTTGGATATGTTTTTGCTGCAGTTCTTTTTCCCGATTCAGAAGCTCTAATAGAGAAATTCGCATCTGCTCTGTGTTTTTGGCCAGCAGGGCTAACTCGTCCTTTCCTTTCAGGGAAATGCTTTGATTCACATCGATATTTCGTGAATACAGGATTTGCTGGTACAACTGCTTGATCCTGTGAAGGAGGTGCAGCACATAGGCAGATAACATGAGACAAGCGATGACTGTTCCAGTGATCATTCCTGACACCTGATAGAGGTGCATCAGTGGCTCACCAAGCATATAGTTCGTGGAAATGAGATTTCCATCTGCACAGTGAAGTACGGAGGCACCATGATCCTCAATATATTGCCGGTGCTCCGGATCATTCAAATCTAAAAAGGGCACCAGTTCAAAATAAAAAACAATATTCTCCGAGGCAAGACGCTGCGGCATACTCTCGATGACTTCATCGCAGGTCCATTGATGATCTGTGACATTTTTTTGCAGATCGTCAAAAGCTTTCTCAAGACGTTTGTCCCAATAGTCCTGAAACCAATCGGATGCAAACAGCCACTCCGGAAACTGTGTAGAGATAGTATGGCTGGTAGAAAATGCAACGACCGAAGTGATCAGTGCAACCACCAAGAACTGAACAATCAGATGATGGAAAAAAGGGATGCGTTCTGCCTTCTGATTGGATCTTTTATACAATTTTATACCCCCGTCCCCAAACTGTAACAAGAATCGCAGGTTTTTTTGGATCGTCTTCAATTTTTTCCCGTATCTTTCGAATAAATACCATGACGGTGTTGGTGGAGTTTGGGAGAAAATCTTCCTCCCAGACTGTCTCGTAGATATATTGTGCAGTGAAAAGCTGGCCAGGATAGGTCACTAAAAGCTTCAAAATACGATACTCTGTATCCGTCAATTCAATCGGTTGGGAATTTTTCCAGACATAGTTATGCACACAGTCTATACGCAGATCCCCATAAGTCAGGAAGTCCTCCTTGGGCTTTGGTGTATGCCTCCCTTGATACACGATATATCGTCTTAACAGTCCTTTCACACGTGCAATCAATTCAGGATAGGCAAAGGGCTTGGCCAGATAATCATCTCCCCCGGCTGCATATCCCATCATAAGATCGGAATTTCCGCTTTTTGCAGTCAGAAATAGAATTGGGACATTGCTGATTTCACGAATTTGTTGACATAAATCATAGCCAGACATTTCTGGCATCGTCACATCTAAAATAACCAAATCAATATCACGGCTCATTAGACTGAGTGCAGCAGATGGCGCGGCCGCCTCTGTAACCTTAAAATTTTCACTGGACAATAGCATCCGAAGAATATCTCTGATTTCGTTATCATCATCTACGACCATAATATGGCCCTGCCTTGTACTTGAAGAAAGCAAAAGAATCCTCCTTACCGTCATTATAGAAGCAAATGGAGACTGTGGTCTTTCATCAATATAATCCGCAGCCTCCATCAAATCATCTATAATACCATTTTATTTTGTACTATTATAGCATGGACCTAAAAATAAATCCATTCACTTCCAATATAAGCTCAAGCTGAATAAAATCAAGACCAATTAGAAATAATAAGAAATTTTAAGATTTAAATCATATAATACTTAAGATTTATACTATATAATAAATGAAAAATCTAGAATTTATTATAATAGGAATATCTTGTGTCATCTGAGAAAAAATCATTGACACCAAGCCAGAAACCGCCGCACCCAATTCCACCTTCTGATTCTGGATTGACTGATATTCATTTATTATGAAATAAAATACGAATCTTGGAGTGTATATATGTTTATATTTAATAAGAAAGAATTCCCGCTTTACAGGCTTGTAGATGTTCATGAGATAAAGGAACAGTATTCTTTGAACGGATTGTCACTGACTTATTTTTCTGTATCTGCCAGAAAAACTGTACTTCTGCTTTTTACTCATTGGGCGGCCCCGTCATATAAAACCAAAGCCACTGTGGTGGAACTGACCGTAGATTGGGAATGTGTAAAACAAATAGACTGCAAGGTGTATCCACTTTCCACTATACCGTTAGACAGCGTAGATTTTATAGATACCATTGGTGAAGATTTTCTACTGGTAACGAGTCGTTGCTATTATGATGAAGAACCCGCAGAAAAAAATGCAGTTATCATTCATTCCAACGGACAGCTCGTGCGGAGATTTTGCCTCGGTGATAAAATACAAGACTGTGTTGCAAGGGCAGATGGAACCATTATCACCAGTTACTTTGATGAAGGGATCTTTTCCCCGGAAAACGAATGTGCAAATGGAGGGATTGCGGCCTGGTCATCTTACGGCGATCTTCTTTGGAAAAACGAAGCTGTGATCGTTGATGATTGCTATGCCATGGCGCTTGATGAGCAAGAGGAGCTGTGGTTTTACTACTATACGGATTTTCATTTGGCACATACAGATTTTGAGATGACAGAACATTTTTCTGCACCGGTTAAAGGAAGTACAAGCTTTGCAGTATTTCCAAACCGAGACAAATTTCTCTTTCGGGGCGGATATGGTCAAGGAGGACGATTCTATCTCCTATCTCGGAATAACGGTAACCTCAGGCGCGGGAAAGCAATCGTATTTGCGGAAAACGGAAAACACGTTACTGTAAAAAATTGTTCTTTTCTCAGGCCAAAAATCTTATGTCTGTCCAATACAGATATTTTATATGCTGCACAACTGTGTTCCAATTAAAGTGGTGCAGCCTTTGCTGTGCATGGAGCAGTGCATATGATAGGCAAGATATACAGATTTTGATTGGGTATATATAAATAATTAGAAAGAAGTATGAACTGTAATGAAAAAATTTTTAAGCTTGATTTTGTCCGGTATTCTGATGTTAAGTTTATTTTCTCTTCCTTGTTATGCTGCCGATCCCCTATATCAAGGCTATAGTGAAATGATCTCTGTCAAGGGCGAAAATCCTCCTATGCATACAGGCATTCGTATCAAGGATGGAACAGAAGCAGACGGAAGGGATCATATTGCTTATTGTTATGACGTAGAAAAAGCACCGCCCACAGAAGAAAATGCGACTTTCAACGGCGAAGATGACCGTTGCTTTTATACACGGATCGATAATTATTTACAGGAAAATGATCCGTATATCAATGCCTATGGAGCTGAAAAGAAACAAAAAGTAGCGCTGGCTTTGTGTGTCGGTTATCCCTTTGATATTTACGGCGATTATACAGCTGATTATGAAGGAAAAATTACACCGGATGAAGCAAGGTATGTGACACAGGATTTGGTGTGGAATATTACAAAAGATCATACTGTGATCCCTACGCCAAATGATAGTTTCTCACAGGAGATGTGCGAGTATTACAAAACGCTGTACAACTCGTATATTAAAGATTTTGTGGAAGGAACGGAGTTTTTTCCAAGTTCAACTCAAATGAAGGGGGATATGACGGCACAAAAAGTGGGCGATGAATATCAAATTGGCCCGTTATCTTTACATGGCATTATGGGTGCAAATTTTTATGCTGATCTTCTTACATCAGATTCGGATATGAAAATTTATCATTTCCCATCAGGCGAACCGATCACATATGATGACCCCCTCATATCCGGAGAAGAATTTATTATTAAAACCCCCAATAATCCCCAACGGTCTGTTGTTGGTTTAAATTGGCTATGCGGCAGTGCAAAATTCTATTTTTACACACATGTAAGCGGTGGTAAGAATCAATTGGGCAAGAAGGCAATTCAAAATTTAGTTCGGGCAGAACCCATTCTGGATGAGGACATCATTTGGTTTTCCTTTGATGAAAAGGGCACAGCTGAGAAACTTCCGGACGAAATGATACAACTTTCGCTGAAAAAACACTGGGATAATGTTGTCCCTAACGAAATTCTCCCTTCTGTAAATGTGTGGATTCTGGCAGATGGCGAACGTCTGTTTTGTTGTGAACTAAAAGAAGAAAGCAACTGGCAGGCAACGGTTACGGTTCCTAAATCCCACTTGGGCGAAAATATCATTTCATACAGTGTTGAAGAAGCCCCTGTTCCAAGTGGATATACAAGCAAAGTGACAGGGGATACAGCAAGCGGCTTTGTAGTTACAAACACCGGAAAACCCACCTCCCCAGAGGAACCTGATCCAATTCTACCAGATATACCAGACGGCCCCGCTAAGCCCGGCATACCGCATCAACCTGACACACCGAACCAACCTGACACACCGAACCAACCTGACACACCGGAGCAGCCTAGCACACCGAACCAACCTGGCACACCGAACCAACCTGACACACCGGAGCAGCCCGATGACGCCCCTAAAACAGGAGATACCAGCCACATAGAACTTTGGCTTTCACTGAGTCTTATTTTCCTATACAGTGCAACCGTACTTCTGCTCGCAAATCTGAAAAAGAGGAGAATATAGTAGGAACGGTGAAGTGAATACATTGCCAAAAAGACGGTGGCGGATATGATTCCGCCACCGTCTTATCCGCTAAAAAGCAATACTAACATAAGTGAAGGGGTGGAGTTTAAATGATGCAGTTCATATTTCATCTAAAAAAGGAGTCAAAAAAGTGGTTCTGGTCGACTAAATTACCGATTCTACTGCTGATGATTTCTGCTGTTTTTGCCTTGCGAGCATGTTATGAAGCCCGCAGTCTGGATATGGAACAGGAAAAATTTAAAAGTATGGAAACCAAGATAGATGCCACAGTTGAAGAAGAGATACAACCACATTCCTCTACAGGCACAGAATCTATGAACAGCCGCACAGTGCATACCCCCACTATACTGTCACAGTATGCAGAGTTCGCGCAGCAGAATCCGGATTTCTATGGATGGATCAAAATTGACAATACGATTGTAGATTATCCTGTTATGCATACACCCAATAATCCGGAAAAATACCTACAGCTGAACTTTGATGGTGAATACAGCAGAGCTGGCACAATTTTTATGGATCATCGCTGCTCTGCTGAAAGTGATGATCTTATTTTGTATGGACACAACATGAAAAATAAGACCATGTTTGGCTCAATCTTGAATTACAAGGATGAAGCCTATTGGAAAGAACATCCGGTTATCCAATTTGACACTTTATATGAGCAGCGAGAGTATGAGGTTTTGTCCGCTTTTTTTGACCGGATTTATGACGAAAATGATGTCTGCTTCAAGTATTACAATTTCATCGAAGCGTTCGATGAGGACGCATTTAACAAAGCAATTCACAGCTATCAGGAAAAGGCCCTTTACGATACCGGCATATCCGTTCAGTATGGAGATCAGCTCCTCACGCTCTCCACGTGTGCTTACCACACAGAAAACGGAAGATTTGTAGTTGTCGCACGACGATGCCCAAATGCACTACAGAACAAGCGATCATGAATCATTCAATAAAGTGAGAATGCCAGCCCCTTGCGGCTTTGTATTCTCACTTTATTTTTTGCTTATGAATCGAAAAAATAAGAATTTTTAAGATTTTCTTTAAATGGATGGTAAGATTTGCGTGGTATCATAACAATAAAATCGAGTATAACACTCATAGTATTCAGGAGGAGAGTTCGAAATGTTCAAAAAAATGCAAATCAAAACTCGATTGCGGTTTTCCTACATTGCTATTTTGGTTCTCTTTACCATTGGAAGTTTGGTGGCATTGATTGAGCTGAGACAGGTAGGAAAGGCACTCGCTGACTTTTATCACGAAGATTACGTAGTTACAGTTGCTGCGGCAGATGCCAGAAAGGATATGCAGTCAGGCCGAGCCAATCTGTTTAAGGCGATTTTAGAAGCGGATCCGCAGAAAACACAAGTGATCTTGCAGGAGGCTGCAGAGAATTTCCGTCGAGTGCGGGAAGAAAGGCTGGTGACCATCCGCGAGCATTTTCAGGGGGATACTGCTATGCTGGATGAAGTGGATGAAATTGCTGCTAAGGGCGCACCTTATCGTGATAAAATTTTCAGTCTTTCCGGGACTGATTTAGATAATGAGGGTAAGGTGAAAGTCTATCATTTAATTGCAGATGAATATGTTCCCAATGTGATCAATCCAATGATGGATAAGATGACAGAGATTCAGAGCTATTCAGAGACACATGCTGAAGAGATGATTGCTGAGGCATCCAGAAACCAAAAGATGGCCTCCGGATTACTGATCCTTGTGCTTTTTGTGGGAAGTGCCTTTGCCATCTCTGTTAGCTATCGTATCACAAAGGAATTGAATCAGGCTTTGAATGAGGTTATGACAGCCAGTGAGAAGCTGGCACAGGGAGATCTGGAGTCTGTTGAGATGAACTATTCCTCCGCCAATGAGTTGGGCGCCCTGGCAGATAACATTCGAACCCTTGTGTCCTTTCAAAGAAAGATTATCTCGGACTTGGTCAATATGCTTGATAACCTTTCCAAAGGAAATTTTACAATCCGCACACAGGCTGCGGACGCTTATGTGGGAGACTACGAAGCGCTGCTTCGTTCTTTGAGAACACTCCGTATCCAAATGAATGATACTCTAGTACAAATCAATCAGTCTGCCGAGCAGGTTTCCTCTGGAAGCCAACAGGTTTCTGATGGGGCGCAGGCTTTGGCACAGGGATCCACCGAACAGGCCAGCTCCATGGAAGAACTGTCCGCAACCGTGCAGGATATTTCCGCTGCCATCATGTCTGCTGCTGAGCATTCTGATGAAGCGCACGGTGAAATGGAAGAAGCTGCACAGGCACTGTTGGCGTGTAATGGTCAGATGCAAGATATGTTGAATGCGATGCAGGAAATCGATGTAAAATCCACCCAAATCGGAAAGATCATGAAAACCATTGAGGATATTGCTTTCCAGACAAATATTCTGGCGTTGAATGCCGCAGTGGAAGCTGCACGAGCAGGCAGTGCCGGCAAGGGATTTGCGGTGGTTGCAGATGAGGTGCGCAGTCTTGCCGCCCGATCTGCCAATGCGTCCAAAGAATCTGCGGTATTGATCGAAGATTCCATGGCGGCAGTGAAAAAAGGAAGCGATTTGGCCAAACAAACGGCTGAATCTCTGGTTGAGGTTGTTTCGCGTGCGGATAGAACAAACGTAGCCGTTGAGAGCGTAACAGCCGAAACAGAGAAATTGAGCAATGCTGTTGCAGAGGTAACTGGCAGCTTCGATCAGATCTCCAGCGTAATCCAGACCAACTCGGCTACCGCAGAAGAAAGTGCGGCTGCCAGTGAAGAACTCTCCGGACAGGCACAGATGATGAAAGATCTGGTAGGGAGATTTAATCTTGATGGGCACACTGAGTATGGAAGTATGGCTTCACCGCAAAATACGCTGTATGGGGAAAATGTGTATGATGAATTCTCTGATACAGACTGCACGGTAAATGCAAGGGAGAAGTTTGAGAAATATTGACCATATAACCCATGATACATAGTAACATAAGTGCTTCGTATTCATCCATGCGGAATCGATTTTCCCATAATGATTCTGCTTTAGGCAATAAGATAAAACAATAGAAGTTAAAAAAAAGAAAGGTTGAATTTATGAAAAATAATCATTCTAAGCGTTTGCTTTCTGCAATGTTGGGCGTGGCATTTAGTGCCAATCTAATGATATCTGCCGGAGCTGCTGAAGCAGCAAGCTCCCCTTCTGTTCTCACCGATGGACAACTGGGAACGGCAATCAGCACCACTGTGGATCCGGGTGCCGCCACCACTCCTTCTCTAACCCCTCCACAGAGTGATCTGGGTTCTTCCGAATCTGGTGCAGAGGGCGTACCGGGCTCCCCTCAAGCTGATGCACCGTCTCCTGCGGCTCCCGCAGTGGATACAGGCGATTTTGTGGTAGAGAAAAAGCGTGGTGATGATGGACAAGTGGACTTTAAATTTCAAGACGGCTGCTTGACCTTTACTCATGGCGGAGAGTATGTGGTGTCCTTGAAGCCGGACGTTGTCCCCCCGACAAAGCATCGTATTGCAGTAGGCAAAAATTTCAAAGGCTTTATCACCATTGATAGCCTGTATGTGAAAGTGGATGATCCAACACCTGTAGAGAAACAAGAAAAACCTGCCATCAAGGTCGATGGTTCTGCCCAGTTGACACTTTACTTGAAGGGATCAAATCTCTTAGAGGCCGGTGCAGATGCCGCTGCGATCCAGTTTCAGGAAGTGACGGGCGAGGGATATCTGACCATTGAAGCTGCTCCGGATGACAAAAACGGCTCACTGGAGGCACGTGGAGGAAAGTCTTACAAGGGTTCCTCTACTTCTCAAACAGGTGGTGCTGGTATTGGCGGTCAATTTTGTAAATCCACCCGAAACATCACAATTAAGAGCGGTAAGATTATGGCAGCAGCCGACGCAGACAACGGCAGTGCCGGTATTGGCGGTGGCGAAGGTGCCGACGCTCAGGATATCACAATCGAAGGCGGTACAGTAACGGCAATAGGCGGCGTATCGACCGGTGGCGCCGGCATTGGCGGCGGTGCGGCCGGAGTAGGTAAAAACATTACCATCTCCGGTGGCCTTGTGACTGCAATAGGAACAGGCGGTGCCGGTATTGGCAGCGGATATGCTCAGAAGTTCAGCCATAGCACAATTAAAATTACCGGCGGCAGAGTAGTGGCTCAGAGTGTTCAGGGTGATGCCATCGGTGGCGGCCTTGATAATATCCACTCCAATGAAACCGAAATCACAATTCAGAATGCAAGTGTCGCTGCCTCAAGTGAACAGAAACAGTCTTTTTCTAGTGCTCCCAAAAATCAGGAGGGAAAGGTTGTCCATCTTGTGCACCTGACAGGCTTTAACAGCTTTGATAGCGTGGCTGTAGACGGTACACTGTGCAAGGATACGATCCCTGCAGGCCAAGATCAGGAACTGCATCTATATCTGACCGAAGGTCAAAGGGTTTCTTATGATGGAAGAAGCTATATGACCAAATACGAGAATGACAAGTTGACATTGATTCTAGAACAGGATAACAATCATTCCGGTGGCAGTTCCGGCGGTGCTTCTGTATCCAAGCCTCAAATCACCCAGAATCCCGATGGCTCTACGACGGAAACCATCCAAAAAAACGATGGGACAATCGTGAAGGTCACAAAGAAATCCGATGGTTCTAAAACCACCGTGGAAACCAAGAGGGATGGCACGGTAAGTACGACCGAGCAGGACAAGCAGGGCAATGTGATGGAAACTGTGAAAAATCCGGATGGTTCCAGCAGTACAACAGAAATGCGCAAGGATGGCACCAAGGTAGCGACCAAAGTGGATCAAAAGGGAAATGTATCCGCTGAGGTGAAGGTTCCTGTCGATGGTCAGGAAATCACTGTCGCAGTTCCGACCCGGAACCATCCTGCTCCCGGTGATGTGATCGTCATTGTAAATGCGGATGGAACAGAAAAAATTGTTGCTAAAACAATTTCTGGTGAAAACAGCCTGATGTTCTCTACAAAGAAAGATGTAACTGTAAGAGTGGAGAATCGTGCCAAGATCTTTGCTGATGTTTCAGCTGGACATTGGGCTGAGGACTCAGTTGCGTTTGTCAGTTCCCGCAGCCTGTTTAACGGTATCAACGAGACGGTGTTTGCTCCCAATCTGGGCATGACCCGTGGGATGCTTGCTGTGGTGTTGCACAATTTGGAAAGTAACCCTGCATCAGGCTTCTCCAGCAGCTTTACCGATGTGGCTGAAGACGCGTGGTATGAAAATGCTGTCCAATGGGCCGTGCAGCAAGGCATCGTCAGCGGTTATGGAAATGGTCTGTTTGGTGCTGATGATCAAATTACCCGCGAGCAGCTTGCAGTTGTGCTGTACCGCTATTCTGGCAGTCCGTCGGTCTCCAATGAAGCTTTGGATTTTGCAGATGCAGATCAGATCGGCAATTATGCAGACAGCGCAATGCACTGGGCAGTCAACAAGGGCATCCTGAACGGAAACGGCAATGGTTTTCTTGATCCCAAAGGCACAGCTAGCCGTGCTCAGGTAGCAGTGATGCTCACCCGTCTTATGGACTCTGTCGCAAAGGGCAACCAGTGAGAGAGGTTGTGTTCCATGCAGGCAGATTAAATACTGCTGACGATATCTATCTTCCTCTTACATACTAATGAAAGGAGATTGTAATCATGTCAACCTATTCTGAGCTTTGTATCGTATCGCAATATGGACAGGATGGATACGCCATCCCTATCCAATATGTTGAACGTTGCATCCTGGTTCCGCTCACCAGCTTAACACAGCAGACGCTCTGTGTGGACGGGGAGGAGGCGTCACTCATCATGCTTTGCGATCAGTCCTTTTCACGCTGCCCACAGGACTTGGATACCATGTGTATTCTTTGCAGAAAAGCAACAAAGGGACATGTAGCTGTCTGCATGGGTAACACATTTCATGGATATCCCTCATATCTTGCTGAACTGCCAATTTACAACTCCTCAGAGGACACAACAAAGAGTCGATTAGGAAAAGAACTGGAAAGCGGTTTCTATACCGTAGAACAGACGCTTCCAAACGGTCGTCAACTCTCCATTCTGCTTCAGCATGAGATGGACACAGTTTGTACGGCATGAGTCCCTCGAAAGGTTGGACAAAATATTTGATTTCAGGTGTGTCCCCATCTCTGAAGCTGCATTATTCCATAATATTGGAAAAATCATACTTCCCAACCCTATTCTATGCAAATTGGTAACATTTCCGGAAAGATAGCTTGGTTCCAAGAAAAAGTAGGGGCTGGCAATATTGCCAAAGGTTCCTTTTGGGCGGTCAAATAGATACCCAAGTGGCCAACCGTTTCCCCAATATGGACAGATGGGTGTTTAAAAATCACCCTCGGAGCCTTGCGGCAAGACAGAAAACCCGCT
Organism: Oscillospiraceae bacterium; assembly: GCA_020025175.1. Lineage (GTDB taxonomy): Bacteria > Bacillota > Clostridia > Oscillospirales > Oscillospiraceae > Pseudoscillospira. The sequence goes on along the minus strand of JAHHSM010000008.1, from coordinate 10,156 downwards.
TTCGGCAACATTGCCGAAAGCGGGTTTTCCTATACCATATATCAAACAAGCTGCTCACGCCCCACTCAGAAACGACCCGTATCAGTCCACAGGAGCCCATGTTTGGCGTTCTCTATATCGCCATCAATGACAATATGGATACAGCCCGCAGTGATACGTTCAGTCATCTGGAATTCAATACTGTCCTTGTACGCAAGTGGAAGGGAGAATCTGCTGTATTTACGATTGCGGAACGACCGACAGGCCGCTGCCTTTCCATTTAAATCAGCAAAAAAACGACACTTCTTATGGCAGAAGCCATGGAGCAGCCTTATTCTTTCTGCCCCTCACCACGCTTCCTGCTGTGTATGCAGCAGATGATGCGCCTTTTCACTCAGCGGTTTACCGAAAAATTCCGCATAAGTCTGCTGAATATCTGGATTTTCATGGGAGAACCGCAGATGTTTTTTTGCATCCAGTGCGTAAAGTTTTCCACCGCGCACAGCCGCCAACTCCTGATTGAAATGAATCGGCTGACCGCCGCCGCCCGCACAGCCGCCGGGGCAAGCCATCACTTCTACAAAATCGCAGTTTAATTCGCCGCTGCGTATGGCCTCCATCAATGCTCTTGCGTTGCCCAAGCCACTGGAAACGGCAATCTTGACTTCTGCATCAGCGATCTTCATGCCAAACAGGCTCCATCCTTCATCAATGCGGATTTCACAGAACGTATCGGGAGCAGGATTTTCACCAGTCAACATAAAGTATGCACTGCGCAGCGCAGCCTCCATCACACCACCAGTGGTGCCAAAAATCACACCTGCACCGGTACCACAGCCCAAAGGAGAATCAAATTCCATCTCCGGAAGAGTTGCAGCATCAATCTGCGCCTCACGAATCATGCGCACAAACTCGCGCGTTGTCAACACCAAATCCACATCGCGTCCGACGCCTGCATCCTTCATGCAATCCACGTCAGCCTCGTACTTCTTGGCCGTACAGGGCATGATGGACATGGAGAAGATATCCTCCGGCGCAATGCCGGTTTTCTGCGCAAAGTAAGTCTTGATCACTGCGCCGAACATCTGCTGAGGACTTTTGGCTGTGGAAAGATTCCCGATAAATTCAGGATACTCATGCTGCACAAAGCGTACCCACCCCGGGCAGCAGGATGTAAACATAGGCCAACTGTATGCATCTTTATGGGTAAAACGCTGTAAAAATTCGCTGGCCTCTTCCATAATGGTCAAATCAGCAGAATAGCTCGTATCCAGCACATAATCAAAGCCGAGTGCCTTGGCTGCTGCCACCATCCTCTTCTCCGTTGCCTGTTCCTCGCTGAGTCCCAGCTGCTCTGCCCACGCAGAACGTACTGCAGGCGCAATCTGAAGAACCGTAACTTTCTTTTCACTTTCAATTGCCGCAAACGCCTTTTCTGTATCATTGCGCGTGTGCAACGCTCCCACCGGGCAATGGGTGATGCACTGGCCACATAGGGAACATGCGCTCGTTTCAATACTGTCTGCATCACGCAAACCCACACGTGCACGGCTGCCGCTTCCGATCAGATCCCACACATGAAGATCCTGTACCTTATCACAAACAGCCACGCATCGCAAACAACCAATACACTTTGAATCCTCACGAATCAAAGGAAAATTTCTGTTCCAATGATTCTTGGGAATTTTCTTTTGAAACACGGAATCAGTCATATTCAGATCCGCCGCAAGGCTTTGCAGCGCACAATTTCCATTTCTCGGGCAAGTTGGGCAATGACAGTCATGGCGTGAAAGAATCATACTCACAATATCACGGCGTGCCTTCCGCACTGCCTTTGTATTGGTGCCGATTACCATGCCCTCCATGGCTGCCGTATTGCAGGAAGCACGCAGTACATCGCTTCCCTCAATTTCCACCAAACACACGCGGCAGGCACCGATTTCGTTGATTTCCTTTAAATAACACAATGTTGGGATTTTAATGCCTACAGAACGGGCGGCTTCCAGAATGGTTGTGCCTTCCTCCACTTCAACGGGCAGATTGTTGATTGTCAGCTTCACCATTTTTGAGTCCTCCCTCCGCGAAACGCACCTTTTCCGTAGTGATCACAGCGCAGACAGCGACTGCATTCCTGCATTGCCTCCTCATGGCTCATGCCGCGCTCCATCAAATAAAAGGTGTCTTTTCTCACCATTGCAGATTCTTCTGTCATATTCACACGACCGCACGGTCCTGTAATTCGTACTGACGCCGCAGGAATCTCAACACCCAGATCCAGTTGTGTATGGAAGCCCAGATAATGATCAATATTTGCCGCCGCAACCTTACCGGCTTCCACCGCACGAATGACCGTTGCAGGTCCGCTTTCACAGTCACCACCGACAAACAGGCCCGCTTCTCCGGGCACCTGGCAGGCTCTATCTGCCCGAAACCAGGCGCGTTCCACAGGAATACCTGCTGCTTCAAAGGGGGTAAGTTCAATGTCCTGACCGATTGCCACAATAATCACATCAGCCGGAATCATCTCCTCTTCCCTATTTGCCTTTCTGGGTGTCGGCCGACCACGCTGAACTGTGCTGATGATCTGCGGCTGAACCCAAAGTCCCATTACATCATCCTGCGCATTTGCTTCCACACGCACAGGTGCCATCAGCGGAATCACTTCGCAGCCCTCCGCTACAGCACCCTCCACCTCCTCAGGCAGTGCCGTCATATCTTCGATACGTCGGCGATACACACATTTTACACTTTTTGCCCTCAAGCGCATGGATGTTCTCGCAGCGTCCATCGCAACATTTCCACCGCCGACAACTACAATATTTTTGCCTGTAAAATCAAATGTCCCTTGATCCCCTATATGACCCAAAAATTCCACTGCACTCATCACGCCCCGCACCCCCTCATTGGGAATGCCCAGCTTTTTATCCGTATGAGCGCCAATTGCAATATAGACGCAATCATATTCTTCACGAAGCTTTTGAATTGGGAAATCGGTTCCAATGTCCACACCTGTTTTTACAGTAACGCCCGTTGAAAGGATTGCATTGATATCTAAATCCAGATAAGCATCCGGGAGACGATAACAGGGAATGCCATAGCGGAGCATACCGCCGGTACGTTTACGGCGTTCATAGACGTGTACCTGATGCCCCATGAGCGACAAGTAATATGCTGCACTCAATCCAGAGGGACCTGCGCCGATGATTGCCACTTTTTTTCCGGTAGATGGCAATGCTTTCGGTGCAGGGACAATTCCTGCATGGTCTACCGCGTAACGCTTGAGGCCACGAATGTTCACAGCATCATCCACACCGTTTCGGCGGCAGTACGGCTCACAGGGATGCTCACAAACCAGACCGCATACCGACGGAAATGGATTATCCTTCCGAATTTGACGCACAGCATCTGCATAGCGCCCCTCTTGAATCAAGGCAATATAGCCGGGGATATCCACATGTGCAGGACAACCATGCATGCAAGGCACAGACCTCGTTTGCGCAGTGCATCTGCCATGCTCCAAATGGGAAAGAAAATCCTCACGAAATGCAGGCAGCATAACTTGGAGCATGCGGGCAGCTTCCTGCCCGATGGCGCAGTCCGCACTAACAGAAACTGTACGGCTCACCTGCTCAATTTGTTCCAATGTTTCCGTTTGCCCCTCTCCATCCAGAACCTGATTCAGCAGATCCGCCAGTTCACCCAAGCCAATGCGGCAAGGTACGCATTTTCCACAGCTGCGGCTCTGAAGCAAACGCAGCAACGACGCGGTGAACTCGACGGGACATACCGCTTCTGTATCCGATGCCAGTTTTTGTCCCATTTCTCTGCAGATTGCATAAATCTCCTTTTCAGCACGCGTTGCGCTCTTCAGCAATAGCTTTTCCACTCGGCTTCTCCCCTTATCTTGCTTTTCTTCTCTATTTAAAACTCCGCCAGCCGACATATTGATTTCACTGTACAGAACCCCTTTGCGCTATTGCCTTAGGGAATTAAATCAGAAGTATATTTTTTACATATTACTATAAACACACCCATTATTCAATGGCTAAATTTTACGATATCCCATGCAAAAACACAGCTCCGCTTTTACACGGAACTGTGTTTTTGCATGCATCATAAATAGAGTGGTACTTTGTTTTAGTGGCAGTGCTCGCAGGATGCCTCTTTGAACATACATGCATCATATGCAATGCCGTTTTTGTCATAATAATCCTTCACAGCTGCCTTTACAGCCTCCTCCGCCAAAACAGAGCAGTGAATCTTATGTGTGGGCAGGCCGTCTAACGCCTCAACAACTGCTTTATTGGAAAGCTGCAACGCTTCATCGACGCTCTTGCCCTTAATCATTTCTGTTGCCATGGAGCTTGTGGCAATCGCACTGCCGCAGCCGAAGGTCTGAAACTTTACGTCCGTTACAATACCATCATCGATCTTCAAAAACATCTTCATAATATCGCCGCATTTTGCGTTGCCGACTTCACCGACACCATCTGCATTTTCTATTTCACCCACATTACGGGGATTGCGGAAATGATCCATCACTTTTTCACTGTATAACATAATTTCTTTCTCCTTTTTGCAATTCTTTCCACACAGGGGAAATTCCTCTCAAATAAGAAACCACTTCTTTTGTATGTTCAATAATTGTATCCATTTCTTCCATGGTATTTTCTTCGCCCAAGCTCAAACGAAGTGAGCCATGGGCAACCTCATGGGGGCGTCCAATTGCCAGCAGGACATGGCTGGGATCTAACGAACCGGATGTGCATGCAGAACCGGATGATGCCATGATTCCCTTATCATCCAGCAGGAGCAGCAGTGATTCACCTTCAATGCCTTCAAAGCAGAAGTTTACATTGCCGGGCAGGCGCTTCTGTGCATCACCATTGAGTGCGCTGTGGGAAATTTCACCCAAGCCTGTAATCAAATGCTCCCGCAAAGATTTCAGATAGGTGCTATTTTTCTCCATGTTTGCACAGGCTTCTTTCAGTGCAGCCGCCATACCCACAATGGCAGGCAGATTTTCTGTACCTGCACGTTTTCCACGCTCCTGTGCACCGCCCTCAACCAATGCCAGCAGCGGTATACCCTGACGAACATACAATGCGCCAACACCTTTCGGTCCATGAAATTTATGCCCGGAAAGAGAGAGCATGTCGATATACTCCTCTTTCACATTCACCGGCACATGTCCCACTGCCTGCACTGCATCGGTATGGAATACCACACCCTTCTCACGGCAGATTTTTCCGATTTCCGCAATGGGCTGAATCGTACCGATTTCATTATTGGCATACATCACTGTAACCAGCGCCGTATCCTGCCGAATTGCATTTGCCACATCCTCCGCTTTTACAATGCCATCCGCACCCACAGGAATGAGCGTAATTTCATACCCCTCTTGCTTTAAACGATCAAGGGTATGGAGCACTGCGTGATGCTCAATGGTGGTAGAGACGATGTGCATTTTGCCTTTTCTCTTCCCCCAGTAAGCCGCGCTGCGGATCGCCTGATTATCTGCTTCGCTTCCCCCGGCAGTAAAATAAATTTCTTTTGCAGCATCTGCGCCAATGCACTGTGCAACTGCTGCTCTTGCATTTTGCAAAACTTCTGTTGCGCGCTGTCCTACACTATATAAACTGGACGGGTTGCCCCAATATTCATCCATGCATGCAAACATGGCTGCCTTTGCAGCAGCACTCGCCTTCGTTGTCGCTGCGTGATCTGCATATATCATATAAACCTCTCCTCATTATATAGATTCATCATATCTAAATAACCCTGTTTTATAAACCAATTATCTTTATAGGAATATTACCACAATAAACCTATTCAGTCAATAGGTTTATTAAAATTTTAAAAAAGCGAGGTGCAAAACCTCGCTTTTCTATCTCTTATACCGGTTTTTAATCCTGACCACCAACTTGCTCTTCTTTCATCTGCTCCATCAACTGTGCCAGTGTAATGCCTGAAAAATAATCACGAATCAAGCGGTCCAACCCTTTCCACATGGGCAGGGTCAAGCATTGATCTGCACGCATGCAGTGCTTGTGTCCCGCTTCCAAACAAGCAACCGGCGCCAGAGATCCTTCTGTTGCCTCCAAAATCTCCAGAATCGTATATTCATTCACAGGCTTTGCCAAGCGATATCCACCGCCCTTGCCGCGCATACCGATCACCAATCGTGCCTTTACAAGACCCTTGATAATCGCTTCTAAATACTTTTCTGAAATCTCTTCTTTCTGCGCAACCTCTTTCAGCGGAATCAACACACCCTCTTCTTCAGAAGCCAGTCCCGTCATCACGCGCAAGGCATAGCGACCTTTGGTGGATATCATCATGCTGCATACCTCCAATTTTTCTTGTTTAATATCCTATTATATCGTAGGGTTTTTCTTTTCGCAAGTCTTAGTCCCTTCTTTTTTTAGTTTCCTGATTTTTTAAAAATGTTATACTAAACATACCCTTTCAAAAAATGTAAACTGCTGGTTGACAAAAAGGAAAGCCCCGGATGGTGGTGGGTTCCCCCTTCTTTCTCTATACTGGCAAACGAAGGAGGTCGATACTATGACCATTGGACAACGCATTGCGATCCTGCGCAAGCAGAACCATTTTTCTCAGGAAGAGCTGGGAGGGAAGCTGGGGGTATCGCGGCAGTCTATTTATAAATGGGAGAACGACGCTTCCATTCCCGAAATTGATAAACTGATTGCCCTGTGCAAACTCTTTTCCGTCTCCGTCGGCTGGCTTTTGGGCGTAGAAGATCTGCCGGAACAAGCCTCTCCCACCAGCGAGCCTACCGAGCAAACCAATGAACTGACGGAACAGCAGCTGAAAATGGTAGAAGAAATCACCGCGCGCTATATCGCCGCACAGCCCAAGGTACAGCCTGCCCACCGTTGGAAATATATGCCGGCAATCGGTGCGGTGCTGCTCCTGCTTGCCGCGGTTTTTTTCTTCCGTCTGAACGCAAAACTCAACCAGATGGAATCCCAGTACAGCAGCCTGCAAAATGTGATCTCCAATGTACAGACCAGTGTAAACAACAACATTCAAAGCATCTCCGGTCAGGTGGAGGATATTCTCAAAAGCCAAAACAACCTCACCGCCAGCTATGAAACAACTCATCTCTCCACCAATATCTCCGAAAACACCGTCACCTTTTCTCTGCGTGCCGTTCCCAAAACCTATACGAGCGGCATGGAAGCCGTTTTCTGCGCAACGCAGAGCGATAGCGGCGAAACGACCGAAATTACAGGCACACTGGGTAAAAATCAAGAATTTTCTGCCGAGCTGACCTGCCCTTTATCGGACAATATTATCCTAAGCGTCATATTTATCACGGGTGAAAAAAAAAGAAAACCAGCAGCTGGAAATCTACTATGATCTTTACAGCCAGACTATTCCCTCCTTGGATGTTTCCTGCAGGGATCTGGTATGGACCCCCTGCAAAGGTGGAAAACTCTCCCTAGGCGGTCAATATTTCATCATTTGTGACAACCCATCATCGGCACCAGCAGACAATCAAAACAATCCCCCGGCCAAAGTCAAATCTGTCCGTGTGGGATTTTTTAAAAATCAAGAACTCGTTTCTTGGGCAGATCCCTGCGATCCCCCCTCCAATGATTCCGACCTTGAAAACGGCTCCTTTTATATTCTGCCCCGTTTGAAGCTCACAATCACCAAGGAAGACGTACTTTCCGTTGCAGCAGTCGTCGTGGATGAATATGACCGCGAAACCATCCATGTCGGCGATTATCTGGTCTGGGATTCGGAACAGGATGCACTGATGTGGCCGCAGAGTGGCTCATGGTCCTACGGCAATTCCCCCGACGATTGGACCTATTAAAAAAGCAGCAGAGAAAATCTCTGCTGCTTTTCCTTTTATAATTTATCTGCCGCAATGGTATACAGCAGCGGTTCAAAATCCACACTCTCCTGCAAGGGTTTTTCTTTGCAGTAAGTGCGCGCCGCACAGTCCCGCACAAACCGCGCAGCGACCTGCGCAGCCTCCACCAGTGTTTTCCCACGCACCAGTCCACCGGTCAATACGCTGGAAAATACATCGCCTGTACCGCAGTATTGCCCCGGAATTCGATCTGTCAGCACAAAATCAACCGTTTGGCTGTCCCGGTCGTACACAACGGCGCCAATGGTGTCCGCACCATCAGATGCCCCCGTCAGCACAACGGAGCGCCTGCCGTCGCCGGACAATACCTTTGCAAGCTCCGCAAGGCCCGCCTTATCCGTGGGCAGGGCATCATAAGCCACATCCAGCAGGAAGGCCGCCTCTGTCAAATTCGGCGTAATCACATCGGCAGACTCCACCAGGCGGCGTGTTGCCGCACACATTTCATCGGTGTATGTCGTGTAGCGGCAGCCGTCATCCCCCATCACCGGATCCACCACCGCCAAACCATCCGGTTTCCGAAAGGTTTTGATAAAGTCCGAAACGATATCGATTTGATCCACACTCGCCAGAAAGCCGCTGTACACCGCGTCAAAGCGCAGCCCCAACTTCTGCCAATGGACCATGGTTTTTTTCAATTCCTGCGTTAAATCCAAAAAAGTAAAATCAGGAAAGGCTGTATGGGCAGAAAGATACGCCGTCGGTAAAACTGTGCATTGGACACCCATCACGGACAAAATCGGCAAAGCGACCGTCAAAGAACAGCGTCCATAGCCTGAAATATCGTGAATTGCAGCAACATTCGGTGTTTGCATCATCGTTGAATACTCCTCATCCCCATGGGAAAACTTTGATATAGCATACCACAGCACAGCACTATGCGCAAGCTTTTCTCCACCGCCACATTGTGTCACAGCATCGCTTTTGCCCTTGCTCTTCGTTTACGCAAAGGGTATAATAGCAACCATAATACCTCAGTCAACTGGGATATTTGTGAAGATCCGCTTGCCCTGATGCATCGGTTTTATAAAATTTACAGAAAAGGAAGTGTGCACAATGCGTGCTTATGAACGATTAATCCGTTACGCCAAGGTATATACCACCTCTGATCCAGATAGCGAAACCACCCCCACCACCGCCCGCCAGTTTGATCTGGCACATATTCTGGTAGAAGAACTCAAGTCCCTCGGCATCGCCGATGCCCGTGTGGATGAACAGTGTTATGTTTACGGTTCCATTCCTGCAACTCCGGGTTACGAAAGCAAACCGGCTCTGGGCCTGATTGCCCATATGGACACCGCCCCTGATGCCTCCGGTGAAAACGTAACACCCATGCTTCACGAAAACTATGATGGTACCGATTTGACACTGCCTGGCGGCACGGTACTCAGTGTGGAAAAGTTTCCTTTTCTCACGTCCATGAAGGGTGAAACCCTGATCACTTCGGATGGTACTACTTTGCTGGGCGCAGATGATAAAGCCGGTGTGGCTGAAATTATGACCATGGCAGAGCAGATTCTCAGCAGCAATACGCCTCATGGAAAAATCTGCATTGGCTTTACCCCTGATGAAGAAGTTGGTCTGGGCGCAGAGCACTTTGCTATTCCCGCTTTTGGTGCAGACTTTGCCTATACTGTTGACGGCGGTGATGTAGGCGGCATCGAATATGAAAACTTCAACGCTGCTTCTGCATCCATTGAAATCAAGGGTTTCTCCGTCCATCCCGGCGAAAGCAAGGATACCATGATCAATGCCTGCAACGTGGCTCACGAATTCCATGCTGCTCTTCCTGCCATGGATCGTCCTGAACACACTGAAGGCTATGAAGGATTCTACCACCTTACCGATATGCACGGCGATATCAGCACCGCAAAGCTGGATTATATCCTGCGTGACCATGATGCCGCAAAGTTGGACTATAAGAAAGAAACCTTGCAGCACATTGCAAAACGTCTGAATGATAAGTATGGTAAGGGTACGGTTACTGTTCAAATCAAGGACAGCTACCGCAACATGATCGAAAAAATCAAACCCCATTTCCATCTGGTAGAAACTGCAATCGAAGCCACCAAACAGGCTGGTGTGGAGCCACAGGTTCTTGCTATTCGCGGTGGTACCGATGGCGCAACGCTTAGCTGGATGGGGCTCCCCTGCCCCAATCTCGGCACCGGTGGCTTCAATTTTCACGGAACTGCTGAATGTATTACCGCAGAGCGCATGGACAAGGCAGTGCAAATTTTAATCAATATTATTACACTGTACTCAAAA
>JAHHSM010000069.1 GCA_020025175.1 Oscillospiraceae bacterium | reverse complement strand
CACTCGCTAGCACCATTTCTCCCTGACGCCCAACGAAGCTGCAATCAAAACGACCAATAGCCCCACGACCTTAAAAATCGTGAAGCTCTTTTTGTTTCGACTCCGGTGTAGGCAGAGACACGGAAAAGATTCTCGGTGTATCTGACTTATCTTCCTTTTCGGAAGCATCACAGTGACCTGCTCGCGAGGCTTCTCACCCCATTCCGCCGCCAAGGTTTCCCTCAGTAGAATCTTACCGTTATCTATTTTATTCTATTATACTGCCATTCAAAAAAGTGTCAAGACAGGATGTTCCACCGTATAGTTTTTCTGTGCAGCTCTGATTTAGCCCTGTGCATCACGCAGTATTTCTGAACGAACTCTGTTTTGAACTGCTCTCCTGTTTCTGGGGTGCTTTCCCCCTTTTAAGCAAACAGCTCCCCTCGAAAATTCTCTGCTGAGATGGTTACCTTTTCCCCACAGACTGAACCGTAGGTGCAGGCAAAAACACAGGCTGCCCCTCTGGCAGATATTGCCGTGCAAAGTCCACCACTGACTTTTGAAACTCAAAGGCACAAATACCGGAGGCAAAGCCCATGCAGTCATACAGCTCGAAATTTCGAGAATCCTCCACCACGCCACTTCTTCCTTTCATTGCTCTAAAGAGATCTTCACGCTAATGGTCAATTTCTCCCTTCCTCGGCGTCCTCACTACATCGTATTCAAAACGCTTTTTCTGACATCAGTATCACAGACAGATCGTCAAAAGATATCACTGTGCGAAAGTCTCCCGTTTTCAAAACGATTGCGCTTTCACGAATCTCATCAATGCTGCTGAACAGGTACGTTGCCCCACCAAAAAACGATCCTGTATTGGCATATACGGAACACTTTCCCGGCAGCAGCTCATTCATCGCGCTGTAATCCTCTTCTTTTTTAATCAAAATCCCCTGAGACTTGTGAAAATTGAAGTATCCATACTTTTTATTTTTAATAAAGCAAACCATATTTTTATATCTGCCCACAATCTTTACATTCCGAATGACATTATACCGCAGACTCTTCATAGATACATCACAGATTTTTCCCAAATACTCCTGAATGTCCAGTGCATCTTCGCAGAAGGCCTCTGCATCTTCTTTTGCAGACGGCATCCACGGCAACGTCAGTTCACATTCATCCCTCGCCAGCTGATCCAATGTAATATGGTATAAATCAGCAATTTTCAGCAGCATCTGTACATCCGGAATAGAAGTACCGTTTTCCCACTTCGATACCGCCTGCCTGCTAACAGATAATGCCTCCGCAAACGCCTCTTGAGATATATGATTCATCTTTCGGATCATTGCGATCTTTTCATGCAGCAGCATTTCTTATGCCTCCTTTTTGACTTTGGCATCAGTCTACAGAATCTCCGAAAATCCACAAGCAACCTGTGTTTACATTCTGCTACTTTTAGTTGCATTTATAGGATCATTCAAGATTCCGTAAAACGCAAGCAGAAAACGCCGTCTGCTGCGATGTTTCCGCAGTCCGGACCACCAGCTAAGCTGGTGGTCCGGACTCTGTTTTTTAGCAGATATTCCATTATGCAGGAGCGTCTGCTTTTATCCTTTTTATCAGCGATCTCCAGACGCGTATTCACCCATATAAATATCCAGCACCCCTCTGGGCGGCTGAATCATGGCATCTTCATATTGACACTTCCACTGCACTTCACGGCTCATGACCCCATCTCTGATTCCGTCAATGGTTTCGCCGTTTTCAATAGGATTATCGTTGGTCAGAAGATACGATGCTGCATTATAGGCATGATTCACGACCCAGTTGGGGTTCATACCGTGGAAGTGGTATTGGAGGTCTGGCAGGAACAGTGTGCCCATACCCAAGGTATCCACCATCATATCCTCGGTATCCTGAATGGTGAAGAAGCGGACATTGACACCGAAACGAATAAAACGATCCGCCCCTCTGATCGAATGCATACGAACATCCTCTGCCAGAATCAGCTTGCCGCAGTTCTGGAAATAGAATGCTTCACAGGTGGGATACAATTCCGCCAGCGCATCCAAAAAATCCATATCCAGAGCCGCCCGATCGAGAGCCGGGAGTGCTGCCGCCAACATATCGGTAGCAATCACCTGATATTGGCACTCCCGAAAAATCCGCTCACGGTCCTCCTGACAATCCCACATCTGGCTGACCAAAAAGGAATCAAACCTTTTGCCGCTGAAATCCGAACACGCCATGACCATCAGCTGCACCGGACATTTTGCATCCTTGAATTCCGCAATATGGTCCAGTGCCCCAAAGCCCGCCATTTTTTCATCGTAGCAAAAACACTCCACCGCCCCGATATGCTTTTCCATCATAGCGGTCATTTTCTCTTTGCCAGGCATGGGCACCGGCTCTTTAAACAACATTTGGATCAGAAACGGACCGCCCGGATTCGGTCCTGTGCCCTCCGCCAAATTCTGCTGGAATACTTCCTTGCTCATATTTTTTCCTCCTTTTTCTTCAAAACGGTCTATATCTGCATCGCAGTTCCATTTTTAGGTTCATTTCAATCCGGCAATTTTATAAATCCGCCCAGAAAACTTTCGGCATCAGCGTCAAATCGCAGGCAGACGATATAAGGATTTTTCTCGGCAGCTAAAATCCATCATCCCAATGATATCCATCCGGAAAAGCCCTTAATACATCATATTTCATGTCTATTTTCCAGTGCCACCAAACGAATCCTCCTCATCGTGCGCTGCTTTCCCAGTAATGGCATCAAGGCGGTTAGGCTGCACCACAAAGCGGAATAACTTGGTAGAAGTTTACTTCTTCCCCATTGAGCAGCACACAAGTGTCACTTCCGCCCTCAGTGTTTTGCGGGCCAATCAAAAGCGCAGCGCACAGTTTTGTGTCCCCCCTGATGATCGATCGTGTGCCCCCAGCCAAGCCAGAAATCGCAGACTAGTGGAAGCCGAGCCAGCTCTTTCAGCAGGCGGATGGGCCAGTACCACCGCTCATCGGCAAGGGACTCCATATGCAGTTTCCAGCCAAGAGGCAGGGCCCAGTTTCGTATAGAGCTTTCCGCGCTCCAGCAAATTTCCAACATTGAATACCGCAATATCGTCATTTTCGTTCCCATCTGCACCCTCATCCACAGTGATATCCCATTTTCCCTTTATATCACGAATAAACTGTGCCTTGTCCCACTTTCCGCCGGACAGCAGCACACAGCCTGCAAACATCCCTGTATGATCCGTTTTCGATTCAGCCTCTGATTTCCCCTCGTAGATCTGCATCAGCTCCGAAGCCCGTTTGAGCATCTGCCTCCCTTCCGGTTTCTCAGGATCAGCCTCATTTTTGTAGGCTCAAGCCAGCTCCATATCCATGTCTGCCGTGCGATCCTCGTCTGCGATCGCTTCCAACGCATCAATGATTTTTTTGTGTTCGCCATGTTCAAACCACTTTTGGCACTGCTCCAATAGTTCCATATTGAATTCCTCCTTATCTTTTGCTTCTGCTCCCTTCACACGCCGGAATACGCCGCTTAAACGGGTAAGTTCCAACGCTCCCACGGATACACCGGAAAGATTTCTTTTCCATTAAACCTCCTATAAATTTAGGTTTGTCAGGACCTGTATAGGACGCACCGAAGCGGCAGCGTCCGCAAACTATACTCCTTCAGTGATCAACTGTTCCTCAGTCCGGCGCACCATTTCGATCACCCAGACAAAGATAGCCGACAACTGTATTCTGATACTGAAACTTACCGCTCTATATGCTTTATAAACAAGAAATAAACCAGCAGCACATTGATGATCACATCATAAATTCGAAATCCATCAAAAAGGATAACGCTGGATAATACCGACACAAACAGGATACCAACACTGATGATTTTAGGAAAGGCACCTTTTTCCTTAGTAATCCATGTAAAATAGGCAAATATAGGTGAACAAACCGCAAAAACCGTCCAGCCGGCAATGATAGTCGTGCTGTACACTCCATGGCTGATGACTGCCACCGCATAGTATGTGACCAGCATACCTGCACAAAAGGGAAAAATATTGCGCATTGCCCTTTTCTTGGTGTCACTGTAAATTGAAATCAGCACTCCAAACAAAATCCAAACTGCCATTTGGGAAAAAATATTGCCCAGATTGGTCGTATATATATCCAGCAGACGGCTGACGGCACCTAATAGCAAGCCGCTCAACAGCATTCCAGCCGGGTTCAGTATTATCTTCTTCATCATACACCCTTTCAATCATCTGCCTGTTTTCATGCTCTATCACACAGTAAAAAAGCCCTGCGCCATACTGTCACAAGGACAAACTGACGCAGGGCGTGAAAAGACCGCAAGGAAAAAGCCACATCCATTGATGAATGCGATCTCGTCTGTGAATGATACTTCTTTTTTGTATATAAATGCGGCAGGTAATATCTGTCCGCCTACATCCTTTATAACGATTTCTCTCATCGCAGGACCTCTTTGGATGATATAGTTTTATATTTTATTATAACATAATATAAAATCGAATCAAGCTTATATGGTGCAGACGCAATCTCTTTGGCTGCCTTAGGATGGAAAATACTAACATAAGCGTCATCTGGAACAAAAGAGCGCCTAAACATAATTCCATTATATCCCAAACTTTTTATATATTCAGCGATGTATTTTGCAAAAAATATATCTGACAGGATCTTTACAAAGGTGAGAAAATGCCTATATGTTTTGATTCAATTTTATTTCATCAAGTGATTCTGTGCCGGGTTGGATTTTCTGCCTAAGATCTGCTAAAAGGTGCAATGCGGTTCTTTGATGAATTTGTCACTCGATGGCTGATTTTCCTGTTCCATGAACAGGTTCATGCAGCGGATCTGTTCATGACTCAGATATATAGTAATTCCGAACCGTACGCTTGGAGATACTCCATTTTTTACCGACACCAAAAAATCCTTTTTATTCTTTTTATTTTTGCAGTGAAACAATTAGATTCAAGATGCATTCTGCTCTGCCCATAAAATTAATTTTGTAAAAGCCGAAAGACAAAATATAATATCGGTATAAATCTCATCCTGTCAAAGCGCTTTAAAAATACCCTCGAATCCTGTATAATAAAGAAAACAAAGATACTCTGATATGGAGCAATGGCGAAAAGATGCAAGACAATGGTGCTGATTCAATATTTGTTTCACATCTCATCCCTAATGCAGACCCATCATGAAATTCAAGTGAATCTTAGCAGACAATGTGCACGGCAGTGTAGCATAGAATGCAGCATATGATAAGGCAGTGGAAAAACTATTGGCTTTCTTCCCCTGCTTTTTTTCATTTTTCACAGGATAACTCAACTTACGCTGCATTTCTTTTTATGCTTTATCGCAGTTTTCTTTCGATGAAAAATCCATACATTTCTTTGTTTGATCGATCCCTTGGTAATTTTAAAAAATAGTTTTGTTGGCAAATAAAAAAATCTGATAAACTGACACACAGGAGGAAAGGCAAATATGTGGTATCAAAAAGATTGGTTTACCGGAGTTGATTATTGTAACTTAAAGGAAAAGCAGGTTTATGTAGACGAAATGCATATCACAAAACCCATCAAACAGGAACTTCATGAACAGACAGAAATTTATTATGTAAAAAGCGGCGATGCGGATCTATGGGTCAATGGGGAGAAGTTTCAGGTTCAGGAGGGCAGCTTTTTCTGCTTGTATATACATCTTTTTTATCGGATTGAAAACATTAGAAAGCCTTTGCATTGTGTGAAGGTTTCGTTCCACATTGGTTTGTTTATGTTTTTATGCCTTGAAAAACGGAAATCACAAGAAAATGAAATGCTGGTATACAGGGTGCCACCGCTGCTTTCTCTAGACGGAGAAGAAAAACAGGGTGTGATAAGAATTATAGATGATCTACTGAGGGAAGAAAAAGAACAAAGATTTTCCTTTCAAAACATAAGCATTTACCTTACAATGCAGCTTCATGCGTTATACTGCCGATATGCCATGGAACAGAAAAAAAAGGATTCTGCCAAGAAAGATTTGGTATGGGATATTATTCAGAGAGTGATCCTGGATACAAGCAAGACGGTGCCTATAGAAGAATATGCCACAACTGCAGGCATGACAGCTGTGACATTAAACCGAAAGATCACAAATCGATGCGGATATACTTTTTTTCAAATTCAGAAAATGGGAAAGATATTCAATGCCTGTGCCCTTCTTCATTTTCCAGATTTAGATATTCAGTATATCAGCGATTATTTGGGTTTTACCAATGTGGAAGACTTTTATAGAGTATTCAAGCGATACAGAAAAGTCAGCGTAAGAGAATATCAGCTAAAAAATATCGGATGCGGTACGCAGATGCAGTCCGAGGAGGAATCATTGCAGATTTTAGAATATCTCTTACTGCATTTTCACAAGCCGTTTCAAATGGAAGAAATGGAACAGGCCCTCAAACAGAATGCGTATTTGATAGAACGAAGAGCTAAAGAGCAATTTGGAAGAAGCACTCAGCAGCTGCTAGAAGAAATTCGAATCCGAATTGCATGTGGCTATTTAAGTATCACAGACAAAACTGTCACACAGATCAGCAGCGATGTTGGATTTGCAAACATCTCTTCTTTTCAGCGCAGTTTTTTTAAATATATGAATCAGACCCCCAGCCAATACCGGAAATACAACAACTATAAATAATTGATAATAATATTTAAAAAACTGCATATCTATTTGTCAAACTCTGCCCTATAATGAAATAAAAAGGGAGGTACAACAAAATGTTTGAACATGTATTTTCATCCATCCAGATTCGGGATATGAAATTAAAAAACAGAATCATTTTGCCTGCTATGGGAACCAGAATGGCAGATGAGAATGGCGCAATAACCGATAAACTGATTGCTTATCATGCAGCAAGAGCCAAGGGCGGATGCGGTCTGAATATTGTAGAGGTAGCTGCAGTGCACACCCCCAGTGCGCCAGCACATTTTATTTCGATCAGTGAGGATCATCTGGTCGAAGGCCATAAAAAGCTGACTGATGCAATTCATAAAAACGGGGGAAAAGCAGGAATCCAACTCTGGCAGGGCTCGATCGCGGTGTCCATGGACCCCAAAGCTCAAGTTTTGGTGGTTTCTGATATGAATGCAGGGGCGTATACACTCAAGGAGATTACAAAGGAACAGATTCAGGAGATAGTTGTATGCTATGGAAAAGCAGCAGCAAGAGCGGTAAAGGCCGGCTATGACTGCTTGGAATTTCATCTAGCGCACAATTATCTGCCGCATTCTTTCCTGAGTGCAGGATTTAACCATAGAAAAGATGAATATGGCGGAAGTTTTGAGAATAGATGCAAATTCCCATTAGAAGTGATTGATGAGCTGCGCAGAAATATGCCGGAAGGTATGCCTTTGTTCATCCGAATCGGCGCTCAAGATGATATGCTGGAAAATGGTCTGACAATTGAAGATGTAATCCGCTTCTGCAACATTGCGAAGAAACATGGCGTAGATGTACTTGATGTATCCAGGGGAAACATTGTCACTGCCGCTTCCATGTATGAAGTGCCGCCAATTGATGTTCCAAATGGATTCAATATCGAAAATGCGGCAAAGATCCGCAAAGAAACCGGTATGTTGACCATTGGTGTTGGAAGAATCAATACTGCGGAATTGGCGGAAGAGATCCTTTCTCAGGACAAAGTGGATATGGTCGTGATGGGACGAGCTCAGCTTGCGGATCCGGAATTTGCCAACAAAGCACAGGAAGGTAAAACAGATGAGATTGTACACTGTGTCGGATGTAATCAAGGCTGCTATGATGGATTCTGTGATGTTGTAAATCATCCGCATATCACCTGCCTGAGAAATCCAATGATTGGACATGAAGCAGAGTATGATCTGAGCAAGACCAAAACCCCGAAAAAAGTATGGATAATCGGAGGCGGCATGGCAGGAATGGAAGCTGCAAAAGTATTGCAGGAAAGAGGCCATGAAGTCACATTGTTTGAGGCAGCAGATAAACTGGGAGGAGAGTTCCTCCTCGCAGGTGAAGCACCTGGAAAAGCAGAGATGAAAGCTGCAGCCATGGAGATGGCAGCTCAGGTTGAAAAGCTGGTAAGTGTACATAAAAATACAAAAGTCGATGCGCAAAAACTGGAAAACGCTGATGTGGATGCGGTGATTGTGGCAGTTGGCTCTTCTCCAATTATGATTCATTTGGAAGGTATAGACAAGCTCTTTCACGTATCTGCAACGGAAGTGCTTCGACACGAAGTTCGTCCGAAAGGAAAAGTAGCAGTGATCGGCGGTGGTCTGGTTGGTCTGGAAACAGCAGATACCCTCGCTACTGATGGCTGCGATGTGACAGTTCTGGAGATGAAAGACAGTATCGGGAGTGATTTAGGCACTCTGCGAAAGATTGCTGTCATGATGAAAATGCAGCAGTTGCAGGTAAAACTTTTGCCCAATAGCAAAGTATGCAAATTCACAGAAGACGGGATTGTATTGGAAGATGGATCTCTGATTCCCTGTAATTGTGCAGTGTTTGCAGTTGGATTTGCTGCAAATGATTCCCATACGCTGGTGGATGTATGTGAACAGAAACAGATCCCTTGCCATGTGATTGGGGATGCGAAATCTGCAAGACGAGCAATCGATGCCATTGCAGAAGGATTCGAAGTTGCAAGAACTCTTTAAAAAAGAGATCAGATAAATGACAATAGCGTTTACTCCGCTTTGAACTCCTGAAATGGAAATTAAAAACCGGGGGTATGGCACTGTTTGAAAGGAATCGGCCGACCTATTCTCCCATCGCCATTTTGAAACGGATGAATCTGCTAAAGCCGATATGGAATCCCATTAGGTTTTTCAGCCTATCAAGATACCACAATCGTTTCGCTGTTCATTCACATGCCCCTCTTTTTTCAAAACTCCAATAAAGTTCTGCACCGAACCTGCCGCAAGGACAGTTCGGTGCAAAGCGCGAAAAGACCGCACAGAATGGTTTGGGGTAAACCTTCTTTCAAAAGAACAGCTTTTTTGAACCACCGGCACAGCTGGGGGGGGGCCTTAACCTCAAAAAGGGGGGTGCTGATGTTTCACATCAGCACCCCCCTCCCTTGCAAATATTAAATTTTTGCCTCACCTCCTGCCTTTTTCCTATGAAAACATTGTATGTTCTATGCTTGCTCATGTTTTCTTATTAA
>JAHHSM010000068.1 GCA_020025175.1 Oscillospiraceae bacterium | reverse complement strand
CTTGTGGAAAACTCTGTGCAAAAAGTGAAAAACTCTACAAATTTTCATTTTTAAATTATACAAATAAATATGTTGACAACAAAATTTACAGATTTGTTCTTTTTTTGATGAAAGGAGTGTTGATGGATGAAACTGATTTCTTGGAATGTCAATGGTCTGCGTGCCTGTATCAGCAAAGGCTTTCTCGCATTTGCCGATGCCTCCGGTGCCGATATCATTTGTCTTCAAGAAACAAAAATGCAGCCTGATCAGGTGGATTTTGATTTGCCCGGCTATCACCGCTTTTGGAACAGTGCGGACAAAAAAGGCTATTCCGGCACGGCTGTTTTCACCCGGGAGGAACCATTGTCCGTCACATATGATTTTGGCGATGACATCCACCGCCACGAGGGGCGCATTATCACTGCCGAATATCCTGATTTTTATCTTGTTTGCTGTTATACGCCAAATTCTCAGGATGAGCTCAAGCGCATTGACTACCGTATGCAGTGGGAGGATGATCTGCGCAGCTACCTGATGGAGCTGGACAAAATAAAGCCTGTGGTCTACTGCGGCGATCTCAATGTTGCCCACGAAGAAATCGATTTGAAAAATCCCAAACCCAACCGGGGACGTGCGGGCTTCTCCGATCAGGAGCGTGAAAAAATGACGGCGCTTTTGGCCAGCGGTTTCTGCGATACCTTCCGCACCCTCCATCCTGACACCATAAAATATTCCTGGTGGAGCTACCGCTTCAAGGCACGAGAAAAAAACGCCGGTTGGCGCATCGACTATTTCCTCGTTTCCGAACGCCTTATGAGCAGGGTAGAGGATGCTGAAATTCTCAACGAGGTTTTTGGCAGCGATCACTGCCCCGTAAGTTTGACACTCAAAAATTGATGCTGCACATCTATTTTGCACATATCTAAAGCAGGAGCATTGCTTATGCTCCTGCTTTTTATTTTTCACAAACTTCTTTCCTTTGGCACTCATTGCAAAAAGGCGGAGCACGCATGGCGTGCTCCGCTTTTTTTGATCTTTATTTTTTTACAGCTTCTCGAAATCAGACGCACCATGCTTGCAGATGGGGCAGATATAATCAGGAGGCAGCTCCTCACCCTCATAGATAAAGCCGCAGATCTTGCAGATCCAGCCGCTCTTGGGTCCCTCAGTCATCGCTGCGGGCATGGGCTTGGGCTTGATGTGAGCAAAGTAGTATGCATAGGTCACAGAAGGCTCCTTGGACAGAACCTTGCCCTCGGTCACATCTGCGATAAACAGGGTATGGGTACCAAAGTCATAGGAAGCAATGACCTTGCCGGACAGCACAGCATTGGTGCAGCCGGTCAGATAGTACAGACCGTTGCTGCTGCGCTGCAGACCCTCACAGTCACTGAACTTATCGGTGTCACGGCCGCTCTGGAAACCAAAGCGCTGGAACGTATCCATCTGGGCATCTTCGCTCAGAACGGAAATGTTGAACACGCCTGTTCTGAGGATCATGTCATGGGTCAAATTTGCCTTGTTGACAGCAATGGTAATGCGCTTGGGGGTATCCGTCAGCTGGCTTGCGGTATTGATGATGCAGCCGTTGTCCTTTGTACCCTCTCTGGCAGTCAAAACGAACAGACCGTAGGAGAACTTGAACATAGAATCAGGATCGATTGCGCCGCCGACAGAACCGGCATTTGCAGCCATTTCAGCAGGGCTGGTACGCAGAATAGCGCGCATATCGGGCTTGTTTGCAGCTGCACAAGCCTTGCTGCCGGGAATGGTTGCGGCAATCGCATTTGCCAGTGCATCCATCTCGCTTACCTGACGCTGCTTCAGGGAGGAGCGAATGGTCACTGTTTCGTCGATATACTTCATCCCCTTCAGAGGCATCATGAGCTGACGCATCAGACCGCCGGCAGCAGGAGCCCAGGAACCGTTCTCCATGAATGCCACGGTACGGTTCTGCAGGTTATGATTCACGATATCGTGCAGCAGGTTCTCCATAGCGATATAGATACCTGCGTTATATGTAGTAGAAGCAAAGACCAAGTGGCTGTAACGGAATGCAGCAGCCAGAATCTCATCTGCGGGGGTGTAGGATGCATCGTATACCTCGGTCTTGATGCCCATGTCACGCAGCTTTGCAGCCAGAACGTCAGCAGCGTTTGCGGTGTTGCCGTAAACGGATGCGTAAGCAATCACAACGCCGGTCTCTTCGGGCGTATAGGTTGCCCACTGGATATATTTCTCCAGGAACTGATTGAACTTCTTGCGCCATACAAAGCCGTGCAGGGGGCAGACCATCTTGATCTCGATACCGGAAGCCTTCTTCAGCACATCCTGTACCTGAGGACCGTATTTACCGACAATGTTTGTGTAGTAACGGCGAGCCTCGTCAATATAATCGTGGAAGAAGTCCACTTCATCAGCAAACAGTGCGCCGTTCAGTGCGCCGAAGGTACCAAATGCATCAGCGGAGAACAGAATCTTCTCGCCGATATCATAGGTGACCATAACTTCAGGCCAGTGCACCATGGGTGCTGCAACGAATGTAAAGGTATGGCGGCCGGTGTTAAAGGTATCACCCTCGTTGACAATGTACAGACGGCTGCGCAGATTGAAATCGAAGAACTGCTCGATCATGGCAGCAACCTTTTCGTTGCACACGATCGTTACCTCAGGATAGTGGAAAACCAGATCACCCAGTGTTGCGGCGTGGTCCATTTCCATATGCTGAACAATGACATAGTCCAGCTTGCGGCCACCCAGAACATGCGCAACATTTTCCAGATACTGCTTGGAGGCAGACTGGTCGACCGTATCAAATACAACGGTCTTTTCGTCCAACAGAACATAGGAGTTATAAGAAACACCCGTGGGAATCTTATAAACACCCTCAAACAATGCCAAACGGCGGTCATTCGCACCAACCCAATACAGGTCGTCGGTTACATTACGGACACAATACATTTACGTGCCACTTCCTTTCCCTATGGTATCAATTTCACTTTATTCTCTTGAGGTGGAATACGGCAATTCCACTTAAAGCCACTTTAACATTTGCATCATATCATAAAAACCACTGTTTTTATTGCAACTTTTCGGCTAAATTTTAAAAAAATTTTTTTCCATGTCATGATTGTCCAATGCTTAACAAATCCGCTTTTTCCCATAAAATCAAGATAGTAAAATAGTAGGTTTTTCATTTTTTATTTTTTGCGGCGGATTTTCTTTATATTTTGTGATTTTTACTAAAATTACAAACTTTTTTCAGTAAATCTGTTTGCTTTCCATACTAAAAAATGAGGCAGAAACCGTTTCTTTCCTGCCTCATTTTTCTTTATTTTTCAGTGCTTAACCCTTGAGCACGTTCTTTTTTTCCAGTACCTTTTCTGCACACTCTGCAATTTTTTCAGAGGTCAGGCCATAAGCCTCCAGCACCTTTGCCGCGCTGCCGCTGCGGCCGAACTCATCCTGCACACCGTGGCGCACCATGGGAACAGGATAATTTTCGGACAACACCTCGCTCACTGCGCTGCCCAGACCGCCGATGATATTGTGCTCCTCGGTGGTAACGATTGCGCCGGTTTCCTTTGCTGCCTTCAGCACCAGGTCCTCATCCAGGGGCTTAATGGTATGAATATCCAGCACACGCACCGAAATCCCTTTTTCCTCCAGCATCTCTGCTGCCTTCAGTGCCATCTGCACCATCATACCGGTGGCGATGATGGTCACATCACTGCCGTCGCGCAGGGTGACGCCCTTGCCCAGCTCGAAGGCGTATGCACCCTCTTCATAGCCGGTAACGCTTTCCACGGCACTTCTGCCCAAACGCATGTAAGCAGGTCCGTCATATTCCACCAGTGCTTTGACGGCTGCACGCATTTCAGGACCATCGCAGGGATTCAAAACCATCATGCCGGGAATGGTGCGCATCAAAGACAGGTCTTCGATGCACTGATGGGTTGCGCCGTCTTCACCGACGCTCAAACCGCCGTGGGAGCCGATGACCTTCACATTCAAACGGGGATAGGCAACGGAGTTGCGCACCTGTTCGTATGCACGGCCTGCGGTAAACATGGCAAAAGAGCAGCAGTAGGGCTTTTTGCCGCAGGCTGCAAGACCGGCGGAAATGCCGACCATGTTTGCCTCAGCGATGCCTGCATCGATAAAACGCTCGGGGCAGACCTTCTGAAACTCAGCGGACTTCGTTGCACCGGCCAGATCGGCATCCAGCACGATCAGCTCGGGATATTCTTCACTCAATGCAGCGATTGTCTTGCCAAAGACCTCGCGGGTTGCAATTTTCTCTGCCATTTTACATCGCCTCCAGTTCTTTGATTTTCGCTTCCAGTTCCTCGCGCGCCTGAGCCATCTGCTCATCATTGGGCGCCTTGCCATGCCAGCCTGCATTGTCCTCCATGAAGGAAACGCCCTTGCCCTTAATGGTCTTTGCCAAAATAACAGTGGGTTTGCCCTTAACAGTCTTTGCCACCTCAAAAGCGGCTGCCAGTGCAGCATAATCATGGCCGTCCACATGGATCACATTCCAGTTGAATGCAGCAAACTTTGCATCCAGCGGCTCAGAAGGCATGACATCGGCGGTGCGCCCATCGATCTGCAAACCGTTGACATCCACTACAGCGCACAGATTGTCCAGCTTGTACTTGGCAGCTGCCATCGCAGCCTCCCAAACCTGACCTTCCTCAATTTCGCCATCGCCCAGAACAGCGTATACACGATACGCCTTCTCATCCATCTTGCCGGCAATCGCCATGCCTACGGCAGCGGAAATTCCTTGACCCAGAGAACCGGTAGACATATCCACGCCCTTCACATGCACCATATCGGGGTGGCCGGACATATGACCGTCGATGGAACGGAACAGCTTCAGATCCTCAACAGGGAAGTAGCCGCGCAGGGCCAAGGTGGGGTACAGGGCAGGCGTGCAGTGACCCTTGGACATGACAAAGCGGTCACGATCGGGGTCGGTGGGATTGGTGGGATCAATATTCATCGTATGGAAATACAGCACGGTCAGCACATCCAATGCAGACAGCGATCCGCCCGGATGGCCGGAGGCACAGCGATGCACTGCCTCCACAGCCAAAAGCCGCGCTTTTGCAGCGGTAACGGCCAGTTCCTTCAATTCTTTCTGATCCATGATATCTTCCTTTCCGTTTATTTGACTCTCTTATTTTTCTGCCCCTTGCCGTCCGTAATAATCGGACTCCAAAAGCAGATTGTTCATACGAATATAGTTTTGTGCCAAATCGTTCATCTCCTGGATCTCCTCATCAGAGGGGCCCTCCTTTGTGAAGGAGTGAATCACTTCCCCTTCGTCATACACGCCGGAATTGCTGATCCATGCCTGATCCTGAAACACAACATAGCCTTCATAGTTTTCATCGAAGGCATCCTGTCCGAGATAACGGTAGTCGCTTTCAATGCCGAAGAGATTCAGCAGGGTGGGGAGGAGGTCCGAGGTGTTGAGCAGCTTATCCACTTCCATGGCAGGGCCGTCTGCCGACCAGATGAAGCAGGGTGTTTTTTCCACCATCAGATAGCGCGGCACATTGGAAAGCTCCATCATCAGTGTCTGATCCTGCATACCGTAGGCATAGTGATCGGTAAAGCCCACAATCACCGTATCCTCCAGATGCCCGCTCTCCTCAAGAGACTTGTACAGCGCCGCAAACAAATCGTCGCAGGTATGTGCCTTGGCACGCATGCAGTCCACCTCTTCGCTGCCGGAACTGCCCTTATACTCAGGATACTGCCCCAGCGCAAATACACTCAGCTCTTCATCATAGCTGTAAGTCATATGCGCACTGCGGGAAATAATAAAATTGAAAAATCCATTGTAAGTTCCGCCTTCTTCACCGCGGTAGAACTTTTCCATCACACCGTCATTTTCAAAAAACGCCGCATCAGACAGCAGATCATCGCCTGCCATGCCGAAATCGGGAAAACTGTTATATGCCTCATATCCTATGGACGGCTCCATGACGCCCCGGTTATAGAACAGAGGGCTGTTATAATGGAAAGACTGGGCACTGTAGCCCATTTCCCGGAAAATGGAGGGCAGGCTGTGGGAAAAATCATTGGTGCAGTAATCAAAAGCATACTGCCCGTTGGTGGGCGTAAAGCCGCCCGTATTCACACAGAATTCCGTATTGAATGTGCGCACACTGCCATAGCCGGGAGTGTAGAAGTTCGTAAAATTGATGCCCTCGCGCATCATCTTGGAAATCATGGGCGTATCCTGCTCATTGATGACCCAGTCGTCCATACTCTCCATCAGCACCAATACCACGTTTTTGCCCTTAAAAATGCCGCTCATATCATTGTCTGCATGGGCTTCACGCTGGGCAAACCATGCGTCCAGCTCCGCCGCGCGGTGCGCAATCTGACTGCGGTACATGGGGGTTTTTGGATAAAGATTGTGCTGCCAGATATCCTTGACCGCGGACTGATAAATACCGCAGACACGATAAAGCTTGTGGGCATCGTACATGGTCGTATACGCTGCCTCCTTGGACAGAGCACGGCGATATTCGTCCTGCGCGCCCCAAACACCCTGATCTTCACGAAATACCGATACCGGATAGGAAAACAGGCCCACAGCCGCTGAAAGACCAGTCAGCAGGCACAATGTCCGCATCCGCTCCGGCGGCTTGCCGCGCCGCACGATCACAATGCCGATCACACCCAGCAGCAAAAGCAGGATGGATGCCGCAATCCAGCTTGGGGCAAACATACCCAATACATCTGTGACAAAGGCACCGCCTTCGCCTGCATATCGGATATCGCCCACCCACATCATGCGGCCGAAAATGCTGTAATATCCGCACTGCCCAATACTCCACGCAGCAAAGGCGAAATAGGTCACGCCGTAAAAGGTGCGTCCTGCCGGACGGGGCAGCAGCAGCGCCACCGAAGAAAGCAGCAGCGCCCACAAAAGGCCGAAGGTTTTTCCGCTGGTATAAACCGGATCGAGATAGCGGCTGGCATAATACTCAATGCCATAGTACGACAGAACCATCCATACAACGCCCAGCGCATACAATGCGTATGCCCGGCGCTGCTCTTTCCCTGTCATTTCTCCATGCTGCCGCGTTTGTTTTTTCCGTAATGTTATCATGATGAAAGCCGTTCTTTTTCTCTTGCCCCAAAGGCCTTAAAATGCCACGCGCTGAGCGATGTAATCAGCCACCTGATCCATGGGCAGACGCACCTGCTCCATGGTGTCACGCTCACGAATGGTCACGCAGTTGTCCGCCGCAATGCCTTTGTCGGGATCACCCACGGTTTCAAAGTCCAGCGTAATGCAGAAGGGGGTGCCGATTTCGTCCTGACGGCGATAACGCTTGCCGATGGAACCGGTGTCGTCGTAATCCACCATAAAGAGCTTGCTCAGCTGCATCTGCAAGTCTCTTGCAGGACCGGAGAGCACTTCCTTCTTGCTCAGGGGCAGCACAGCACACTTAAAGGGTGCCAGCGCAGGATGCAGACGCAGCACGGTGCGCACATCGTCCTTGCCGTTTTTATCCTGACCGACCACTTCCTCATCGTATGCCTCGCACAAAAATGCCAGCGCCACACGGTCACAGCCCAGAGAAGGCTCGATGACATAGGGGATATAATGCTCGTTGGTTTCCTGATCGAAATAGGTCAAATCCTTGCCGGATGCTTCCTGATGGCGGCCCAGATCGTAATCGGTACGGTCGGCAATGCCCCACAGCTCGCCCCAGTCCGTGAAGGGGAAGGCATATTCGATATCGGTGGTTGCGCGGGAATAGAAGGCAAGCTCCGCCGGCTCATGGTCGCGCAGACGCAGATTCTCTTCCTTGATGCCCAGCGACAGCAGCCACTTGAAGCAGTAGTCCTTCCAGTATGCAAACCACTCCAGGTCTGTGCCGGGCTTGCAGAAGAACTCGCATTCCATCTGCTCAAACTCACGGGTGCGGAAGGTGAAGTTGCCGGGGGTGATTTCATTGCGGAATGCCTTGCCCACCTGGCAGACGCCGAAGGGCAGCTTGCGGCGGGTGGTGCGCTGCACATTTGCAAAGTTGACGAAAATACCCTGTGCCGTTTCAGGGCGCAGATAGCAGGTGGACGCAGAGTCCTCCGTGACACCGATGGCGGTTTTGAACATCAGGTTGAACTTGCGGATGGGGGTGAAGTCATGCTTGCCGCAGACAGGGCAAACCACATCCTCATGCTCGCTGATAAATGCGTCCATCTCATCAAAGCTCATGGCATCCACATTGACCTCGCCGTGGGCATCGCCGATGAGCTTATCCGCGCGGTGGCGAGCCTTACATGCCTTGCAGTCCAGCAGAGGATCGCTGAAACCCGCCACATGACCGGTGGTGATCCAGGTTTGAGGATTCATAATAATAGCTGCATCCAATCCCACATTATAGGGGTTTTCCTGCACAAACTTTTTCAGCCACGCCTTTTTGACGTTGTTCTTAAACTCGACACCCAAAGGGCCGTAATCCCAGCTGTTTGCCAGGCCGCCGTAAACTTCGCTGCCGGCATACACAAAGCCGCGGTTTTTACAGAGATTGACGATCATATCAAGGGTCTTTTCGCTGTTTTTCATATTTTAAAACCTCCAAATGAAGTATTTTTATAAAGGGTTTCCTAAACTATTTTATTATATAAAAGGAATCCTCTCTTTGCAAGAAATAGCATGGATAAAGATACATTTTTTTGCAAATCTTTTCCCATTTTCTCAAAAGATACTCTTTTTGCAGATGATGACGCCGCAAAATAACTCCGCACCCATTGAATGCCCTCCATGGCTGAAAGTGCCGCTGTATTTTTTTGCATCGAATAAAAAGAAAGCGATACGATTGTAAAAAACGTATCGCCTTCCATGTGGGTTTATAAAGCAGGCATGGAAACTGCCCTGATTTTTCAGAAAATCAGTTGTCCTGATTGCCCTGAGACGGTTTATTTCCGCTGCGGCTTGTCCGATTTTTGCGGAAAGGACGGCGGCCCTTGCCTCTGGAATTTTTCTGCTCGGTTTTCTCTCCGCCGCGATCCGTCTGCACCGCATTGTTGGCAATGGGCATGCTGGAGCCGAAGCGCACAGGGCGCGGCTGTGCCGCGGCAGACTTCGCCTCTTTCCTTTCACCCTTTTCCGCTTTCTCTGCTTTTTCAATTTTTTCCGGCTTCTGGCGCGGTGTTTCCTTATTTTCGCCGCCCCTGCGTCCACGGCTGCCTCTGTGACCGCGGCGCGTGCCGGAGTGCTCTGCATTTTTGCCCTTTTCCGCATCCTTTGCAGCATTCTTTTCCG
>JAHHSM010000067.1 GCA_020025175.1 Oscillospiraceae bacterium | reverse complement strand
TGATGGATGCGGCATACGATGCTTCAGACTTGATTTTTATTGCTTTAATCCTATTCCTTACACCGCTGTTCTATAAACCTGTATCTGAAAAGCATCCTTATGGATTTTTTCAGGTGGAATCCATATTTTTAATTGTAAAAGGGTTTATGCTATTAGCGGTAACGGTTAGCGTTTCGGCAGAAGTGATTGGATCAGCAATGTCAGGCGGAAATCGGGTCAATGAAGGACAGATTTCGCTGTTTCAACTACTGCTTGGTATTGTAAGCATTCTTATATTTTTGCTTATAAACAGAATGAATCAATCCTTATATTCACCAACGATTGATGCGGAGCTTTTGGGATGGAAGATCGATATTGCTTATAGTATAGGGATGTCTCTGG
Organism: Oscillospiraceae bacterium; assembly: GCA_020025175.1. Taxonomy (GTDB): domain Bacteria; phylum Bacillota; class Clostridia; order Oscillospirales; family Oscillospiraceae; genus Pseudoscillospira. The sequence goes on along the minus strand of JAHHSM010000067.1, from coordinate 9,171 downwards.
CATTTTTTGTGGCGATGTTTTTGGAGAAAACGCCGGTTGCTTTTATTGCACCATACTTTGATCAGATGGTTGCCTTTGGGGTGATACTTTTTATGCTGCCCCAAAGTCTGAAGATGCTTTGGAGAGCAATGAAAGATGTGTTTCTCTTTTCGCCAGATGAACACACAGTAAATCAAATTAAAAATATTTGTACGGATATTATGCAGAAGAATCAATTTTATCCAGTATTTTTTGATATTACCAGGACAGGTCGCCGCATTTGGATTGCGGTGTATTTTGAAATCGAGGAAGATTCTTTGGCTGTAAAAAAGTTGAAACGGGTTACCGATAGTGTTAATCAAGAGGTGGGCAATTTGTTTGAAAATTGCACTTGCGAATTGATTCTGGCCGCGGGCATAGAAACATGACTGAATTTTTAGAAAATTTGCGTGATATCCTTTACATAATTCATAGATATGTAATAAAATGCAGACAAATGAAAGTTCAATTTAAGAAAGTCGCAAATAGGAGTGTTGATATGGGACCAAGGAAAAGGCGGTTGTCTTCATCGCAGATTATTATTCTCGGTTTTGCTGCCGTTATTTTGATGGGGAGTCTACTGCTGATGCTTCCTTTTTCTACACAGAACGGGCAAGGGGCAACATTTGCAGATGCCATATTCACTGCAACATCTGCCGTTTGTGTGACGGGACTGATTGTGCATGATACTGCAACCTATTGGTCCGCCTTTGGACAGGCTGTCATCATCCTGCTGATTCAAATTGGCGGTATGGGTGTTATCACAGTTGCAGTGGCACTAACCAAGATCTCGGGAAGAAAAATCAGTCTGAAGCAGCGCAGTACAATGCAGGAGGCAATTTCTGCACCAAAAGTCGGCGGAATTGTGAAATTAACAGCCTTTATTATCAAAATGACCATTATTTTCGAGCTAATTGGCGCGATGCTTATGGCTCCCACTTTTTGTAAAGAATTTGGTATACTTAAGGGGATTTGGTACAGCATATTTCATTCTATTTCAGCTTTCTGCAATGCAGGCTTTGATTTGATGGGATGCAAAATGCAGTATTCATCACTCACATATTTTATAGATCATCCAATTATCAACTGTGTGATTATGAGTTTGATTATCATCGGTGGTATTGGGTTTGTCACATGGGACGATATTAAAATCAATAAGCTGCATTTTCGAAAATATAGGATACAGAGTAAAGTTGTTCTGGTTACTACGGCGGCTCTCATTTGTTTCCCGGCAATTTACTTTTTCTTTTTTGAATTTTCCGATATGCCAATGCAAGATCGTATTTGGGGTTCTTTGTTTCAGGCGGTTACACCAAGAACAGCAGGCTTTAATACAGTGGATTTGACCCTGTTGAGTGAAACAGGTATTGCCATTATGATGATTCTGATGGTTGTGGGTGGTTCGCCCGGATCAACAGCAGGTGGTATGAAAACAACAACACTTGCGGTGATGCTGTCTAATGCGGTTTCGGTATTTAGACATAGGGAGCATACACACTTTTTTGGCCGCAGAATTGATGCCAGCGTTCTTCGCAATGCTGCCACATTAATGACAATGTATCTGGTATTATTTTTAGGCGGCGGATTCATTATCAGCCGGATAGAAGAGATTCCGCTGTTGACATCTCTTTTTGAAACGGCTTCAGCCATTGGTACTGTAGGGTTGAGTTTAGGCATTACACCCGAACTTGGATCTATTTCGCGTGGAATTTTAATTGTCTTGATGTATTTTGGAAGAGTTGGTGCATTAACGTTGATTTTTGCGGCAACTTCCGGCAATCACTGCATTACATCGAGATTACCACAGGAAAAACTAACTGTTGGATAAGGAGTAAACAATGAAATCTGTATTATTGATTGGACTTGGTAGATTCGGCAGACATACTGCTATGAAGTTAAGTGACTTGAATTGTCAGACTATGGCAGTAGATTTGGATGAAGAATGTGTAAACGGAGTGCTGCCTTTTGTGACGAATGCGCAGATCGGTGATAGCACCAACGAGGAATTCTTATACTCGCTTGGGGTTGGAAACTATGATGTCTGCATTGTAGCGATTGGGGATAACTTTCAAACATCTCTGGAAACAGCTTCACTGCTGAAGGAATTTGGTGCAAAGAAGGTCATTGCAAGAGCTTCTACCGGTGTGCAGGAAAAGTTCTTGCTCCGCAACGGTGCTGATGAAGTGGTTTATCCAGAAAAGCAGCTGGCAAAATGGACAGCTATCCGCTGCTCATCAGAACATATTCGCGATTATATCGAATTGGATGATGGAAATTCTATTTTTGAATTGTCCGTTCCGGAGGATTGGATTGGCAAAACAGTGATTCAGGTAAATATTCGTAAAAAATACGGCATTAATATCTTGGGTATTAAAGAAAATGGAAAGTTGAATATGAATGTTGCACCGGATACCGTATTTGCCGCAGATACTTCTATTCTGGTGCTGGGGGAGCAGAAGGCAATTCAAAAATGTTTCCATATCTGATGTTTTTATAACGATTTTTGAAAAAAGAAGACTCAAATCAGGACCGCTCCGGGCGCATGAGCTGCCGGAGCGGTCCTGATTTATATGTATCAAGGCATCCATGCTGCACGCAAACGCATAATGAATGCTATTTTTTATGATATCATATCCGCTATTTCCTGTTTGCTATACCCCAGAGAAGAAAGAATTGCATCAGTATGCCAACCTTCCGGATATCCCGCATGGCGGTATGTGGGAGCACTTTCGGAAAACTTGATGGGACAGCCCATCTGGGTGATCATGGAATTCTCAGTTTGCGGCAGGGAAACCTCAGGCCACATATCCCGTGCACACAGATGGGGATCATTTTGGGCTTCTTCCAACGATAAAACCGGTTCAACGCAGGCATCCAAAGAAGCAAAAATTTCTGTCCATTCCGATTTTGTCTTTTCTTTAAACTTTTTTCGGAAAGATTCTTTCACAAGTTTTAAATCGGTCTTTAAGACTTCCCCGTCTGCCCATTCTGGATAACCAATGCCTTGGCAGAGCTTGGCAAAGAATTTGGGTTCTAATGATCCAACACTCATGTATTCTCCGTCGGCTGTTTCATAAAAATCATAGATTCCACCACCGTTTAATACCTGTGTTTCTCGGGCGGGTGCCGGTGCACCGGAAAGGAAGGAGGCACCATCCATTCCGTGAAAGGCGGCGACGCCGTCCAGCATAGATACATCGACATACTGTCCTTTTCCTGTTTGAGATCTATAGTGGAGTGCTGCGAGAATACCGATAACACTGTTCATTGAACCTGCCGCCACATCTGCGATCTGCATATCATAAAGTACCGGGCCGGTTTCTTTTCTTCCGGCAGAGGCCATAAGACCGGAACGGGCTAAATAATTGATATCATGCCCTGCGCGATCTGCCAAGGGACCGGTCTGCCCATATCCTGTTAGGGAACAGTAAATCAAGGCCGGATTGATTTTTTTCAGTGTTTCGTAATCAAGACCGAGCTTTTTCATAACACCCGGACGAAACTGCTCAAAAACGATATCATACTCCATGATGAGTTTTTTTACCGCATCAATTGCGCTTTGCTTTTTTAGATTCAAATAAATCGTTTTTTTGCCGCGTCCCAACCAGGCGGCGGCAGCACAGGTGTCACTACCCTCAATTTTCGGGGGCCAATGCGTGACCAAATCATACCGATCTTTGCTGCTGACCTTTAAAACATCTGCGCCAAGGTCTGCAAGCATCATTGTGGCGTAGGGCCCGGGCAGCAGTGTTGTGAAATCTAGAATTTTCACATCTGTTAGAGCAGACATTTTTCCATCTCCGTTCTTTTTATAGAAGATATTGTTTTTTATATTGCATTTACTTAAAATATATCGAATTTGCAACTACATGTCAAACAAGCGCAGTATCAGCAAAAATTTCTTCTATGGGATCGTGACTGTTGGCGAGGGTTTATAGATAAATGGCGAGCGCAAAATAAGCTCCTTGTTGTATAGTAAAAATGATGGTATAATAACAAAAAGGAAATTATGAAGTTGAAATAAGCGGAGGGGATTTAATGGAAATTACAATGACACAAAAGCAAGAACAGACATTGTCCCCTCAGATGATACAGTCAATGAAAATTCTCCAAATGGGAGCGCAGGATCTTTTGGAGTATATTGAAGAAACGGTGCAGGAGAACCCTGTTTTAGAAATGGAAGACCATTATAGTACGCCGGAAGAATATACGAAGTTGAAGCAGGAAATGGAATGGTTAAAATCTACTGATATTCAGAATTGTTACTATAATAAACAAGATACAGAGGATGAAAATGATCCAATTCGTAATTACGGAGAAGTGGAGGAACAGGAAGAAACCTTGCTTGGGGTTCTGGTGAGTCAGCTGCAGGAAATGAATTTGCGTCAGGAATTATATGAAGCGGCTGTTTTTTTAGCGAGCAGTTTGAATGCTGCTGGCTGGATGGATGAAGAACTTTCTGTCTTAGCGGTAGAACGCAGATGCTCGGTGGCGTTGCTGGAAGAAGCACTGCATATATTGCAAACATTGGAACCATCTGGGATAGCAGCGCGCAATCTCAATGAATGTCTGCGGATTCAGTTACTGCATATGAAAGATCCATTGCAGCACATTGCGCTGCTGATTGTAGACCAGCATTTGGAGGCAGTTGCTAAATATCGATATGGGATGATTGCAAAAAAACTTCGATGTCGAGAAGAAGAGGTTCGAGAGGCGTGCGATTTGATTCGTACGCTGAATCCAAGGCCGGGAGAGCAATATTCAGCGGATCAGAAGACTACTTATATTACACCGGATTTAATTGTCGCAGAGGGGCAAAGTGGACTGGAACCGATGGTCAATGACGATTATTTTCCGTCACTTAAAATGAGTGGGTATTATACCCAGCTGATGCAGGCTGAGGAAAGTGATCAGGAATTGAAAGAATATCTGCTCAACAAAGCAAAACAAGCCAAGTGGGTAGTGCGGTCAATTGAACAGAGGCGCTCTACGTTACTGGCCTGTGCTCAGTGCATTATTGATGCGCAAAAAGCGTTTTTTGAGCAGGGAGTGGGGCATTTGGTGCCGTTAACATTAGGTGATGTGGCACGAAAATTGGAAATTCACGAGTCCACTGTGAGTCGAGCTTTAAAGGATAAATATATGCAGTGCACATTTGGCGTCTACCCCATGACATATTTCTTTTCTCGTGCGGTTCCGAGCGCAAACGATTGCGCAGAGGAGACATCTGCTGCCAATGTTAAACTATTGCTGAAAAAATTAATTGATCATGAAGAGAAAGAAAAACCATTATCTGATCAAAAATTGTGCGAGCTGCTGGAGAAGGATGGATGTGCTGTTTCTCGTCGTACTGTAGCAAAATATCGAGAAGAGATGAATATACCAAGTACTTCGGGAAGAAGAATAAAAAAATTTTAATAATTAGTCCTTTCGCTTACAGAAACATAGTTTGAATAAAAATGATAAAATCGCATCTGCTCCGATCATTTTATCAGAGTGGGTGCGGTTTTGATATTTTATAAACTTTGAGATGATGCGGTATCGTATCCTGTGGCATGAACTGAATCGCATGCGGCAAAAGACGGGCTAATGCTTTACTATATATTTTATGGAGAGATCAATATGTACTATACTGGTTATGAGATGCTGTGGCTGTTTTTGATATATTCTTTTATTGGGTGGACGGTTGAGACAGCATTGGCTGCACTAAAAAAAGGAAGACTTTTAAATCGTGGCTTTTTGAATGCACCATTTTCTACAATTTACGGCTGTGGATGGATTCTGTTTGCCATATTCCTGCCTGAATTAAAGGATGAACCGTTTTATTTGTTCCTTGGGGGGGCGATTTTGGCAACCGGGGTGGAGTTGCTTACAGGAATCCTGCTGGAGCGCCTCACGGGTCAAAAATGGTGGGACTATTCGCAGTACCGCTTTCAGTTTGAGGGGTATATCAGTTTACCATTTTCTGTCGTGTGGGGATTTTGTGCGCTGATTTGCTTGTTCTTCACCGATGCGTTGCTGCTTCATCTGGTTGAAATGATCCCTCAGTTTATTGGCGATATCATTCTTGCGGCTATCTATATTCTGTTGGGACTTGATTTTATTGCCAGTATTGCGACTGTACTGCAATTTGAAAATAGTTTAAATCTTCCGCGGAAAACGGCAGATAAATTACATCGTATTACTGCCCATTTAGACAGCGCAGTGACACGGGCGGTACAGGGGCGTATGAAGAAAGCTTATCCTGCATTGGCACATACCGCTGTCAATAGTAAAGAGAAAAAAGAACGCAATTGTTTTGCGGAGGGACTTTGCTTCTATAAAATTATGCTCTTGTTTGTCACTACATCCTTCCTTGGTGCATTAACGGAAATTGTATTCTGCCGCATTACTACGGGAGAATGGATGAGCCGGAGCAGTGTGTTATTTGGTCAGTTTTCCGTTGTATGGGGACTCGGTGCAGTATTGCTTACCGTTATTCTGTATAAATATCGTGATCGCAGGGATGGATTTATCTTTATTGTGGGTACTGTTTTGGGCGGGGCATATGAGTATGCCTGTTCGGTGTTTACTGAATTGGTTTTTGGCACTGTATTTTGGAGCTATAGCCACATACCTTTTAATCTTGGTGGGCGAATTAATTTGCTGTTTTGTTTCTTCTGGGGCATTGTTGCGGTTGTTTGGCTTAAATATCTCTATCCACAGATATCAGGGTTGATAGAACGGATTCCTAAACGTCCTGGTACCATCATCACTTGGTGTTTGACGATATTTATGGTATGTAATGTTATCATTTCGGGACTTGCACTTTATCGCTTTGACCAGCGGCAGACGATGGAAAATCCTCCGAAGCATGTGCTTGCGCAGATACTGGATCAATGTTTTCCGGATAGCCGCATTGAGAGGGTATATCCTAATTTAATTATAGTTGAGTAAGTGTGAGAGTTTTTTTCATTATAGTAGGAAATTCGGTGAAAGTCCGGAGATTTGCCTGTAGTTGTATACGTTAGAGTTTGTATTCATGGAGTGATCTGGTGACTGGGGAATTCTGGGAAGGTAGAATGCAGACGTTCAAATGCATCTGGTAAAAAGAAAATTACCAGATTGAATGGACAAAAAACAGTGGAATTTTAGATGGATACGGTAATGGTAAATTTGGTCATAATGATGAAATCACCCGTGCGCAGGCAGTTACGATTCTTATGCGCTATAGTGAAAATATTGTACAATAAATTTTTGAGTAACGATTGCATGAACGGTGCATAAATAAAAAGCCTCGCAGCCATTTTTAGGCTGCGAGGCTGCTTTTATAATGAGTGAAAGCGTTGTCCCGATAAAATAATACGGTTCAATTGGTAAGGAGTCCTGATTGAACCAGTCGTTCTTGAAGCTTAGGGCCAAGTATCATTGCGATGATGATTTTAAGTAAATCAGCAGGAATAAATGGGAATACACACAGAGCCAGGGCGCTGTTCAAAGTTGAACTGGCTTCCAAACAAAACCATGCCGTTCCCAGGGCGTAGCATACAGCGGTTCCCGCAAGCAGTCCAAGAAATTGTATAGCAGGATTACGAAATTTATCAATAATCAGCCCGGACAAAATTGCCATAAAAATAAAGCCTATGATATAACCTCCGGTGGGACCGAGCAGTTTTCCGATACCTCCGGTAAAGCCGGAAAAAACAGGGATGCCGACCATGCCTATAAGGATATACGTTATACAACTTATGGTGCTCATTTTCCATCCGATCAGATAGAGCGATAAAAAGATTGCCAAATTAGTGAAAGAGATTGGTACCGGTCCAATGGGAATGGACAGGGGAGCCAATACGCAAATCACAGCAGTCATTACGGCGGTTCTGGATAAGGTATATAAGTTGTTCTTTTGTAGTGTGGGGGTGTTTGGGTATTCCATAGCGTGGTCTCCTTTTTAAAATCCTTTTGTTGACAGAATATTCTTTTGAATGTAAACTTAATGATATCCAATAGTTTACTATTGAAATAATATAATGTCAACCTAAAATATATTTAAAGTTTACATTTTGGTATATGTGAAGAATTTAATCTGGGAATAATCAGTATTCTTGGATTAAATAGATAGGAGAGACTATGACGATTAAGGAAAAAGTGCTGGAGATATTTGAATCAAATAAAGGTGCATACTTTTCAGGAGAGGAAATTGCACAGAACCTTTCCGTATCCAGAGCCGCGGTTTGGAAGGCGGTAAAGCAGCTGAAAAATGAAGGATACTCCATTGATGCAGTGAATAACAAAGGATATTGCCTTTCTGTGTATACAGATATCCTTTCTCCACAGGGGATTCAGAAATATCTCAAGCCACAGTATCAGAAACTGCATTTGAATGTGCTGCAAACCATTGATTCCACAAATGTATTGGTGCGGCAGAAGGCGGCAGAAGGTGAAGCAGAAGGATTTGTTGTTGTTGCCAATGAGCAAACGGCCGGCAGAGGACGCTATGGCAGAGACTTTTATTCGCCCTCTGGAACGGGCCTTTACTTCAGCTTGTTGCTCAGACCGTCTGATTATACTGCGGATCAGGCGGTGAGGATCACAACAATGGCGGCGGTTGCCATGTGCGAAGCGATTGAAGAGGTATCCGATGAAAAGCCAAAGATTAAGTGGGTCAATGATATTTTTCTCAAAGGGAAAAAGGTTTGCGGCATTTTGACAGAAGGCTCCTTTGGTCTTGAAAATGGAATGCTGGAATATGCAGTGCTTGGTGTTGGGGTCAATGTATATGCACCGCCGAATGGATTTCCTGAAGAATTACAGCAAATTGCAGGTGCTGTATTCGATTGTGCTCAGAATGATATGAAAAATCATTTGATTGCTGCATTTAATAATCATTTTTTGGATTATTATACAAACCCCGATAAAAAGGATTATACTGACAAATATCGACAGTACAGCCTTGTGATTGGAAAAGAAATTGTGGTTATTTCTGCAAAGGAAAGCCGGAATGCATTTGTACATGGAATTGATGATGATTGCAGATTGATGGTTGAGTATGAAAATGGGGAGAAAGCAGCTGTATCTTCCGGGGAAATCAGAATTCGGCTATGATACATATTACATGAAACATCAAAAGAGGTTCCTCTGATGAATGCATCTAAGGAACCTCTTTTATTGGTT
>JAHHSM010000066.1 GCA_020025175.1 Oscillospiraceae bacterium | reverse complement strand
GGGGTATGATACTTTAGAGGCCTATGACGGCAAAGAGGGGCTGAACCTTGCTATCAGCAAGAACCCTGATTTGATTTTACTGGATGTCATGCTCCCCCAAATGATTGGCTGGGATGTCTGCAAAGAGCTGCGCAATCGTGGCAGCAACATCCCCGTCATTATCCTTACCGCACGGGAAGAGGAGGAAGATAAGGTCCTGGGCCTTGAAATCGGCGCAGACGACTATATCACAAAACCGTTCTCCACCCGTGAATTGATGGCCCGTGTCAAAGCAAATATTCGCCGCACGGCAATGCTTAATCAGCAGGCACCTCTCAGCAGCGGTGAGCAAATGATTGCTTCCGGCAATTTGTCCATTAATACAGATCGCTATGAGGTCAGCAAAAATGGTAAACCCATCGAATTAACTCAGAGAGAATATGAGCTTTTATGCTTTTTGGCCAGCCACCCGGACAAAGTTTTTTCCCGCACAGACCTGATGGAGCAGGTCTGGAACTATGAATATGTCGGCGATGTACGCACGGTTGATGTCACAGTCCGCCGCCTGCGTGAAAAAATTGAAGATGATTCTGCCAATCCCTCATATATCTTGACTCGGCGTGGTGTTGGATACTTTTTCTCCAGCCAGCATTAAACCCAATCAGCCAATTTTGTCACGGAAGGTGCGTTCTCCATGTTGCGAAGCCTGCATTTGAAACTCATGCTGATCATGCTCCTGCTGATTACCTCATTGATGACCGTGGTCGGCACTTTTTTGATGACCAATGTCTCCAGCTTTTATACGAATTCTTTTTATGCGCAGATGAAGGAAGTGTTTGACGAAAGCAACACAGACTTCGTCAATTCCTTGCGCACAGAAGCAGCGCAAAGCGATAACGTTTCACGGATTCAAGCTATGATTGAAGCGCATTCGGGCTTGCTTGGTATTGATTCCCGCAGTCGCAATTACTATATTTTGAACGCTGAAAACGGAGAATGTTTAGCCAGTTCCGACGCAAAGGGCGGCAATAATTTAAAGGATACCCCAAATCTTTTGGCTGCCCGCAATGGAACAATCGGGCAGCGCAGTGATATTACCGCAAATTATATGGATGTTGCTATTCCAATCAGTGGCGGCAGCCATCATTATATTATTTATATTCTCGATAACCGTGAAAACGCCGATGACCTAAATGGTCAGCTGTTTATGATCATTTTACAGGCCCTGCTCTTTGGTCTGCTCATTTCTGTTCTTCTCTCATTTCTTTTGGCAAAGACCATGACGCTTCCGATCGAACGTTTGACAGACAGTGCTGAACGTATTGCTGACGGTGATTTTAACAGCCGCATCGATGTAGAGTCCAATGACGAAATCGGTATTTTAACAACTACATTCAATGAAATGTCCGATACACTGCAAAGTACATTAAACGAAGTCAAAAACGAGCGAAACAAACTGGACACGCTGTTTCTTCATATGACTGACGGCGTGGTTGCTTTTTCCAATGACCGCTCTGTCATGCAGTATAATCCCGCAGCTGCCCAGATGCTTCACTGTGATGATATGGATGCTCTTGACTATAATGCGTTTTTCCAGTCAAATATCGATTTTGACCAAGTTCTTTCTTTGCACAGTCCCTTTTACGAAGACTTTGAATACACTGTGGACGACACAACCCTTGAAGTCCACCTAACGCCTTTTTCCAGCGAAACCTCCGGTGGTGTTCTTGCCGTTTTGCATGATGTAACTCAACAACGCAAAGACCAGGAAATTCGCCGTGAATTTGTGGCCAATGTTTCTCACGAACTTCGTACGCCCCTGACCAATGTGCGCAGTTATGCCGAAACACTGCAGGATGCTGATGAAATGCCAACTGAAACGGCGCATAATTTCTTAGATGTTATCATCAGTGAAACAGACCGCATGACCCATATCGTGCAAGACCTTTTGACCCTTTCAAAATTTGATTATGGTCATATGGAAATGATCATATCCCGTTTTCCGTTTACCGATGCTGTAGATGATGTCTGCAACGCGGTCGAGCTTGCTGCCAAAAGCCATCGCCATACATTACTGCGGAATTATCCTGTTTTTCCTGTTATCACCGCAGATCGAGGACGCCTGACACAGGTCATTATGAACATTGTCAGTAATGCAATCAAATATACCCCTGATGGGGGGCGTATTGAAATTCGCGGTGGCGCGGATAACGATACTATTTGGCTGGAAGTGAGTGATAACGGTATTGGGATTCCGGCAAAAGACCGTCCACATATCTTTGAGCGTTTCTATCGTGTTGACAAGGCGCGGTCCAGAGAATCCGGCGGAACCGGTCTTGGTCTTTCCATTGCAAGTGAAATCGTTGCCCAGCACCATGGTCTGCTCTCCCTCGAAAGGCAGGATTCTCCCGGAACCACTTTTCGTATTACCCTTCCTATTCATCAGCCCATACAGGAGGTAAAACATGGGGAAGATGCATAAATACCATTTAAAAAACAGTGCACAAAATATCATGATTCTCTGTTTGCTGTCTTCGGCAGTTTTTCTATTTTTACACACAGATCTAATGCATTTTTCCACATTGGAGCATGTCATTTCTAATGTATCACAATCCACCACTTTATCTGATACTGCCAAAGTCAGCGTGCAGATGCCACTGCATATCGTTTCCCGCACAGATGCTCCCTGTCAAGCATGGATCAATGAAACTACTTCTGGTGAAGTCTTTGAAGATTTTGGTCCCCCCCTATTAGAAGCGCTGGGATCTGCCACCAATGCAGTGACCGTCACTTCTGATGAATTTTGCCATGCACTGGAGCAAAACGGCATATATTACGATTTTACAACAACCGTTCCCTTACCCCTTTTGATAAATCTGATCGATGATCAAACTTATGCCCCACAAAGTTCTGCACGTTCCCTCCTTTTATCAAGCAGCAATGGGGAAACGGCTCTTTTATATGCCTGGGATGCAGAACAGAATCGTTACACCCGGTGGGACACAACAGTTACCTCGGACAGCCTTTTTCGTGTCACGGAACATCACACCGGCATCAATGCGGAATTCGCCTTTCTTAGCGGCAAACCTTACAATACTCTGCTCCCATATACGCTGATTCCCCGTGACAGAATTACCATGCCAGAATTGCTCGCCACCACATCAATTCAAAAAGGCTTGCAAGACGATATCTTAACCCATCTTGAATTTAATGTGCACTCCAATTCCCGTTATTCTGAATCGAATGGTATTGAAGTGATTCTTCAGGGAACACGTACGCTGAGATTTTTACCGGATGGAACGATTACTTACAGTGGTAACATCGATGATGACATCCCTTTTTTAACCGTAGAACATATTGGCGAAAATGCTTCCTTACGCGAATGTACCATTGCTGCATGGCGTGTAATTACAACTTTATTAGATGGAAGTATCGGTAATGCCGTTCCTTATCTTATTTCTGCCCATACAGAAGAACATGATCGTACTGAGATTCTGTTTGGTTATGTAGTGAACGGAGCACCCATCGCATTCTCAGATGATTATGCCGCAAAAGTGGAAATCAAAAATAACAGCATTATCAATTTCACGCTGCGCCTCCGCAGTTATACCGCATCCGAAAACACATTCACCTTACTCCCGACTCTGCAGGCCGTAGCTGCTGCACAATCTGCCACACCACACGACTTGTTTCCCGGCTATTATGATGATGGGAATACCTCTTTAATTCCATGCTGGCTGCGCAAATAATGCAGCCTGGTTTTACCGGAAAGGAGCATTTCATTTTGGAGACTCGCCGCTTAAAAAATATTATTATTGTAATTCTTTTAATTCTAAATTTCTTTTTGCTCTTTCTGGTCCTTTCAAGATATTACATCAGACATCAGTCTGAACAGGAATTAATTCACCAAACCGTCACATTGCTGCAAAACAATCAAATTTCTGTTGATCCCGCACTTCTAAATGCAGATAAGCATCCACTGACCTATTTCAATGAACGAAATTCTGAGGAGGAACGAGTGTTTGCAACCAGATTACTGGATACAATAAGTACACAGCGTGATAACGGCGGCGGCACCTATTTATACGCAAACGAATCCGGCAATGCTACCTTTCGTTCCAACGGTGCCTTTACTCTGAATATGTATACCCCTTTTTTATATGCCGCGGATTACAAGGATTTTATTCAGGATTATTGTCCTAAAAACTATCGTTTTACTCAAATTGCAGAAGAGAACGACTGCGTTGTTGTAAAAGCCACGGCATATATTAAAGAGATTCCTATCTACAATGCATCCATTGACTTTGTTTTTAAGAATCACTATCTGATATCTGCAGACGGCTTTTTTGTGCCAGCATCTATATCAAACCAGTCATCCGATTCCGGTTCTCTGATTGAAAAGTGTTCCGCGGTGATCGACTGGATGGACTACTGCATCAAAGAAGGCCGTATTTCCAATACGATCAACGCAATTTCCTCAGGTTACTTTTTACAAAGCACAACATCTGTCCCACTGCTTCTTTCACCAGTTTATAAAATTGATACCAACACATATAGTTATTACGTTAATGCAGCAAACGGACATGTATACATTGCATAATCTCATGGGATATATATTCTGTAAAAGGCACTGTGCGCCGATTGACGTGCATATAGTTTCTGCTCCGTCCAAAAAATTTAAGTTTTATTAAGAAAGATATCGTTTCTTATTGCTTTTACCTCAAAAAATGGTATACTATATGTGGATTTTTATGGGATTGTGATTTATAACACACATTCCTTTTCTTTACATTATGATACGAACTTGATTAAAGAGGTGTACTCCTTTGAAGAAATATATTATTGAGGGCGGTAAGCCCCTCCATGGTGAAGTAACTATTAGTGGTGCAAAAAATGCAGCAGTTGCAATTTTACCTGCCGCTCTGCTCGTAAATGGTACCTGCCGCATCGAAAATATCCCTCAAATCAGTGATGTTTCTCTGATTTTTGACATTTTGGTTGACCTTGGCGCAGAGGTTCGCTTCATTAACCCTCATTCTGTAGAAATCAACTGCGAACACATTCGTTCCACACGCACCCCCTATGAATTAGCTCGTAAAATTCGAGCATCGTATTACATGATCGGTGCTCTTCTTGGGCGTTTTGGTCGTGCCGAAGTGACGATGCCCGGCGGCTGTAATTTTGGTGTCCGTCCTATCGACCAGCACATCAAAGGTTTCACCGCCATGGGAGCTGAAGTTGAAGTTGAAGGCGGCTTTATCCACGCCCGTGCCACAGATGGTCACCTGCATGGGGCACAGGTCTATCTTGATGTTGTTTCTGTCGGCGCCACAATGAATGTTATGCTGGCGGCAGTTTTAGCTGACGGTATTACAATTATTGAAAACGCAGCAAAAGAACCCCATATTGTCGATTTGGCAAATTTTCTGAATTCTATGGGCGGTGATGTGCGCGGTGCAGGTACTGACGTAATCAAGGTTCACGGTGTTCCGCAGCTGTGCGGCGGCAGTTATTCCATCATCCCCGATCAGATCGAAGCCGGCACCTATATGGCTGCAGTTGCAGCCACAGGCGGCGAAATACTCGTCAAAAATATTATTCCCAAGCATATGGATTGCATCAGCGCAAAGCTTATCGAAATGGGTGTTGAAATCGAAGAGCAGGAGGATAATCTGCTTGTCCGCCGTACCGGTTCTTTAAAACGCACCAATGTAAAAACACTTCCCTATCCCGGCTTCCCCACCGATATGCAGCCCCAAATCGTTGCTGCTTTGTGTCTCGCTGAGGGTACCAGCGTCGTAACCGAGAGTGTTTGGGATAATCGTTATCGCTATGTTGATGAGCTCAAGCGCCTCGGCGCACACATTCAGGTCGATGGAAAGGTTGCCGTTGTTGAGGGTATTGACCATTTTGATGGTGCCCCTATGCAAGCCTGCGATCTCCGTGCAGGTGCTGCAATGGTAATTGTAGGTTTGGCTGCCCATGGTACGACCGAGGTAAACTGTGTCAGCTATATTGAACGCGGTTATGAGGATATTATCGGAAAGCTGCGCGCACTCGGAGCAACTATCACCGTAGTCGATGAACTGGAAGATACCCCTTCTGCAATCAAAATCGGCTGATTTGTTTGACCATTAAAACGCCCACGGAAGAACCGGCAGGAGCCGGCGCTGCTCCTTGGGTGTTTTTCTGTATTTCCCCCTTCTGCCGCTCCCATACAATTGGGAGAAAAACAAACTCTATAGACATAAAAAGGAATGAACTTTCACTTGACAAAAGTTTGCACGCTTGCCAGCGGCTCTTCTGGTAATTCTTTATTGGTCAGCTGCGGCAACACACATATTTTAGTAGATGCCGGCATTTCTGTCCGTCGCATCAATACCTCCCTGAAAGCATTTGATCTCTCCATCGCAGATCTCAGTGCACTTCTGATCACCCACAGCCACAGCGATCATGTCAGTGCCTTAAAAACCATGCTGAAACATTATGAACTTCCAATCTACACCAGTGACGGAACTGCTTTTCAATTAAGAAACCGATACAGCGGTATTTCTCCTTTTCTCCGCACATTTTCCGCCGGTGACCATTTTTCCATCGGCAGCTTTACCATTCGCTCTTTTTCGACCTCCCACGACGCAGGCGATAGTGTATGCTATCGTCTGGACAGCAACGATGGTTCTGTCGGTGTTTTAACCGATACCGGATATGTGACACAAAGCGCTCAGGAAACGTTGCAAGGTGTCTCCATGTTGATCCTTGAATCGAACCATGATATACAGACGCTGAAAAACGGTGAATATCCCTATCATTTAAAAGAACGTATTCTTGGCAGAGGCGGTCATCTGTCCAATGACGACGCCGCGCACTTCGCTGTTTTTGCTGCAAAAAACGGTGCAAACGATGTGCTTCTTGCCCATTTGAGTGAGGATAACAATACACCTGCCATGGCACTAAACACAGTCCGCCGCGCTTTGGATACCAGTGGCTGCCAATTGGTTTCACTGGCTGTTGCGCCACGCAGCGAATCCAGCCCCGTTCACATTTTACAAGGAGCATAGTATGTACAATATTACCATCCTGTGTGTTGGCAAATTAAAAGAAAAATTCTACATAGAAGCCAGCGGAGAGTATTTAAAACGCCTTTCCCGTTATTGTAAATTAAATTTGGTTGAGCTGAAGGAAGAACGGCTCCCGGAGAACCCTTCGCAGGCACAAATCGATACTGCACTCGCAAAGGAAGCGGATGCCATCCGTGCAAAGCTGCCACCAAACTCCAGTATCGTTGCCATGTGCATTGAAGGCAGGCTCCGCTCCAGCACTGAAATGGCAGATATGATTGCCACTTGGGGTAACAGCAGCGCAAAAAATCTGGTTTTTATCATAGGAGGCTCCTTTGGTCTGCATCCTTCCATCAAATCACAGGCATGGGCTATGCTGTCCATGTCCCCCATGACATTTCCGCATCACCTGGCCCGCGTGATGCTTTTGGAACAGATTTATCGCACTTTTCAAATTTTAGAAGGTACAAAATATCATAAATAAAGGAGTGTGACCATGTATGTTCGAAAAAAGGAAGCAAGATCCACAGCAGTCCCTTTCCTGGAGCAGCGAATCTGAAAGCAAAAAACAGCTTGAAGCCATGTGGCCCATAGGTGCAGACGGCTTACGTGAACAGGCAGTTTTTCTCGCAATAATTCCCGATATCAATAACGAAGCGGACTTTACAATCAATATGCTTATGGCATATGGCATTCCTGCATTCAAGCAGTATAACAACGAAGGTGCTCTTGGAAAGTTAATCATTGGGACCTCCGCATACGGAGCATCTTTATATGTTCCAGAATCCATGGCAGTGGATGCCAAAGCATTGCTTGATACCCCTGTGGAAGATCTATCTGACGCAGAGGCGTCTGATGCTGAATAGGTTTTCCTCCACAGGATGAATATTAACCAGGAAGGATGATGGATATGGCAAACAATTATATGGACGAATATCAGAAATGGTTGAACAGCAGTGCTCTCTCTGAAGCGGAGCACGCCGAATTGCTTTCAATCAAAGATGATCCCAAAGAAATCGAATCACGTTTTTATGGCCCTTTGGAGTTTGGTACTGCGGGTCTTCGGGGCACAATGAAAGTTGGTCTGCATCACATGAATACTTATGTGGTGCGTCACGCAACCCAAGGTTTCGCCAACGTTATTGCCGCAGTCGGCGAAAATGCAAAAAAGCGTGGCGTTGCTATCTGTATGGACTGCCGTCTACATAATATGGACTTTGCCCGTGCAGCCGCTGAAGTAATGGCAGGCAACGGCATCCATGTTCGTATTTTCGAATCCCTGCGCCCTACGCCGGAGCTGAGCTTCGCCGTGCGCGAATATCATTGCCAGGCTGGTATCAATATCACTGCAAGCCATAATCCTAAAGAATATAACGGTTACAAAGTATATTGGGAAGACGGCGCTCAACTCCCCCCAAAAGAAGCCGATCAAATTGCACAGGAATTGACAAAGATTGATATTTTTCAGGATATCAAATCCCTTCCCTACGATGAAGCTGTTGCTGCCGGTATGATCACAGTTCTCGGTGAAGAATGTGACGAGCGATTTATGCGCAACGTGATGACAATGGTGAACGATCCTGCCGTGGTCGCAAAGGTTGCAGACAAGTTCAAAATCGTCTTTACCCCCTTTCACGGCTGTGGTCATTTGCTGGTACCACTGGCACTGCGCCGAATGGGTATGAAGCATATTATCTGTGAACCGCATCAAATGGTCATCGATGGTAACTTTCCTACCGTAAAAAGCCCCAATCCGGAAAATCCGGAAGGTTTCACCCTTGCAGTGGAACTTGCAAAGGAGCATCATGCCACATTGATTGTCGGCACAGACCCAGATGCTGACCGTGTTGGTATCATGGTTCGCAATGATCAAGGTGAATACATGCCCTTTACCGGCAATCAAACAGGTGCCCTTCTGGTGGATTACTTGATCGGCGCAAAAAATCGCGCTGGCACAATGCCTGAAAAGCCAGCTGTTTTAAAGAGCATCGTCTCCACAGAAATGGTGCGCACCATTGCAGAGCGCAACGGCGTCACTTGCTTTGATACCTTCACCGGCTTTAAATTCATGGCAGAAAAAATTGGTCAGTTTGAGCAGGAGCGTTCTTACAACGCCATTTTCTCCTTTGAAGAATCTTATGGTTATATGATCGGCAACTACGTACGCGATAAAGATGCTGTTACGGCTTCTATGCTGCTGGTTGAGATGGCCTGTTGGTACGCAAGCCAAAATATGACGCTCTTTGATGCCTTGAATGCACTTTATGAAAAGTATGGTTACTTTGCAGAGCAGACACACAATCTGGTGATGCCCGGTCTTGACGGTCTTACAAAGATGGCTCAGCTGATGGCTGATCTGCGCGCAAAGCCCTACACCGAAATCGGCGGTACAAAGGTCACGGCTTTCAAAGACTATAAAGATGGCAGCGTATTAAATATAACCACAGGCGAAAAGAGCACCATGGAGCTGTGCGGTTCCAATGTGCTGCGTTTCGAATTAGAGGATGGTACATCTTTTATCGTCCGACCTTCCGGTACAGAACCTAAGATCAAGGTGTATATTCTAACCTCCGGTGCCACCCGGTCTGAATCTGAAGAGCGTATCACACGCTATAGTAAATTTGTTGAAACTATGAAAAAATAATCCTAATACTAAAAAGTACGATTTTTCAAAAATTTGAAAAATCGTACTTTTTCTATTAT
>JAHHSM010000065.1 GCA_020025175.1 Oscillospiraceae bacterium | reverse complement strand
AAAGCATACCCTTTGCAAAAAAACAGGCAGTGCCAAGATTAAAATCTTGGCACTGCCTGTCTAAATAACAGAATCAGTTTTATTCACCCATAGGTGCGCCGCACTGGGGACAGAATTTACCCTGAGATGCATTACCGCAAACGGGGCAAACTTTCATTTCAGGAACAGTTTCCTCTGCCTCTTCAACCACTTTTCCCTCAGCCGATACGACAGTATCTTCATCGCCTGTATTCTTACGCTGTTCCTTAGCCTCTTCCAGTTCAGCAATCTTTGCCTTTGCAGCTTTGATTGCCGCAACAACATCAGCAATTGCCTCAGGAGCCTCATCCGCATACTCAGCAACATACCATTCACCAATGGTCTTATAGTCTTTTTCAATTTCACGCTGTTCGCTTGCAATCTGCATATTCAGCTTTGCTACATCCGCAGCCATCTTTGCCTTTTCGCTGGCCACAACAGCCATATCCTGTGCCTTCTTGCTCAAATTATCCAAAAATGCCATAGTAAAAACTCCTTTCAATTTACCGTTTATTTTCTATTGCATCTATACTTTATCATATCCGTTTTGGGTCATTATAACATCTATCTCACAACATTTCAACGGATGTATTTGTAAATTTTCGTTCATAAAATCACGTTTTCAAATTATTTCTCACTGCCTCTGTTTTTCAGGTGTAACTATGATATAATAAATGCACATCAAGTAGAAAAAACTTGGATTTTGTCACACACTGCACAGGAGGTGCCCTTTATGTCTCAAATTACTGATTTTTATTTTCCATCCAGCTCCGGATCATGCCAAATTCATGCCCGGCAGTGGGTTCCAGATCAAGGTCCCTACGTTGGAATCGTACAGCTGCTGCATGGTATGGCAGAACACATTGCACGCTATGATGATTTTGCACAATTTTTAAACAGTCATGGCTACATCGTCGTTGGCAATGACCATTTAGGCCATGGCGCATCCATCTCCTCTGAAAAAGATCGCGGTCATTTCGCAGACCATGACGGCTGGACGCATGTCAGCAATGATACTCGTACCTTGCAGATCATGACCGCACGCCTTTTCCCAAACCTGCCCTATTTCTTTTTCGGGCACAGCATGGGTTCGTTTTTAACCCGTACTTATCTTCTCCGCTTCCCCGGCACTGTAGACGGTGCTGTCCTCTGCGGAACCGGTTATATGAGCACAGTTTTAATCCACACATTTAAAGTGGTCGCACATGGTGAAAAACTCCGCATGGGCATTCATGGAAAAAGTAAACTTCTCACTTCCATGAGTATCGGCTCCTACAATCATCAATTTAAGCCAATACGCACGAGCAATGATTGGCTCAGTGTCAATTGCCAAAATGTGGATACTTATAATGCTGATCCCCTGTGCGGCTTTGATACAACTGTGGGCTTTTTTCTGGACTTGGCGGATGGTTTAGCACTGATTCATTCTCCTGAAAAGCTGGCACAGATGAAAAAAGATACCCCTGTTTTCTTCATTTCCGGTGGTTTTGATCCGGTAGGAAGCAACGGAAATGGTGTACGAAAAGTGTATGAACTTTTTAAGGATGCCGGAATGACTGATGTCAATTTGAAACTCTATCCCGGCCTGCGGCATGAGATTCTCAACGAAGTTTGTCACGACTTGGTTTATCAGGATGTGCTGATCTGGTTAGAATCGAAACGAGGGGCTCAGCAGTGATGGATTGGTCAGAATTGAAAACCGCCTGTCAACAATGCCGTAACTGCAGCCTAAGCGAACAACGGCACAATGTTGTTTTCGGCATTGGCAGTGAACACGCAGAAGTCATGCTGATTGGAGAAGGTCCCGGCGAGCAGGAGGATTTACAGGGTGAGCCTTTTGTTGGTCCTGCCGGTCATCTTTTGGACGATATGCTGGAAATCATCGGTCTTTCGCGCAGGCAAGTGTATATTGCAAATATTGTAAAGTGTCGACCGCCGCATAATCGCGATCCCCTCAACGCAGAACAGGATGCCTGTATTGGATATCTGCGCAATCAGGTGGCACTAATCCAGCCAAAAATCATTGTTTGTCTGGGTCGTATTGCTGCGATGCGCCTGATTAAGCCGGATTTTAAAATTACACGGGAGCATGGTCAATGGGTCGATAAAGGAACTGTCCGTATGATGGCTATTTACCATCCGTCCGCACTGCTTCGCGATCCTGACAAGCGCCCAGAAACCTTTGAGGATTTAAAAATTCTGCAAAAGGAAATCAAAACGATTTGCACACATACATATGACGAATAAAAAAACTGCGCCGACGCAATCTTGTCGGCGCAGTTTTTTTATTCTTCTTGTCTAGCTGACCTTTTGCGCTTTTTTACGCACTCGGTCAACAAATATTCAATCTGACCATTTATAGACCGAAAGTCATCTTCTGCCCAGACTGATAGATCTTCCCACAGCTGTGAAGAAATCCGAAGAAGAATTTGCTTCTTCCCTTTATCCTTTTGTTCCATCGTGATGCTTCCTTCCAGTCCGTCAGTTTATCGGTGCTGTTTTATAAAACATGAGTTCTTAGTTAGTAAATGCTGCCGGAATTCACAATAGGCTGTGCATCTTTATTGCCGCACAACACAACCAAAAGATTTGAGATCATGGCCGCCTTACGCTCTTCGTCCAATTCTACAACCTGCTCCTCGCTCAACTTTTCAAGCGCCATGGTAACCATGCCCACTGCACCGTCTACAATCATTTTTCTCGCATCAATCACAGCAGCAGCCTGCTGGCGCTGCAACATTGCCGCAGCAATTTCCGGTGCATATGCCAAATGAGTGATACGTGCCTCCAACACTTCAAGCCCGGCAATTTCAACCTTTTTCTGAATTTCGGTTTTCAGCTGCTCTGCTACCTCCTGGCTGCTTCCACGCAAAGACATTTCATCATCACCATCCGTAATATCGTAGGGATAGAGACGCACGATATTACGCAGTGCAGAATCTGCCTGAATCGAAAGAAACTCCATATAGTTATCCACACTAAACACAGCCTTTGTGGTATCTACTACACGCCAGATCACAACAATACCAATTTCGATAGGGTTACCCATGGCATCATTGATTTTTTGCTTGCCATTATTCAAAGTAATTGCTTTGAGTGAAATAGCTTTACCGGAAGCATTATCGCCTTTTTTTCTGAGTTTCATTCCGGAAAAATCATTTGCAGGTTTTTCCGCCTGCGGCTCCAGTGTGGTTCCTATGGTCGGATTGACTGCCGTACAGAAGGGATTGACAAAATAGAACCCTGCACCCTTCAACGTGCCATAGTACTTACCGAACAATGTGAGTACCAGTGCTTCGTTGGGCTTGACCACTTTCAACCCGCACAGGAGAACAGCACCTATAATCGGCAGCACAAAGCCCAGTATCATGCAGGCCACGCCGATCCCTGCGCGAGCCGGGTCCCATGACTGTTCCAGATGAATTGCGCCGGCAATGATCAGCGGTATACTTGCCGCAATCAGCAAAATACCGATAATCAGCAGCAAAATACCATTCTGCCCTCCACCGATCACTTTTTCTTCATAAGCAACATTTTTCTCTTCCATTTCGTCATGCTCCTTTCTATTTGCGCAAGGAATATTACTTTATTGCGGCATCATTTCTGTTGATCTTTTATGATATTATTTTGATATCATAATTATAGTATCACTGCAAAAAAAGTTTGTCAATAAAAAAGAATCCTCCGCCGGAAAACTTCCAACGGAGAATTCTCTCAATACAATTCAAACTTCAGCCAACGCCTGTTCAATGTCCGCAATCAAATCGCGAGCATCTTCCAAGCCGCAGGACATACGGATCAAATCAGGGCCTACCCCTGCAGCAGCCAGCTGCTCATCACTCATCTGACGATGGGTGCTGGATGCAGGATGCAAGCAGCAGGTGCGTGCATCTGCCACATGGGTTTCAATCGCAGCCACCTTCAAATGCTTCATAAAGGTTTCCGCCGCGCTTCTGCCGCCCTTTACACCGAAAGATACCACGCCGCAGGAACCGTTTGGCAGATACTTTTCTGCCAAAGCATGATATTTATCGTCCGGCAGACCGCAGTATCTTACCCAGCTGATTTTCGGATGACTGCTCAAAAATTCCGCCACAGCCTGACCGTTTTCACAATGACGCTTCATGCGCACATGCAAACTTTCCAAACCCAGATTCAAAATAAACGCATTCTGAGGAGACTGCGTGCAGCCGAAGTCACGCATCAACTGCGCAGTTGCTTTGGTAATAAATGCGCCTTCCCGGCCAAACTGTTCTGCATAGGTAACACCGTGATAACTTTCATCCGGTGTACACAAACCAGGGAATTTATCGGCGTGTGCCAGCCAATCAAACTTTCCGCTGTCGACAATGACACCGCCCACAGATGCGCCATGACCATCCATATATTTAGTAGTAGAATGTGTCACAATATCCGCGCCCCACTCGATTGGACGGCAATTTACAGGTGTTGCAAAGGTATTGTCGATCATCAGAGGTACGCCGTGGGCATGGGCTGCAGCTGCAAAGCGCTCAATATCCAAAACGGTCAATGCAGGATTTGCGATCGTTTCGCCAAAAACGACTTTTGTATTTTCACGAAAAGCCGCATTCAGCTCTTCATCTGTGCAGTCAGGCGCAATAAAAGTCACATCAATACCCATCTTACGCATGGTTACGTCAATCAGATTGAACGTGCCGCCGTAAACGGCAGAAGACGAAACAATATGGTCACCGCAGGAACAGATATTAAACAGCGCCATGAAATTTGCCGCCTGACCGGAGGAAGTCAGCATCGCCGCTGTTCCCCCTTCCAGCTGGGCAATTTTTGCCGCTACATAATCACTGGTTGGATTCTGCAGACGTGTGTAAAAATAGCCGTTTGCCTCCAAATCAAAAAGTTTCCCCATATCTTCAGAGGTATCATATTTAAATGTCGTACTCTGAATAATGGGAATTTGACGTGGTTCACCGTTTCCGGGAGTGTATCCACCCTGGACGCAAATCGTATTGATGTGATTCATCACCAATCATTCCTTTCTTTTCTCTATCATCACCGCACTCAACTCAACGGAACACTGATATCAATGCCGCCATAATAGCTGATATTTTCTCCTTCCACCACAATCTGTACCGCTTCAATATCGCTCACGGAGCACAGCGATTTTACCAAGGAGTATATCACACTTTTCTGCTCCTGCATACTGTCAGGAATATTTTCTATAAATTCTTTTGACAAATTCACATAGCAGATACCAGCATCCACTCGAACAGAGCGAACCTCCACAGATTTAGGGATCACCGCTGTCAAGGCTGCACTGTCCGGTCCCCCAAGCAATGCATCAACCAAAGCTTCTGCCTTTGTCTGTCCTTCGTACATTTGTATCTTCCGAATTTCTGAAGACAGCTTTTTCGTTTTCGTATCCAGGAAATACAAACGCACACGCAGCATCCGCATTTCATCATCCATATGGCTCAAAAGCACATCAGCATCGGAAATAATTTGACGATCACGATACGGAAGATGCTTGCCCTCAACCAAGATACGCACGCGCTCAACTGTGCCAATTTGGCAAAGCGTCAATGCAATACACGAGTCTGCCAGTGTTAAATCAATCCCTGTCAAATCGGCATATTCTTCTGATAGATTTACAGTTGCGAGGTCCCCCTCAATTTGCACATCTAAGACTTTGGTCCCATCCGGCATAGGACTTTCGTATCGCTCTCCATGAGCCTCGATCATTTTCAGCAGCAAAGCAGATGCCACACGCGTGAGATTCTCTCCATCCGCCTTGCTTTTAACTGCATACACAGAATCCTCGCCGCCCGTATACTCCATATTAGCCTTGCAATAAACCGCATAGGTATTCTGCACGCTCTCATCCTGCCTCATACAGCCTGCAAGCAAAACCAGTGATACACACACCATGAAAGATACAAAACCGAAACGTTTCATTGAAGATCCCCCTCTCTGCACAGCGGCATTGTCAGCGTAAAAATCGTACCGCCTTCTTTGCGGCGCGCAGCTGTCACATTACCACCATATCGCAGCGCCGTATCGCGTACGATGGAAAGACCGAGTCCCGTACCGCCGGCTGCTCTGGAACGCGCCTTATCTACACGATAAAACCTGTCAAATATTTTCTCAAGATCTTCCTGCGGAACACCGATACCGTTATCCTCCACAGTAAGGTTTGCACAATTTTCCTGATTCCGCAGACGAATCCGTACAAAACCGTTCCGATGATTATACTTGATTGCATTTTCCACCAAATTATACACAATTTGATACAGATCATCTTCAGTACTGATGACTGTGCAGGAATCCAGAATCTCTGTTTCAAGGGAAAGCCCCTCCTCCTGCGCCAGCATCCGCAGCATATGTACAACGCGATTAATCACTTCTTCAATTTGCACGGCACTGCTTTTCTTTCCCACCTGATCATCCAGCTTTGTCAAACGCAGCAATTCTTCTGTAATACGCTGCAGCCGTTCCGATTCCGAACGGATATCTCCCACAAACTCCCGCACAGTGACCTCGTCCATCTCTTGTGTCTGTAATATGGAATCTGAAAGGAGCAGAATGGATGCCAAAGGCGTTTTCAGCTCATGGGAAGCATCTGCCACAAAACGGCGGCGCACATTTTCTGTCACTTGCAGACGATCCGTTAAACTGTCAAATTCCTTTGCCAGCTCTGCAATTTCATCGTTTCCTTCCACATCGGTACGATGATTATAATTTCCTTCCCGAACGATCCGCATTGCAGAAAGCAGCCGATTAAAACGAACTGTCAGCATTTTAGAAAGCAGCAAGCTCATGACCACCACAACAACTGCAACAATTATCGAGATACGTTTCAAATTACCTTGCAGTCCACGCAGCAAAAGTGCCTGTTCTGTGTCATATTCATAGGCATAAACCGCCCCGATGATTTCACCTCGGTAAACAACCGGTGAAGCTGCGCGGCTGCGAAAGGCCCCCTCATGATAGCACGAATGAAACGCATCATTACCCGCAAGTGCCTGTACAATTTCTGTATACAGCGCATAATCTCCCACAGCATTTCCGGTTTCCCGGTTATCATACAGCACTTTCCCAGCAGCATTCGTCACAAGTACGCGCGAGATCCCAGTTTCTTCTGCAACCGTCACCGCCTGGGCCACATTTTTTTCCGTCAGCACATCCAGTCCCGATAAAGCAGAGATCATTATGGAAACACTGTTCTGCAATGTTGTTTGCTTAGATTTAAACACCATGTTTTGGGATGCCATCAATGGATAGGTATTCATTAATAGCAAAACCGCAGCAATGATCAATATATAGCTAATTGCCATACGCAGCTGAATGCTTCTGCCCTTACCCTTTAAAATAGTACCCCACTCCCCATTTTGTCTGGATATACTCCGGCTCAGCAGGATTCACTTCGATTTTCTCACGAAGCCTTCTCACATGGACATCCACTGTGCGAAAATCTCCCTGATACTCATATCCCCAGACAATATTCATCAGTGTTTCACGACTGTATACACGTCGTGGATTCTTCATCAAAAGCTCCAGCAAATCATATTCTTTTGCTGTCAGCTCCACAAGTTCTCCATCCCGATGCACAACATGCTCCCGCTGATTCAGTGTCAGTGTCCCAATGGTGATTTCTTCCCTTTTCTCTTTTTCTGCCACATTGGCTGTGCGCTTGAGCAATGCTTTTACACGCGCTTTCAGCTCCAAAATATTAAACGGCTTTGTCATATAGTCATCTGCACCACAATCGAAACCCATCAGCTTATCCGTGTCCTCTCCTTTTGCTGTCAGCATAATCACCGGCACATCAGAAAATTCACGAATACGCATACAGGCCTCCAAACCATCCACTTCCGGCATCATGACATCTAAAATAATCAAATCGTAGCCAACATTCCGTGCCAAATCCACCGCAGCTTGACCATCACAGGCAGTTTCCACTTCATAACCATCATGCTCCAGATTGAATTTAATTCCCTTTACCAGAAGCTGTTCATCATCCACTACCAAAATCTTCACGCTGCACTCTCCTCCACCCTAATCCGCTCTTCAATCTCTGCATAGATTCCTTTTCCAATGCCCTTCACATCCATGATTTCCTTTTTATCTTTAAAGCTGCCATTCTCTTCCCGATATCCGATGATACGTTCTGCCAATACAGGTCCAATACTCGGCAGCAGGATCAATTCCTCAGCTGTTGCCGTATTGATGTCCAGAGGATTTTCCGCTGTAGGCTCTGGCACTTC
Source organism: Oscillospiraceae bacterium (assembly GCA_020025175.1). Taxonomy (GTDB): domain Bacteria; phylum Bacillota; class Clostridia; order Oscillospirales; family Oscillospiraceae; genus Pseudoscillospira. The sequence goes on along the minus strand of JAHHSM010000065.1, from coordinate 1,685 downwards.
CTTCACTGCATTTACTTTCTCAGCGTATAATTCGTCTTGCCACTCCTGCTGAATAACATCTGTGCTGATATCATATATTTTCCCGTTCGCCGCCTGCAAACGAAGCACAAACATCACACCGGTACACAACAGAAACACTACAGTTAATATCAAAATCAGCAGCTCTGTTTTCGTCAATTTTTCCGGCACTTTCACAGTTGCGCTCCCCCTCCATCTTTGGTATACTAAAATCCAGATATTATATTGTATATTGTGATTTACCGCCTGTGTGCCTGTCATCACACAACTCGTACTCATATAGCATAACATAAACAACAGGAGATTAGAATGAAAAAGCTGCGATTCCTTTCAATTTTTTTAGTCGGCGTCCTTTTAACCGGCTTACTATCCACTACAGCAGTTGCTGCACCGGAAGGCACCCCTTTTGAACAAATTAATATTTCCGCAAAAGCTGCCCTTCTGGTGGATGCTGACACAGGGCAGATACTTTTAAATCAAAATGCGAATGAGCAGTTGTATCCCGCCAGTATCACAAAATGTATGACTACCTTATTGGTATTGAAAGCTATTGATCAAGGAAAGCTGTCCTTGGGGCAAACCATCACCGCTTCCCAAACCGCCATTGATATGCTGACTGCTGACAGCAGCAGCGCAGGCATCAAGGTCGGTGAACAATTAACGGTAGAACAGCTTTTATACTGTGTCATGGTCGCTTCCGCCAACGAGGCCTGCTACATTCTCGCAGAAGCTGTGTCGGGAAGTGTTGATGCATTCGTGGCAGATATGAATGCCGAAGCAAAGCGTCTGGGCTGCAAAGACACTAATTTTATTAATCCCTGCGGTTTGCACGATCCCGACCACTATACTTCTGCATGGGATATCTATCTTGTCACCAAAGAGGCGATGAAATATTCCCTCTTTATGACCATTGCAAACACCGCACTTTATAAGATTCCGGCAACCAATATGTCCGATGCACGCACCCTGCACACAACGAATTTCCTTTTGGATAACTGGCGCAAGATCGGTTATCGCTATTCCCCTGCCAAGGGTATAAAAACCGGTCACACCAGCGATGCAGGCTACTGTCTCGTATCTTATGCCGAAAAAGGCAAACGCAGCCTGATCAGCGTTGTTCTGGGTGCAGAACGCACGAACGAGAATGGGAATGAGAATTATAAAAGTTTTTCTGAAACCAAGCGGCTGTTTGAATGGGGATTCTCCAGTTTCAACCGCACCAAAATTTTGGATCATGCCGCCTTGGTGGAAGAGATTCCCGTTACCCTCTCGTACAAAACAAATTATGTTTCTGTGCACCCTGCTTCCGACGTCGAAGTGCTGCTTCCTTCCAATATAAAAGTTGAAGACCTTGTTTCGAAGGTTCAATTAGATGCTGAATCAGTACAGGCACCCGTTACAGAAGGACAAAAGCTCGGAACAATTACCATCTCTGATAAAAGCGGCACCGTATATACCACCACAGATCTTTTGGCTTCCAATGAAGTCCCCGCATCAAAACTGCTGACTATTCTGCACAAGCTGAAACTTTTCTTCTCCTATACGATTGTAAAAGTTTTGTCTGTGGTCCTTGCAATCGTGCTCCTTTTCTTAATTATTAAGACCATTCGCCGCCGTCCCCGGCGGTATCGTGGTGGGCAGAGCTATCGTACGCGTCATAGAAATTC
>JAHHSM010000064.1 GCA_020025175.1 Oscillospiraceae bacterium | reverse complement strand
TAAAGAGGAAATGACCGTTTCGCCCAAACGATACTTTGCGCTTCATACAAAAAACCTTTAGTCACATAGTATTTCAAAAAATATAGCCACTGACCAGCATTTCCTCTGGGCAGCGGCTATGTTTCTGATCTTTATTACGCCTCAATGGCTTTAAATGAATGACATGGCATTATGCACTAGATGCCTTTCCCCCTTCCATCAATGCATTCAGCTATCTGGTTTCTACGGTATCCAGCGCTTTTCGTCCGTTCCATTTTCGGATGGGGCTTGCGCCCCCAATCAGAATCTTGCAAACGCTGCGGCTATTTTTGCAGTGTACCGAAAGATATCCCACAGCATTTAGACAAATTCGATTACATTCCCGCGGCATCCTTCCGTTTCCAATATAACGATATCATTACATCCTTTTTTAAGTAATGGCGCAGGTAAGTACATTTTTGTTTGCGGTCCAATGTTCCAAAATCTGCCCAAATTAAAATTATTTATAAATACACAACCTTTTCCCCAGCCCGGCAGTTTTAAAAAGGTATCCGCCGGCTCCTGGATATCCAATGTAAAATGATAGAACGCAGGCTCTTTATTCTCTGCATTTTCTTTCACACCAGCATATTTTAAATTGGATATATTATTCAGTGTAAGGGGTCTGCATTCCCAGTTGGTCAAGGGCTGTCCATCTGCATAGACCATTCCATTTAGCCCCTTGCGCTGCTGATCAAGCTTTGGCCCGTAGTTCACTCGGCCCATATTTTCCACCAATAAGTGAAGATTGGTCCCTTCAGGCAGATCAACAAAGTGCTTTCCTGGAATTTCGCGATCAAAAAGGCTATCAATCCAGATATGATTTGCAAACATTTGAACTCTGTCGTGAGCATCATCGAGTTCCAAACAACTTATTTTATGAGGAAGAACGGTTGAATACAAGGTATAACCATACGACTGCCCAATATCTTCCATGCTGCACGGAAATGTTTTGATAATCCCCTGGGAGAGCAGATCCAGACAATCCAGCAAGCAAACATATCCATCGGGGTGCAGGAAACCGTAAGTCTTATGAGGAGACTGAGAGATCGCAAGCTTTGGGATTGATGTGTATTTTGCAATCACCGATTGAAATGCTCGATATTTATCTGTGATGGTTCCATCTTCAGCCAGGGGCGCATCATAATCATAACTCGTAACATCTGCAGTTAGTTTATCATAATCGTTGGCTCCATTCATAAAGCCGAAGTTCGTTCCTCCGTGGAACATATAAATATTCACACTTCCCTGTGCAAGAATGTTGTCCAGTTCCCGTGCAGCAGCCGCAATATCCGCCGTGTGATGATGCTGATCTCCCCAGGCATCATACCACCCCACCCAAAATTCTGTACACATGAGGGGGCCGCCGTGGTTATACTTGGCAAGAATAGAAAATTTTTCTTGTGTGCCGGACCCAAAATTGGCTGTAGGAAGCGCATCGGAACAAAGTCCACGGGAGAATTCCTGCTCAAAATTATCTGCAGTGATCAGTGGCACTGTGATTTTATACTTTCGCATAAGCTGACAGAGAAATTCCATATAGGCAGTATCATTTCCGTATGCACCATATTCATTCTCAACCTGCATGAGAATGATTGGACCACCATTTTGGATCTGATAGGGTGCCAGCCGTGGCAGCAGTTCCCTATAATACCCGTCTACATAGGAAAGAAAGTTTCTACTTTTTGTACGAACGGACACTGCATGATCTCCCAGCAGCCATGCTGGGAGGCCGCCAAACTCCCATTCCCCACAAATATATGGGGATGGACGTACAATCACATACAGCCCGATCTCTTGTGCGATCACAATAAATTTCTCAAGATCAAGAGCCCCTGAAAAGCAGAATGTTCCAGGCTGTGGTTCGTGAAGATTCCACGCCACATAAGTTTCTACTGTATTGCATCCCATGGCCCGGAGTTTCAACAATCGATCTTCCCAGTATTCTGGAACTACACGAAAATAATGTATCGCACCAGAAATTATTTTAAATTCATTACCATTTAGTAAAAATTTTCCGTTTTCTATTTTGAAATCAGACATTGCAAGCCTCCAAAATGCTTTATTCAATCACGCAAGGATAGCGTGTATAGTTTGGCAGCTTTCATTTTAACTTCCGCCCCTCCAACAGACTGATTGTTGTCAGAAGGGCGAAGGTCTTTTATGCGCGAAATAGTGAATAGGAGATTATTGGGTTTTAATGATAACGTGGTCCAGCGCTATAAAATGATTAGAGGAAAGACTATTCTTATCACTTAAGACCTTTACTTCCAGTGTATGGGAACCGAACGGCAGATTTTGAAGGTCAAAAATTTTAACTTCCAGTATCTCATACCTGCTCCCCGATTCCGGCATGCACTGTATTGCTACGAACTTAACAGTATCAGCAGTGGTGATCGGTATGCTCCAGAAACCGTTATTCCCAATAAAGCTCCAGCTGCGCTTTTACTTTTGGGCATCCAGTATGAAGGGCCATTAGAAAACGTCACCGCAATGTCTACACCCTCTAGAAGCGCGGATTGCACTCATACTCATTTTCTGCCACTAATTTTACCTAAAGGAACTGCAGGAAGCGATGTAACATGATTATGCTTATTTGATGCCTGCACTTCCCATATTAATATTTGCTTCCAATATGTATTTTTGACCGAAGAAATAGGCAATTAGAGGGGGCAACGTAAGGAACATGGCACCAACCATGACAAGATGCCAATTGGGAACGGCATTCCCCTGTGAAGCTTGGATGTATTTCAGCGCAACTGCAAGGGGATACTTTGCCTTGTCCCGGATGAATACCAGCGGGCCATTGAACCAGCCCCAGTTAAATTGGAATGTAAATAGTCCAACCGTAATTAAGACAGGTTTCATCAAAGGCAGCACAATTTTTCTGTATATTCCGAAGTACCCCAGCCCATCCAATTTTGCAGCATCATCCAGAGAAATCGGGATGGTCATAATAAACTGTCTCATCATAAAGATATTGAATGCGCCGCCACAAAAATTTGGAACAATCATCGGCAGATATGTATCCAACCAGTTGAGTTTCTTAAATAACATAAACTGGGGGATCATGTAGACGTCCCCTGGGATCATCATCGTCGCCAACAGCAGCATAAACCAAAAATTTTTCCAGCGACTCTTTAGCCGTGCAAATCCGTATGCGACAAACGAACTGGCAAACACCTGCCCCACCACGCACCAAAGTACGAGAATGATGCTGTTTTTGATATATCTGCCCAGCTGTTCATTTCCGGTAAATACACGAATATAGTTCTCCCAATGAAATTCATGGGGAAAAATTGTGAACATGCCTTTTACATTGGTTGCATCCGATGCCAGTGACATGGAAAACATATAGATAAAAGGTGTAATGAAAATAATGCCAAATGCCACCAATAAGACATAAATGATAATCTTATTAATGGGTTTTGTGCTTTTTCTCATGCTTTCTTACCTCACCTTCATAAAACACAAATAAGGAGGATGAGCGGAACACAATCAGACTGAAAAAGATCACGATGATAAAAATGATCCAACCAAGCGCACATGCATATCCCATCTCAAAATCCTGGAAACTCTTTTGGTATAAATAGTTGCTCATCATGAGCGCTGCATTATTTGGCTTATATACACCGTCTGTCAACACATAAGACTGTGTAAATACCTGCAGCGAATTAATAATACTGGTGATGAGGTTAAAAAACAGAACTGGGGAGACCAGAGGAATCGTAATGTGGAGAAATTGCCGGACACTTCCCGCCCCATCTATACTTGCAGATTCGTACAGTTCCTTCGGAACACCCTGAACTGCCGCCAGGGTTAGAAGCAAGCTGCTTCCCACCTGCCACAGCCCCATAAACACAATGACCCACTTAATCAGATGTTCATCATAAAGCCAGGACAGCGGCTCAATTCCAAATATTCCCAGAGAACGATTCACAATTCCGATCTGTGTGTTGAAAATCCAGAAGAACACAAAGGCAACAGCTGTCAGCGGCACCAACACAGGCAAATAATAAATTGTTCTGAAAAATTTCATTCCATGCACATCTCTTGTGAGCAAATAGGTCAAAAAGAGAGATAAAATCATGCTCAGCGGTACAGTCAGGAATGCATAAAAGAATGTATTGCCCAGGCTTTTCAGGAATCGAGAATCCCTCGTAAACAACTTAATATAGTTTGCAAAGCCAATAAAGTTGGCCTCGTTAAACATATTCCAGTCTGTGAGACTATAATAGGCTGATGCGAGCATAGGCCCAAGCGAAAACACAAAAAATCCTATTAACCATGGAGCGATGAAAAAGTAAAACCATCGTGTCTCCACTCGTTCCAGTTTATTTCTTTTTTTCATAGATACTCTTGGTACCCCCCTCGGTCATAAGCTATCGTCAAAATACGGCGGTTGGCACTGCATTCATATCGGGATTGAATGCCCCTCCAGACACTTAACAAAACTACATGCCAATACCGCCGTATTCTATTTTTCAGAGAGAACGTTATCCTCCGATCACATCCTTCAATTCCGCTTCAATTTTAGCCATGGTTTCCGCGCTGTCTCCACCATTCTGGAAGAGCACGCTGAAGTTTTCATCGAAGACTCTCTGGATTTCATTCCACTTTGGATGCAGAGGGGGGGATTCCAGGATGTCAGCAGAGTCCGCAAATGCGCTCAAGTTCACATTCCTGTCCTCAGCCCATGCCGGTTTCAAGAAAAGATCACTTTGCAGCAATTCCAGATCCGCAGGGGCATCCTGATTGTTGGTCACGATCGGCGTCTGACCTTCCATACTTGTCAGGAAGTCTATCGCCTTAAAAGCAGCGTCTACATTCTTGCATACGGTAGGAATTGCAAGACCGGAACCGAAGGAGAAGGTTGCGCCCTGTTTATTCTTCCACAGAGGTGCAATATCCCAGTTTAGACCCTCCACGCTGTTCAGAGAGCCAATATTCCAATAACCGGTCAGGTTCATTGCACAATTTCCCTGTGCAAACAGAGGGTCAGGCTGGCCATCCTTCAGTCCAAAGCGGCTGTAATCATCCGCACTGGGGGCAACATGGTACTTGTGTACAAGATCCGTATAGAAATTAATGGCCTCAATGTTTTCTGGGGAGTTCACGACAACGTGTTCCATGTTCTCATCAAGAATACGGCCGCCATTTTGATACATAAAGCTCATCCACCAGGGCCACCAGCCTCCAGCCGCAAAACCGTATTGGGTTACAACCCCATTGTCATCGGTAAGGGTAAGCTTCTGGGCTGCGTCAAGGAAATCATCCCAAGTCCAATCCTTGGTGGGATATGCAACATTAGCTGCGTCAAACATGTCGCGATTGTAATACAGTACCATTGCGCCACTGCGGTCAGGCATTGCATACAACTTTCCCTGCCAGCGGTAGGCTTCCGTTGCGCCGCCAAATCTTTCGTTCAGGTCAAGACCGGCCTGTTCAGCCAATTGACCCACATCCACAAACAGCCCCTTTGATGCATAGGAGTTGCTGGACTCTGCAACCTGAATGATGTCGGGAGCATCCCCGGAAGCGAGCATTGTCTGGATCTTAGCATCGTAACCATCATTGGGCAGGCTCATAACTTTAAGGCGCAGCTCAGGATATTTTTTATTAAGCAATGCCGCGCGTTCCTCGTACGCCTTTACATCCAATTCGCTGCCCCAGCATGCCATGGTTAATTCCACAGTTTCCACTGGTCCGTCTTGTCCCTTCGTATCCGTTGCAGCGGACTGCTTGGGATCTGAGGTATTCTCACCACCTGTATTTCTTTCTGCGCAGCCTACAAGAGAAAAGACCAGCAGTGCCGACAGTATGATCGATACCAAGCTTTTTTTAAACATCTTTTTTCCTCCTTGCATTATTTTATCATAATTTGAAATCGATTTCTGAAATCCATTTCATAACTGAATTATAGAGCCGTCCTCTGCAGTTTGTCAATACAGTTTTGTGTGTTAATTATAAATATGTGCTTATGCACAAAATAAATATTGTTATTTTATTAAAATTTCCAGGCTAACGATTTAAGTTTATAATCTTTTTCACATATATGTCAGATTCCCTTTTATCTGCGTATTTCTTTTTCTTTTCCATATTGACAGGGAATTTAATTTTTATTATAATAAATTATGAAATCCATTTCATAAAGGGCGGATCAAAATGAAATCACAAAACACCATTACACTTTCCCTTGATCTTCTCAAACAGAAGCAGACCTTTATTGGTTGGGGAACCTCCCTTTGCTGGTGGGCCAATGTCCTCGGCAACTGGAGAGATCAGGAGCTGGCAAAGGAAATCTGTGTGTTGCTCTTTTCTCCAACGAAAGGTCTTGGAATCAATCAGATCCGCTACAACCTGGGCGCCGGGAAGGAACCACCAAATTTGCGCTACATGCGCAAGGGTGCAAATATTCCCTGTTATGCCCCTCAGGAAGGTATATGGGATATGCAGGCTGATCTTGGCCAACGCACCATTGTTTCCTACGCTCTGGAAAATGGTGTTACCATTTTAGAGGCCTTTCTCAATAGTCCACCACACTGGATGACAAAAAATGGCTGCACCTCCGGCTCTCCCAGCGGCCTTTGTAATCTGAAAACAGAATATTTTCAGCCCCTTGCACAATATCTGGTTTCCTGCTGTCAGAAATTGAAAGCAGAATACGGCATTTTATTTCAATCCCTATCCCCCTTCAATGAACCTCTTTCTTTCTGGTGGAAGGAGAATAATAATCAGGAAGGCTGTCACTTTGATGTCCTGCAGCAGAGCTATCTAATTGAGGAAATCAACAAACTTATTGAGCAGCAATCCTTGGATCTAATTATCAGTGGGCCTGAATGTTGGAGCACATATGAAACAATTTATGCCTGCAATCACTACACCCACAGGGCCTTACAGGTTTTGGGGCAAATCAATACCCATACATATCATAATGATGAACAGAGCCGGCTGGAACTGTGCAGACTCTCTCAGCGCCTCAAAAAGCCTCTTTGGATGTCGGAACTCAGTTGCGGCGGCACAATGCCGCAGTCCCACGAGGACATGGATAGCGCACTGGAGCTTAGTGAAGCCATCACCCTCCACTTAAATCAGATGGAGGCCGTAGGCTGGGTCTATTGGCAGGCCGTTGAGAATGCACTGCTTAACCACAATCACGGTCTGATCCAAGCTGAATTCGGTGAGAATGTAAGATATTCACTCACAAAGCAATATTATGTTTTTGCACAATACAGTCGTCTCCTCCGCCCTGGCTACAGGATTTTGGTCAATGACGATGAACGACATATCATAACTGCACGATCTGACGATCAAAAAAGAATCGTGATTGTGGCGTTCAACCGCTCGTCTGATAGGAGGATGCTACACTTGCAGCCACCTGCAGGCTTCTTTTTACAAAGTGCCTTTCAAACAGGTCCGTCCGCAAATTTTCAATCTGTGTATTTTGCAAATTATAATGAGATCACAATAGCACCGCAATCCGTTCTCTCTCTTTCTTTACAGCGTTCTTAAACTATGGAGGTGACACACATGTCACAAAATACAACAATTTATGATATTGCCAAGGAGGCCAATGTTTCGCCCGCCACTGTCTCTCGTGTTCTGACAGGCAGTGCCAATGTCAGCGCTGCAAAGCGGAAAGCAATCGAAGCAGCCATTGACAAGCATAATTTTCGTGTCAATGCCATGGCCCGCGGCCTAATCCTAAAGGCCTCTAAATCCATTGGCTTCATTTTGCCTGACATTACAAATCCATTTTTTGCAACAACCTTTTTAGAAGCCGAAAAGTATGCGTTGGCCAAAGGCTATACTATGCTCCTGTGCAACTCCATGAATGATAACCGCATGAACCAAACAGAGGTGGAATCCCTTTATCTAAAAATGCTTCTGGAAAAACAGGTTGATGGTATTATCATTATGGGCGGTCGTGTCAACGAAAAGCTCCCAAATATTGCGCAAGTTCACGAATTGCAAGAAATTATTAAATCAAGACCTGTCGTTTTTATCAATGGAGAAATGGAAGGTGTTGACAGCTATAATGTCATTGCTGACGAGAAAGACGGTATTTTTAAATTAGTAAAATACCTTGTAAGCCTTGGCCATCATCAAATTGGCTTTATTGGCGGACGGCGGGAGATAACTTCGACAGATGTAAAGCTTTCATCCTTTAAGGACGCTCTACAGCATTTTAACCTAGACTGCCATTCAGAATGGATTATCCCCAGCAGCTTTGGCGTGGAAGACGGATACAACAGCATGGTGCGGCTTTTATCACTGGAGGACCGTCCCACAGCGGTTATGACTGTCAATGATTTTACTGCCATTGGCGCAATCAACGCTGCAAAGGACTACGGGCTGTCTGTTCCAGATAATATTTCAATCACCGGATTTGACGGTACAAGTCTGACAGAAATGATACGCCCCAAAATTACAACTGTTTCGCAGAATTACAGTGTATTGGGCAAAAAAGCCGTGGAGGCCGTCATTGAAGCCTCATGTGGGCATGAATATCCCAAACATATATCCGTTGAAACGCAGCTTTTGATTAAATCTTCCTGCAAGGATATCCGGAAGTGACGAAGTTTGCCTAATAGTATAATTGCGCACTGTCTGCTTAAAATATAGGTGTGGCTGCTCAGAACCTACCTAAGAACAGTGCATTTGCATACCCGCTGTTCCCGAACACAACCGTAAAAGTATGCTTTTATTGCATGTGTCTGCAAAGAAAACGCAAATACTGCAATCTTTGACAATCTTCGGTTCGTGTTGGAACCGGCTCAGACAATCCAGTATGACTTGGTACAACAGACCAGCATTACCAAAACGAATCATACCATCAGAACCACAACATATAGAAAACATATGCAGGCGGCAGTACTTCGAGTCCTGCAGTTTCGTAATTTCCGGCAGCTGTTTCTGAATATGTGCATATTGACGTTTGGACGTAGAAATACCCCCTTATGTAGTGATTGGATATGCTCCCTTTTAAGGAGACAATGAAAAGACTGCATAAGGGGTATCGTTATATCTGGGTACTGCTGCGTGCGGAAGATGTTTACACGACCCTTGCTGACACCTTTTCTTTATTATTCAGGAAATTGTAGGGTATCGAAAATTCTTTTACAGCGCAAATTGCCGCAGAAGCGGATGCTTCTGCGGCAATTTGCAGGTAAGACTGGCTTATAGTACGGAAGTAAATGTAATATTCAGTTCCTTGCACCGACTGTACAATGCGATTCTTTCACGGAACCGCTCTGCAGCCAATGCACACTCCGCAGCCGTTGGATGGTTTCTGATCATCTCCCAGCGGATCTCCTTTTGTTCGGTAGGCGTAGGGACACTGCTCTGCCCCTGCGTTGCCGCCGGCTTGTTGGCCACCGCCCCGTTGCACACGAAGGCGCCAATCATTTCGTTGTTGTCCTTAACCAGATTCAGACCTGCCTCCAGTGTCTGACGGGCATGGGCACTGTCGGCATAATAGCCCAGTGTGCAGAAAATACCCACAGCTTTCCCTTTGATCGTTTGTAAAAAGGCTTTCATTTCATCGTTCGGATTGCCGCAGTTGCCCCAATATCCCAAAAGGATGATGTCTCCATCCAACTGAGGCACACCGTCTTTCAGATCATGAATGGTCTTCTGTTCTACGCTTAGTCCACTGTAAATTGCATCTGCGATTTTTTTTGTACAGCCGGTAAGGCTCGAATAAATTACCTGTACTTTCATTGTGTGCTCCTTTACTGAATTATAAATTTGTATCTGCAGGGGGCCGTGGACGCTGCCATCCACTTCTCGAGCAATTTCGTACTCCCCTACTATAGCACCCTTTATAAAAATCGGGTAGCCCCATCCCCATGTAAAAAGGAAATAAATTCCGCTTCCTGAAAACATGACAAAAAGGCCCCTGGTCTGCAGCGACCGGGAGCCTTTTTTCGGTGGATTCAATTTGCTGCCATTGTAAAATACTGTGATATCTACCCTATTGTATCCAGATTTGGGGGAATATCCATATGAAAATGGCGGTAAAGATGACTTAAAAACTGCATTTCAGTGG
>JAHHSM010000063.1 GCA_020025175.1 Oscillospiraceae bacterium | reverse complement strand
GCGGTACATATGATAGAAAGGGTGTTTTCATTATGGAAAAAATCACATCGACTCTTCGCCTTCGCATGTCCGCAAAGGATGCTCACTACGGCGGAAATCTGGTAGACGGTGCTCACATGGTTCATTTGTTTGGTGACGTTGCAACCGAGCTGCTGATCAAAACCGACGGTGATGAGGGTCTGTTCTGCGCATATGACAATGTTGAGTTTCTGGCTCCCGTGTATGCCGGTGACTACATCGAAGCTTACGGCGAAATTGTTTCCGTTGGCAACACTTCCCGCAAAATGTCTTTCGAGGCAAGAAAAGTAATCGCTTCCCGCCCTGACATCAGTGCTTCTGCGGCAGATATTCTGGAGGAGCCTGTTGTTGTTTGCCGTGCAACCGGCACTTGCGTAACCCCAAAAGAATGTAAACGCAAGTAAATAAATACACCCCCCACAAAAATAAAGCTCGCAAATGATATATCATCTGCGAGCTTTACTTTTTATTTTATCAATATTCTTTGTGGTATGTCAATGATTTATTTGCTAATAGGCTGAATATTTTGTATACTATTTACAGTATATAGCTCAATGCGTACAGAGGTGACAACGCTTATGGATAAATTTGAAGAAATGGGATTGAGCCGCTCCCTCGAGCCGGCAAACTCTACGCTGCAGCCCGCTTGGAAAATAGATAATGATATGACGCTGCGCCCCGGTGAAATTTTAATTTCTGTGAAGATCATCAATCTCAATCATACCAGCTTCAATGAGCTTGTAGACGAAACTGATTTTGACGAACTTCTTTTTTGCAAACGCATCATGGATATGATTGCTCAGCGCGGCAAACTGCACAATCCTGTCACCGGCACCGGAGGTATGCTCTTTGGGCGTGTGCTCAAAATGGACCCGCAGTACAAAAATCTCTATGGCGTGAAAGTCGGGGATGACATGATCTCTTTAACCTCTCTTTCCGTTACCCCCATCCATCTGGATAAAATCATTTCTGTGGATTTTAACCGCGCACAGCTGACCGTTGAAGGGCAGTGCATCCTGTTTTCCAATTCTCCGCTCACAAAAATTCCCTCCGATCTTCCGCCGAAAATCGTGGTTTCCGCTTTGGACGAAGCCGGTGCCCCCACCAAAGCATATCACATCACCGCGCCCGGAGATCGCGTGCTGATTCTCGGTGCCAGCGGCAAAAGCGGCGCACTGGTTGCCCATGCGGTCCACAAAAAATTGCAGGGAAGCGGCTCTATTGTCGGGATTGTCCTCAACCAATTTCACCGCAATCGTCTCCAGCCCTGTACTTTTTTTGATGAAATTACTGTATTGGATGCCACAAATACACGACAGGTCTGTCATTCCGCAACAACAGAAAAATATATGGATGCCTTTGATGTAGTCATTAACTGTGTCAATAAGCCGGGCACTGAATTAATGACCCTGCTCGCTGTCAAACAAAAAGGCACCGTCTTTTTCGCCACCATGGGAAGTGACTATAAATTGGCTGCATTGACCGCAGAAGGCATCGGAAAAGATTTGACTATGATTTCCTATATCGGATTTATGACCGGTCACGCAGAATTCACACTCAATCTGCTGCGTGAATTCCCCCAGCTTCACGCATTTCTTACCCCCTCCAGCGCATACCACTCCGTGGAAGACAACGTCAATGCATACAACTCGACCATGCACGACAAATATGTGGAAATCCAATCCTCCGGACATATCTTTAACAGCCCCAGCTCTCAGGCCACACTGCGTCAGGCTTTAAAAGTGGCGCGGTATAACTCTACCGTCCTGATTTACGGTGAATCCGGCACCGGCAAAGAGGTTCTTGCCAATATCATTCATCAAAACAGTGCACGCAAAAGTTCCCCTCTGCTGAAAATCAACTGTGCCGCCATTCCGGAATCTCTTTTGGAATCGGAGCTATTCGGCTATGAAAAAGGCTCCTTCACCGGCGCAAACGCAAAGGGCAAGATCGGTCTTTGGGAAGCCGCCCAAAACGGCACCCTCTTTTTGGACGAGGTGGAAGAGCTCCCGCTTTCTTTTCAGGCAAAACTCCTGCGTGCCATTCAGGAAAAGGAAATTACCCGTGTGGGCGGCATTATGCCTGTTAAGGTCGATGTCCGCATTATTGCCGCCACCAATCGCAATCTGGAAGAAATGGTATACAAAAATCAATTTCGCGAAGATCTTTATTACCGTTTGAGTGTATTCCCCGTTTTTATTGAGCCGCTGCGCAAACGGCGTGAGGACATTATTCCTCTGGCAAATCATTTCGTGGAAAAATATAATCAGGAATTTAACCTGCATAAAACCATCAGCTCTGCCGCGCTGGATCTGCTGTCTGTGCAGCCGCTGCGCGGCAATGTGCGCGAGCTGCAAAATATGATTCAGCAGGCTATGATCAATGTTGTGTCAAACGAAATCAACGCCTCGGACATTTTAAATACATTTACCTACTTTTCCAAACAGCCTGCGGAATCCGTCGCACAGCCGCGGAATCGCCCACTGACAAAACCCGGCATTTCTCTTAAGGAGATGCTGGAGGATACCGAGCGGGAAATCCTGCTGCAGTATTCTAAAAATTATCGCACCACCCAGCAGCTGGCAGACGCTCTGCAGACCAGCCAGCCGACAATCGTGCGAAAATTGCAGAAATATAAAATCAGAGAACATCATCGGGAATAACCATACGAAAAAAACTTTCTTGATCGGCCGCCTGCCAAACAATCATCGGCAGCATTTGAAGATTTCAGATGCTGCCGATTTTCCATGTTCCCCTGCAAAAGAAAATATGATTTCAAAACATGTAACCTTTTCGTGGTTTGAATTGTACTATTAGTGAAAAGCTTTTCAGACAAAGGAGCATGCTTATGAACCTGCCCATAGAAACATTGGTTGAAACATATCAGAACAATCTCTACGCCGCAGCATTTCATGTTTGCAGAAATGCGCAGGATGCCGAAGATGTTGTTCAGGATACGTTTATCCAATACCTGTCAAAAAAACAAGAATTCGAATCGGAACAGCATATACGCGCATGGCTTATTCGCGTTGCGATCAATCAGGCAAAAAATAAGACCACCTCTTTCTTTCGGCGAAATTCTCTGCCGCTGGAGGATTATATGCAGACCCTCACCTTCGAATCGGAGGAGTCCTCGGCATTGTTTGAGGCGGTCATGCATCTGCCGGAAAAATATCGTATTGTGATCCACCTGTTTTATTACGAGGATTATGCCGTGAAGGAAATTGCGCAAATCCTCAAATTGACAGAAAACAATGTAAAAGTTCGGCTTTCGCGCGGGCGGATGCTGCTTCGAAACACACTTAAGGAGGTATGGGAAGATGACGAATCGTGAAAAATATAAGCAGGCTTTTTCAGTGCTTCATACCTCTGCCGATTTTCACTTGGAGGTTGAAAAAATGAATCAGAGAAGAAAGCAGATCAAGTTTAAAAAGGTGATTGCCTGTGTCGCAGCCTGTACGGTCATTATCGGCAGCGCAACCGCTGCATATGCCGCGGATTTGGGCGGTATTCAGCGCACAGTGCAGCTATGGATTCATGGCGATCAGACGGAAGTGACCGTACACTTCGACGGCAGCGGAAATTATACCGCAGACTATACTGACCCCGACGGAAACACGCAGCATATCGGCGGAGGCGGCGTTGCGTTCAATCCCGACGGAAGTGAACGCCCTCTGACCGAGGAGGAGCTGCTGGATGAAATGAACTCTCCTGAGGCAAAATATCTGGATGACGGCTCTGTCTGGGTCTACTGGTTCGACCAGAAAATTGACATTACCGACAAATTCGAAAACGGCGTCTGCTATGTGCAGCTCGTCAACGGAGAGGATACACTGTATATGACCGTGAAGTTCAAAAAAGGAAGCGCTACAAGTCCTCACAGATATTTAAGTCCATGGGAGTTCAATTAAGAAAATGATCGGAAAGTTCCATTGCTGCCCGAACTGACACATGGACAACTCATGAAAAAGCACCGGAGCGTATCATCCGATACGCTCCGGTGCTTTTTCGAATTCCGCCGTTCAGACGGGCCGGTTTTTTCACGGTTCAGGCAGCTCCTGCAGCTCCGTTTCTTCTGCTTGGGAACGGTTCTTCTTCACGGGAATTGCCAGAATAAAGACAGTAGAGCCAACCAGCACAATGCCCAGATAGTCCATCGGCATAAATACCACGTGCAGCCAGAACACCGACAAAATCGCCGATACGATCAGTTCCGTTACACTCAAAATACTTGCCTTTGTGGGACCGATTATCTGCAGTCCCGAAAAATACAGGCTGTAGCACAGAATGCTGCCCACCAGTACAACGACAAAAAACGAAATCCATGCAGATACATCAAACGTACCCTGCACATGCGTCCACGGCCGGCAAATCACAAACAGACCCGCGCTCGCCAGCAGCATCGCCCATGCAATCGTAGTCAATGTGCCGCACTCCGCTGTCACACGCTTGGGCTGCACAGAATAAATTGCAGTGGACACTGCGGAAATCAACCCCCAAAACAGCGCCTGATCGGATAACACCAGTGTGGTCAAATCGCCGTGGGTGGTCAGGAAAAAAGTACCTGCCACCGCAGCTGCCAGCGCAACCAACTCATTCCACGCCGGCAAACAGCGATTGCGCAGCGCAACCCACAGCGTAATGAGCACAGGACCCAAATAACAAAGAATCGTTGCCGTTGTCGCATTGGATGCCTCAATGGTGGCATAATAGGAATACTGGCACATGCCCACACCCAAACCGGCAAAAATCAAAAGATCGATCAAGTTTCGGCGTGTGCGAAACACCTGAAAAATATCGCCGGTTTTTTCCACCTTGGATGCCAGAAAAAGCATCATGAGCCCCGCGACAAACATGCGCAGCGGAATCATGAAATTGACATCCCATAATTTCTGTTCAAATAAAAATTGCCCGCTTACACCGGCACAGCCCCAGGCAAGGCCGGCACAAACACAAAACACATAGCCCTTCTTCGCAGTAGAAACCGCACCTGCTGTTTTCTTTTCCATACACAATCCTTTCTCTATCTCTCGCTGCTCTTTTATCCGTTGATTCCGAAAAATCGGCAGGCATTGTCCCACGTTATCTGCTCCACTTCCTTCGCGTCGATCCCTTTCAGCTGGGCAACCCGTGCAGCAACCAACGGAAGATATTTTGAATCATTTCGTTTTCCGCGGTAGGGAACAGGGGCAAGATAGGGCGCATCTGTTTCCAAAAGCAGACGGTCCAACGGCATATACGCCACCACATCCGGTGCCCTGCGCGCATTTTTAAAGGTCAGCGAACCACCAAACCCCAAATACCAGCCTCGATCCAGCAGGATTTTTGCATCCTCCACAGAGCCGGAATAGCAATGAAATTCTCCGCGCACATTCGGGAAGGCACGCACCATATCCATACAGTCGCCGTGGGCATCACGGTCATGCACCACAACAGGAAGATTCAGCTTTCCCGCAATTGCCATCTGACGGGCAAATACTTCCTTCTGAAATGCCCGCGGCGGATTCTCTTCCCAGTAATAATCCAAACCGATTTCACCAATGGCTACCACCTTTGGCTTCTGCGCCAGTGCTTCGATCTGCTCAAATTCCTCATTACCGGTATCGTGACAATTTTCAGGATGGATGCCCACCGCCGCATACATGTGGGCATAGGTTTGAGCAAATTCCACTGCCTGACGCGATGTTTCCACCGTACAGCCCGGGTTCACAATACAGCCAACACCGCCTTCCATCATCGAAGACAGCAGTGCTTCACGATCCGGATCAAATTTTTCATCATCATAGTGTGCATGAGTATCAAAGAACATCGCATGATCCCCCTTTGGCATAACTTTTTTGATTGTATTCTTTTTGCACGCAATATGCAATATCCATGTTTTTTGAGCAGAATAAAAAATGTTTCCTCTTTTAAGAACAAAGAGGAAACACTTTCCATTATGTCATGATTTTATCACAAAGCAAACTGTTTTTGCAACATTTTTTTCACATAAATTTACACGCTTTGTGCCCTTTCATTGCTGTTTTCTATAAAAATCCAAAAACGAATGTCTTTTTTCGAAAAAGGGTATAAAAGCCATTGACAGTCTCTACAAAATCTATCATAATGGAATTCCTTTCAGGGGGTATTGAATGAAAATTCCCAAAAAGGCGAAGCGTTTGTGAACCATCCATCATCGTTTCTGCAGCGGTGTACCTGGACTATGAATGTGGAATCTGCAAATATGCAATCACACAATTCAAAGGCACACCATGGTGTGCCTTTTTCTTTTTTCTCAGGCAGCAAAGTCCGAATATGCAATGCACCATCGGCAGATATTCTTTATGTAACAACTGCCTTCCTTTTGGAAGGTGTTACCATGAATAGGAGGTCTTCTTATGAATCCAATCAATGTCCGCAAGTTTATTCAGGAAAACTACACACCCTATGACGGTGATGAAAGTTTTCTGACGGGGCCCACCGAGCGCACGGAAAAGCTCTGGGAAGAAGTGAAGGACCTGATGGCGCAGGAACGTGCTGCCGGCGGTGTCCTTGACTTTGACACGAAGATCATCAGCGACATCACCTCCCATGCAGCAGGCTATATCGACAAAGATCTGGAGCAGATTGTCGGCCTGCAGACCGACAAACCCCTCAAGCGTGCCATCATGCCCTTCGGCGGTATCCGTGTTGTCCGCACCAGCGTGGAAGAGCACGGCGGCAAGCTGGACCCCGAGGTGGAGAAAATCTTTAAGTACCGCAAAACCCACAACGACGGCGTATTCGATGTATATACCGACGAAATCAAAACCGCCCGCGCCAACAAGCTGCTGACCGGCCTGCCCGATGCTTACGGCCGCGGCCGCATCATCGGCGACTATCGCCGTGTGGCGCTGTATGGTGTAGATTTTCTGATTCAATGCAAGAAAAATGCGCTGCAGCAGTATGTCCACTACGATATGAGTGACGATCTGCTCCGTAAGCGTGAGGAGCTCAGCGAACAGATTCGCGCCCTCGATGAACTGAAAGAAATGGCAGCTTCCTACGGCTATGACATCGGCAAACCCGCAGCTGACACCAAAGAAGCTATTCAATGGCTGTACTTTGGCTATCTGGCTGCTATCAAGGAGCAGAACGGTGCTGCCATGTCTCTGGGCCGCACCTCTACTTTCCTGGATATTTACGCCGAACGCGACCTGAAAAGCGGAAAGTACACCGAAAGCGAAATTCAGGAATTTGTGGATCACTTCATTATGAAGCTGCGCATGGTGCGCTTCCTGCGTACCCGCCAGTACGACACCCTCTTCTCCGGCGACCCCGCATGGGTCACGGAAGCTATGGCAGGTATGGGAATCGACGGCCGCCATATGGTCACCAAAATGACCTATCGCTATCTGCACACACTGATCAATCTGGGTCCTGCGCCCGAACCCAACATGACCGTTCTGTGGAGCGTAAATCTGCCTGAAAACTTTAAACAGTACGCTGCAAAAATTTCTATCGCAACTTCTGCTATTCAGTATGAAAATGATGATATTATGCGTGTGGATCTGGGTGATGACTACGCCATCGCCTGCTGCGTTTCTCCCATGCGTGTGGGCAAGCAGATGCAGTATTTCGGCGCGCGCGCAAATCTGGCCAAGGCACTGCTGTATGCCATTAACGGCGGCCGCGATGAGCTGAGCGGGCAGCAAATTACCGAGCGCTACGAGCCGATCACCGGCGAATATCTCAACTTCGATGAAGTACAGGAAAAGTTTGAGGTTATGATGCGTCATCTGGCTAAAGTCTATATGAACGCCCTGTACTGCATCCACTATATGCACGATAAATATGACTACGAGCGCATTGAAATGGCTCTGATGGATGAGGATATGAAGCGCACCACCGCCTGCGGTATCGCCGGCCTGTCTGTTGTGGCTGACAGCCTGTCTGCCATCAAGTACGCCAAAGTCAAGCCCGTCCGCGATGAAAGCGGTCTGGCAGTCGGCTTCGATATCGAGGGGGATTTCCCCAAGTACGGCAACAACGATGACCGTGTGGACGAACTGGCACAGTGGGTCGTCAGCTACTTCATGGATGCCATCCGCCAGCAGCAGACCTATCGCCGTTCCATCCCCACCCAGTCTGTGCTGACCATCACCTCCAACGTGGTGTACGGTAAGTCCACCGGCTGTACGCCTGACGGCCGCAAGAAGGGTGAGCCTCTGGCACCCGGTGCAAACCCCATGCACGGCCGTGATACAAACGGTGCGCTGGCTTCTCTGTCCTCCGTTGCAAAGATTCCCTTCGAGGATGCCGAGGATGGCATTTCCTACACCTTCACCATCGTGCCCCAGGCCCTGGGTAAGACCGAAAAAGACCGCCAGAGCAATCTGGGCACGATTCTGGATGCCCATATGAGCAAGGGCGGCCACCACATGAATGTCAACGTGCTCAACCGCGACACGCTGCTCGATGCAATGGATCACCCCGAAAAGTATCCGCAGCTGACCATTCGTGTTTCCGGTTACGCTGTCAACTTCATCAAGCTGACCCGTGAGCAGCAGCTGGACGTCATCAGCCGTACCTTCCATGAAAAGTTCTGATTGCATGACAACAACCGGAAGAATTCACTCCTTTGAAAGCTTTGGCGCAGTGGATGGTCCCGGCGTACGCTATGTCGTATTTTTGCAGGGTTGTCCGCTCCGCTGCATTTATTGTCACAATCCGGATACCTGGCCGCCCCAGGGCGGTCAGGTGTATACCGTGGCGGAAGTGGTGGAAAAAATTCTTCCCTATCTTCCGTTTCTGCGCCGGGGCGGCGTCACGCTGACAGGCGGCGAACCACTGATGCAGCCGGAATTTGTTTGCGATCTGACGGCTGCCCTCCACGAGCACGGGCTGCATGTGGCAATCGATACCGCCGGTTCGATTCCTCTGGACCACTGCAAACAGGCTGTGGATGCGGCAGATATGCTGCTGCTGGATATCAAGGCGCTGGATTCCAAGCTCTGCCGTATGATGTGCGGCAGCGACGGTACCCACGCAAAAGAACTCCTTCACTATTGTGAAGGGATGAAAAAGCCTGTGTGGCTGCGCCATGTGGTGGTGCCGGATTATACACTGGATTACACGAAGCTGGAGGCACTGGCAACCTATCTGAAAAAATTTACCTGCATTGAACGTGTAGAGCTGCTTCCGTTTCATCAAATGGGCAGCTACAAGTGGGAAGCGGAACACCTTCCGTACGCACTGCAGGATAAGCGTACTCCCGACACGGAGGAGATGGACAAGGCCCGTCAAATCTTTACCGATGCCGGTATCACAGTACAATAAAAAAACACCCGATTCCTTGCCTTAACAGTGATAAGGAACTAATTCACTTATCAACTGTCAGCCAACGGATTTCGGGTGCATACGAAACTCCCGTTTGTTTCACAGTGATGTGATTCAAACGGGAGTTTTCTGTATTTATCAACCTTTACGATTTGGAGGAATATAAAATGAATCAACTGCTTTCCTGTGAATTTAACATGGACACGGCCTGCGTGGAACTGAAATTTGCCGATGGCAGCATGATTTCCATCGACACCATCGCCGTGGAGAACGAGGTGGCAGACAATATGTACGAGCAGTCTGAACTGGACTACTTGATTTACAATGACCCCGTTGCCTATGCCGACTTGATCCTCAACGGAGATCCGGAAGCATATCTGAGAAATGTGACCGAGTACAAGCCGTTGTTTTATGGACTGTTAGAATATCCGAATTATATTGAACAGTCTGACATGCCAAAATGATGGCAGGATTATGTTTGACGAAATCTTAATTTACCCCCGTACCCGTAAAAAATGTATGATATACTTGAAATATATAACCTGTCAATACATTATTGTTGGACTGAACCGATACCATTTTGAAGGAGGGCAAGTATTCAAATGAAAAAGGTTATGTCATTAGTCTTAGCCAGCGGATGCTCTTGATATTTCAATCAGAGTTTTAATATATGTCTGCATCTGCTCAGAACTGTCGGTGATATATCTGGCATAGGAACGGAAAATTTTATTACCCTTTCAATGCTTCTTTATGCGTCATAAGCAAGTGCTCATGTTTCATAGAGAAGCACATACGACAAATATGATATGGACAGTCGCC
>JAHHSM010000062.1 GCA_020025175.1 Oscillospiraceae bacterium | reverse complement strand
GATGGAACTATAAAATGATTTATATATGTATTGTTGCAGTTTTGTCGACGGCTGTTATTTGGTGGATGTATCATCCTCCGATTTTGACGAATGCAACCATAGACAATCAAATATCCAATACAGAATTGGAGAAGGTTGTTCAGGGAGAGTATGGTCTTTATTCTCTACAGTTACCACTGTATCCATTGTATATTCGTGTAACATCAGTAGAGGAGGACGTCATAAAATACACAGTTCAATATTTTCCTAGTGGACGGGAAGATGTAGAATATAGCCCTGGTGATGGCTATTATAGTGAATGGCATTAATTTGATATGTATAGATTTGTAACCGTTAAACAGAGGCATAGCACAAGAGCCGCAGGATTTCCTGCGGCTCTTGTGCTACATCTATAGGTTTGGCGGTTGCTGCTCATATACGTTTATATGTTTTGCGGAAATTTGCTCCGGTTTATCATTTTGATTGGATAGTATCTTTGTGCTTATTACTATGCTATTTTAGAAAAGGCTTAATAGAACACCTTATCGCAATTGAGTCATGTTTCCGTGATCCATGTGAAAAACATGGTGGCACAGAATTTCGATATCTTCCGCATTGTGTGACGACAGCAGGATTGTTTTTCCCGCCTTATTCATTTGCTGCAACAATGCCCGGATTGCAACAACACCTTCTTCGTCCAATCCATTAAACGGTTCGTCCAGCACTAGAAAATCCGGATTCTCCATAATTGCCTGAGCAATGCCAAGACGCTGTCGCATTCCAAGTGAGTAGTGTCGTACTGTGCGTTTGAGGTCGGGATCTAATCCTACGGAGCACATCGCTGTGCGGATATCCTCTGTGGACGCGTTCCTGTTCAGAGCTGCCAGCCGTTTTAAATTCCGCCAGCCTGAGAGATACGGCAGGAATCCAGGTGTTTCAATCATAATTCCTACTGAAGAGGGAAAGTCTGCATCTTTTCCAATGCGCTGTCCGGCGACAGTTACAGTCCCGGAAGAGGGCAGAATAAATCCACAGATACATTTCATCAGCATGGTTTTACCGGAGCCGTTGCGCCCAATAAAACCGTAAACTTTTCCTTGTTCCAGTGAAAGATTAATATGTTTGAGGATTTCAGTACCGCGAATCGATAAGGTCAGATCGTTTACTTCTATCATATTATTCACAGATGATCATCTCCCAGTCTGCATCGTTTGACTGCATATACAGCAATCCATAGTAAAATGGCAATCAGGCAGAAAAAATAAAGTCCGCTGACCCACAAGGGACAAAGAGGCGCTGCCAAGAACTTGTCGTAATGCACTCCGAATATGGCATGTGCTACAGGCAAAATCCACATAAAAGGTGCATGGATGACTGTTGCTGAAAAGCCCACGATGGTAAGCAGTGTTGCAGCCAACAAGCCCAGCATCCGCCCTCCATACAGCCGGCAAATCATTAAAATTAAAATCAGCACAACAAGATAGCACAACGCTAAAAGGGTTGTTAAAAGCAGCACCTGCATCGGTGTTCCATGCGTGATGGTAGCCGTTTCGAGAAATAACTCTCTCCGTTCCTCATATAATTCCGGCTGCATAGCGGTTGCCTGCGTATTGAACGATCCCCAGCTGCTCCACTGTGCGTAGGGCAGCAGGAAAACCGCCGTACCAAATAAAAGTATGCCAAGATAGGTTAGCCCTAAAAGCAGGGCAAACAGGAATTGTCCAAACATCCAGCATATGCGTCCCGTTCGCAGAATGGAAAAATAACCTGAAGTCTGATTGGATGGGAAATCAGCCAACAGCGCTGTAAACATCAGCGGAATAATAAACGCCTGACCCGGATCTGATAAAATACGGATATACCCTTCTGCAGGATAGGCTGTCCACCCATAGCTTTGGCAGAACTGTGCGATTGGAAACACAATGCGCTCCAGAAAATAAACCAGGGAAAAAAGCATGAGTAAACTGGTGGATTTGCGAAAGAGAACACAATACTCCTGCGAAGCAATGCCCCATACCCGATATATGATCTGTTTAGGCATAATTTCTCACGCGCCTTTCCATGAGCATATGAAGTAGGTAAATTAAAAGCAATGCAGTTGCCAATAGAAAGAGATAGTACACCGGCAGGGGTAAACCCGTGTATTTATGAAATATTGTGTGGACGGAAAACTGGTTCGATGGCAACAGATAAGTGATCGCCAAACGCCCATACAGTGCGTCCATATCATTATCCTGCGCATACTGCTGCAGTTGCAGTCCCGTATAAAAATCAGTCAGTCTGAATGAAAGATACTGAATCATCATCGGGATTGTCAAAGCGAGGAAGTTTTGCCGCAAGACAACAATCAGCATCAACGAAAAGAGCGCAATCACCATGGAAACTGCCACAATATTCCATGTCAAAGCTGCCATTTGGAGCAAAAACGGTGAAACTGCACCCTGACTACCCTCCGGCATAGCTTGTTGAACCTGTAGATTGGCAGAAGAGCCGAAGCGTACAAAAAGGATCATTGCATATAAAAGCAAGCCGAAAAATACAGCACAGCCGGCAGAAACAGCGGCGCTGACTGCCTTTGCCAAAGTATAGCCAAGGCGACCCTGCCGATGAATTACGCTATAGTAACTGCCTCCAAACCATTCCGTATAAAAATCATAGGCAAATGGAAGTCCGGCAATCACTGGGAGCAGTACAATAAACCATGTCTGACCGGTCAATTTTAAAAAAAGAGATCCTGCACCTAAATTAAGTGCAAACGGCAAATCTGCCACATTGCAGATCAATGCGAGGGAACTGGTATTTAATTGCGGAATCTCAGTGGCGCTGCACAGAAGCAATGTCAATAGTACAGCTGCCCAAAAAGGCCAGCTGTAAAAGCAATGCCAAACTTCTGCGCCGATTGTACGCAGCCTTTTAGTAGCATCCATAGAAGGTTACCGCCCCAGTCAGGGCATCCACATAAATGGTCATTTGATCATATTCATTGGTGCCAATTTCGCCTACGGTCATCTGCCATGCAGGGAAAAGATGTACATCATAACTTTCGCCATTTCTTTCGCCATCTTTGTTCTCATAAATCTGCTCGGTAGCATATACCAGTTTTGCAGAAAGAATCTCCGGCGTAAATTCGTCAGCGATTGTATAGCTGACTTGATCCAATGCATCCTCCAGGGAAAGAATCTCGCTATAGGTATTGTTCACCTGATAACGGTCAAAGGTGTTGGATAGCCATGCCCAGGCAAGCCCATCATGGGACAGTACAAAGGTGTAAGCATTGCTTGGATAAAGTGAATGATACTTTCCGTCTTTTGCCGTCATATCTTCTGAGAATCGATCATCTGTACTTGCAAGAATTCCTCCGCCAGGTGCATCAAGAAGCGTAATACCTTTATAGTAAAATGTGGAATCTCCCCAATAACCGTAGGTATTTTCACCGATGGGGAAAACCATAAGGCTTGTCAAACGCAGAGCCAGAAAATCAGGTAATTCACAAAAGCCTGGTGTTAATTGCTTGCGGATCAGGTCGGATGCTTCTTTCAGTGTCATATCCCCATCTACCACAGGATAAGAAATCTCTGTAGAATCCAGATCGGCTCCCTGATAGACTGCAACAGGATCTACCGATCCGATAGATTCATGAAGATCATATGGAGTCCAACCCAAATCGTTGTAATCTGTTAGACCGATCTGCTTTTGGAGCAATGGTATATTAGACCATTCGGCCATGGCATACACATAGAAAAGAAAAAAATGCTCAGCGTCTTCATATTTCACAAAAATGATCTCATTTTGATCCAGGGTATCCTTAATATCAGCATAAGGAACCCAATTGGTCTTTCGACCATCCTCTATCCAACAACCACAATAGATTGCAGTTTCATCCAGTTCTGTCAGCCCATAATGCTCTTTTACTTTCAGCTGAAACCGCTCCATAATCTCTTTAGAATCTGTTCTGGAAAAATCATAGGTGCAGGTGAGATCATAAACTTCCTCCGCCTGCAGTGGTTCAACGGTCAGTTTCGATAGATCCAAATTTTGATAGGAAGATGTCACTTTTGTCAGTGCTGGATCAGATACAGAGGTCATCTGGATAGGAGGTGATTTGGGTGCGCAGGACGGTAAAAACATCGCCAGCATGCTGATTGCCATAGCAAAGCAAAGACCCTGTTTCCATTTTTTTATCATAAAATATACGCTCCTTTCTGCTCTAAAAATAAAACGGGAAGGGGGGAGAGCAGCAGCCACGAATGTGGTTGCTGCGTCCAGTTATGTTTGATTAAATACGGGTAATGGTACCTCGGCTTGTTGCAGAATTTCCGCTGAAATTCAGCACTACATCAAATTGTATATAATCTCTTGACGGATTCTTGGGGTAAATTGCTTTGCTTGATACCAATGAGAATGTTGCTAAAAGGTTATTTTTTGCATAGATTGAAGCCACTGCAGAAGTGCAATCACCACCAAAAGATGTTGCTGCTGCGGTGTAGTGGTTTCCATTATACACCAGTGTCAATGTATCTCGTAGATAAGAGGATCCAATAAAAGAATACACATTCCAGTCTTGGCTTGTCGGGTAAGCCATAACTTGAGCAAATTCAGGTTCGGTAGGCGTGCTGGTATCCATGAGAGGCTCAGATGGATCAGTATATGTGTCGGTAACCAGCGTATCATTAGATATAGGAAGTGAGTCTTCTTCAGTGGGCGCAGCAAAAGCACTTACCGTTGTAACAAAAAGCATTGCCATAGCTGTACAGAGAGCAAACAATTTTTTCATAATAATTACTTCTTTTTCATAATTCACTGTTTAAGATTACTGCCAACATCATGTCCATGTTTTCCTTGTATGTACTCTTTATAAATATCCCCTCCTTTTAAAATAAATCTTTAGTATCATCACCTCCTACTTAATATAACAATTATTTTCACTTTTTTTACAAAAGAGATGTATTTTTCCTGTATCACACCCTATTGGGATACCGGCGATATGATGAATATCGTCAAGCAGAGTGGAAAAGAATATGCCATTGCTGAATGCACTGGTGCAATGGATGATAAAATACTTAGGGGGATTATGTATGACGCAGTAGAAAAGGTCAATGTTATGGACAATCAGAATGTCGAAATTGTATGGAAGTTCAAGGATCTCTTTCAAACAGCCTGATTTTAAAAGTCGAATTTTGTCCCTATAATGAGACACAATCCGTAGAGGGGTGAAGTCTAGATTGTGATGCCTCTGAGAACCTGTAAACTGTTGAAAATACAGGCTTTTTTCAGCGGCATCACAAATTTTTTGTACTTGCTTCATACAATTAAATGATCTCGGAAGGATTGTAATTCCTAAGGAGATACGCCGTACCATGCGGATTCGGGAAGGTAACCCCTTACAGATGGCATCGCCGTCATGGAAACGCTTCTGCGTTGGGATGCTCGAGCTGTCCAAGCGGCAGGGCTGGGGCGGTTGATAAACGGACTACAAAATACATAAACCATGTTCCAGTCGGCCGCTTTGTGCGCTTGACTGCAACGATCCGCATCGGATACATTTGTGTATTGCCGCAGTTTACATGAGACGGGTGAATGTCGGCACTCTATGCCCTCTACTGTTCAATGGGGGTAAAGGAGATGTATATTTTTTGAAAAAAAGTGATTTTAATCCAGATTTATTGCGTTTTACCGGCATGTCTTGTATAATGAAAAAGAATAAAAAGAACATAGGATTTTGTTGAAGGAAGGTGTATTCTATGGAAAATAAGAAAAAACGGGTCGTCAGTGGTGTTATAGCCTGCGCATTGGTGTGTACGCTGCTGCCCGGTGGTGCACTGGCGGCCGATGTAGGTTATGCTGCCCGTCCAGTGTCTCTTTCGGCGCAAGCTGCGGCAGAGAAAACGACTGTCATCATCTCAAAAAGCGATTCGCAGCCCGGAGAGAAGTTTGTTAATGCAGCAATGAAGGGAAATACCATCATCAGAGTGCAAGACGGTGTCAATATCACCGTGCAGAATTCCGGTCAGGATGAAAAAGAAACCTCCGGCAGTCAGAAAGGCAGAATGAAGCCGGTGCTCTTTGCAGAGGGAACGGAGGTTATTGGCGAGGGCGATGCCAGCCTCTCATTCCGTTCACCTATGCAGCTTGCGGGAGACAATGTATCCTTTAAAGATATTGTTATGAAGTTTACCGGATCCGATGGTGTGGGGGCCATACCGCACAGAGAGATCTTTCTGGCAGGCTATGGACTCACGCTGGACCATGTGGTAACAGATAACCCTAATGGGGGCGGCATTGGCGGGTTTGGCAGCTCAGAAGAAAATCAGCTGCCTTTGGTTTTTGCCGGCGGCTATAAAAGTGAAGGGGCAAACAGCTATACCGTGGGTCAAAACGCTCGACTGACGGTACGTAATGTCGATGAGGGCAAATGCCGTTTCCAAGCGATCTATACCAGCCACGATGAGAAGACCGCTTTGGGTCCGATGGTGCAGGCACCGGTCGCTACAAATTATAACGGACCTGTGTTGTTGGAGCTTGTTCCGCAGACAGAGGTGGTGGATCTCAGTAAAAACAGTGTGAAATTTCCCAGTGGCATTTTTGCTGAGCAAAGCACGAATACGAGAATCAATGTCACGGGCACAGGAAGCACCAACATCAAGCCCTTTACGCTCCATGGCAATGAAAGTGTACAGCTGGCGATTGACAAAGCAATACTTACGGAGCGGTCTGTGATCCAATCGTTGGGGACATTGGAACTGAAAAACGGTGCGCAGTGTTACCTCGAGGCGGGGGACACGGTTGATAATGTAATCCTACCTGCCAGCACCATGCTGTTTCCTAAGGGCAGTGCAAAAATTAATAACAAGCTGCAGGGAGGCGGCACCGTTCGCTTCTTAGATAATGCAGATATCTTGGAGATCGGTGCTGAGGTATCGGGGAACAGCACAATAACACAGTGGACGAATTTGAGCGAAGGTCTTCGCCTGATTACCCCTAAGAATGTCGCGCAGGATGCCTTCCGTATGGCGGAGACTACATACGAAATCAAGCCGAGAGAGGTTGATGGAAAACTTCACTGGGAGGTCAAGAACGTCGCGGCGCAGGTGTCTCTTGGTACAGTGCAGTTTAAGCAGGGACAATTTACACTGGATCGTCTTTCGGTAGATGTTTCCAAATTGGAGGAAGATGGAATAGACTCCACCGAGATCACCGTAGTCTGCTCGGATACTACAGGTAGATACATCAAGCCGACGGATACGGACTATGTCACCCTTCTGCATACGGTTGCGGTGAAAAAGGAATATTGGGATGGAAGAGACAGCGGTCAATATGATGGCAAAAGCGACTGGCTCGGGAGCATGTTCCTGACCGAGGCGGAGGGCAGCGGTCGAGATAAATATAAAATGTACGTGGGATTCGATCATAAGTCGGGTGAAGAATATGTATTTCTGGCTTTCAAGAGCGCGGATTTACTGCCGCAGGAGGATGCTGACTTCCGTGAGCTGAGAAAAGTGGCGATTCCGGAAAATCTTGCAAACAAGGATCAGATCTTTCCCATTACGCTGACCGAGGGTACACCACCACCGGCACCGCCCGTTCCACCGGTAGAGATTACTTATAATCTGACGGCGCCGCAGTCGGTTGCCTTTGGCGAGCCGGTAACCTTTACGTTCAACACATCGGACACCAAGGGACAGGATAAGTGGGTAGCGCTTTATAAAGACGGTGAGAAGCTGGCAGAGCAGCAGGTGGAGCAGGGAACTGCCAGGCTGACCTATGACACCAAAGATCGCAGACTGCAGCCCGGCAGCAACGAGGTAAAGGCTGTTTACGGCAGCAAGGCGGAGATTGGCGCTGTCGAAAAAAGTCAGGCTTCTGCTGCGGTGGAGATACAGGCGAAGCCCTTGTCGGCGGATCTTTTCCAAAAGCTTACACCAGAGGTGTTTTCCGGCAGCAAGATCGAGCCTGCGGTTCTGCCGGTGGATGCGCAAATACTGCGCAGCGAGGATTATACAGTTTCCTATCGGAATAATGAGCAGGTAGGGCAGGCTGCTGCTGTAGTTACCGCTCAAAGCGGCGGCTATTACAGCGGAACTGCAGAACTGCCGTTTACCATTGAAAAAGCTGTATTTGGGGATCGAGAGGTCGAAAGCGGTGCCAAATATGGCACAGCAGGTACGTTGGATGTGAGCGGACTGATTTGTCCCGGTGGCAGGGTGACTGCTGTTGCGGTCAAAACGGATGACAAGAAGATTCTGGAAAGAACTCCTGCCATGGACAGCGCAGGGAAGACCCTTCAGTATGCAGTGGCAGCCAGCGCCGTAGATCATGTTGGCAGTACGGCGCAGATTACCCTTTCAGTGGATGCGCCAAATTATCAAAGCTATACCATCACTGTCACAGTTACGGCACAGGACAAGCTGCCGCAGACGGGCTTTGCATTTGAAAAGGCAGCGGAGGAGAAGCTTTATAGTGACGAAGATTTTGTCCTCATGGCCTCCGGCGCAGTCGCGGGCAGCATCGTAACTTATGAAAGCGATAATTCGCAGGTAGCTTCGGTTAATGTGAGCAGCGGCAAGGTGCATATCACAGGAGTGGGTGTTGCCCGTATCACGGCCAGAGCATCAGCCACCGATGACTACAGCGAAACGGTGACCGGCTATACGCTCACGGTAAATAAGGGAATCATTCAGATCAAGGCAAAAGATAAAACGGCGAAGGTCAACGATAAAGCGCCGGTGCTGGGTGTGGATGATTATACCGTGGAAGGTCTGCGCGCAGGGGAAAAGCTGGGCGTAGAGCCTACCATCCGATATAAGATCATGCCGGATATGACAAAGCCAGGCACAGTAGACATTGAGATCTTTGGAGCAGAGGCCATGGCGGGAAAAAGTGATTGTTATGAATTGCATTACGCGTCTGGCAGGCTGACAATTAAAAGCGGCAGCAGTGGCGGCGGAGGTACATCTCACACGTCGAAGCCGGAGATTGAGCACCACGCTGATGGTTCCGTAACAGAGATCATCAAAAAGCCTGACGGAACTACAGTGGAAACCACTGTAACGCCCCAAGGTGAAAAAATTGTAGCGGAAAGTAAAAAAGATGGTTCCTCGGTGGTTACAGTGACAGATAAGCAGGGGAACAAGAGCGTGACAAAAACCAAACCTGACGGTTCCTCTGTTACGGAGGCAAAGCAGGTCGATGGTACGACTGCAACCACAAAGGTGGACCAAGCGGGTCGGGTGCAGGCAGAGGTTGTGATCTCCGGCAAAGCAGTGGAACAGGCGAAATACGAAAATAAGCCGGTAGCACTGCCACTGTCCCCGTTGGAAGCGAAGCAGCAGGCTGAAAATGCACCAGTAATCCGGGTGAACACCGGTGTCAAGGAACAACTGACGGTGATGATTCCGGTCAAACAGGCAACACCGGGCGTGGTAGCAGTGATCCTGCGCAAGGATGGCACCGAGAAAGTGGTGTCCAAGGCTGTAGTGAAAAACGACTTCATCACCCTTTCGGTTGAAAACGGTGAATCTATCCGATTACAGGATAGAGCAAAGCGCTTTGCGGATACGCAGGGACATTGGGCGGAAGAAGCTATTGATTTTGCTACAGGCCATGCGCTTTATCAGGGTACTTCTTCCGACACATTTACCCCTGACGGTGGTATGACTCGCGGCATGCTGGCAGAGGTGCTTCATAATCTGGAAGGAAATCCAGACAGTATCAAGAGCAACGACTTTAAGGATGTGCATGTTGGTGAATGGTATGACAAGGCGGTGCAGTGGACGGTTGAAAAGGGAATCGTTTCCGGTTATGGAAATGGCAATTTTGGACCCAACGATTGCATTACTCGCGAACAGATGGCAGTAATGCTCTATCGCTATGCAGGCAGCCCGGCACTCTCACAGTCTGGTTTGCGTTTCTCGGATTCTAATAAGGTTAGCAGTTATGCACAACAGGCGGTGCAGTGGGCGGTCGAAGAACATATCCTAAATGGCGTGGGCGGCAATATCTTGGAGCCACAAGGAACAGCTACACGTGCGCAGGCGGCAGCAATGCTGATGCGCTTTTTGGAAAACGTACAATAACAAGAAAACTGCATAAAAGACAAAAGGAGAAGGCTTCGGCATTCTCCTTTTTGTATTTGGCGCCTTTAGGCTAGAATAAACCCCTGGTAGTACCAGGGGTAAATAAAA
>JAHHSM010000061.1 GCA_020025175.1 Oscillospiraceae bacterium | reverse complement strand
TCGGGTCCCTTGAGGGGCGTCGTCTGTATTATGCTCTTATAGGGCTTATTCAAGCCCCCGGCTTAGCCGGGGGTCCTGACTGGAAAAATCAGAAATTATTTCATTTTTGCGTAAACACGTACATCATATATATGTGAATCCTTGACGGCTGAATTTTTCATGATTCCTTCTAAAATGAAATGATTTTTTTCCAGAACCTTGCGAGAAGCTTGATTTGGTTCGAATATTGTACCTGTGATGCGGATAATATCCAGATTTATAAAAGCAATCTCGCAAATTTGTCTTACGGCTTCGGTTGCAATCCCACGGGACCAATAATCAGTGCAAAGAAAATAGCCGATTTCAGCATCTTTACAAAAAACATCCTTTTTTTGCTCTACGGAAATTGTTCCGGTAATTTGTCCGTTTACTGTTATAGAGCGAAAAATTCCGTCAACGCCATCATGCTTGCTGACCATATCCAACCACCAATCGGCGGCTTCATCTGTATAAGGAAAAGGAAGCTGATTAGATAGATATGTACGGTCAACAGCATTGCAAATCGTGATTAAATGTTTCCTGTCACCAAAGGACCATTTCTTTAATTCGATATTCATATCTTATACCCCGACACTACGATATTGAGATTATAATAGCACACTTTTATTATAAATAGCAGGTAAAATTTACAGATTATTCAAATGTATTGTCTTGTATTGAAAAGCAGGAATTAATATAATAGATATCACATATTTACAAAATTTGAGAAAGGAAACAGAAAATAGACTGATCAGTGCAGTGTGAAATATTGGTTGAAGTGAAAGGAGAACCCATGGATGGAGAATGAAAATCAGGATTTGAGCCAGCCGCAGGAGCAACCGCTGGAGGTTGCCGTGGGCGTGAAAGAAGAGAAAACAAAAAAGATGCATATTATTCCGAGGGAAAAAAGAAAAAAGAAACGTATATTGATTACGGTTGTTATCGTCGTTGTGCTGCTTTTGCTGCTGCGTTTGCTGGGGGGCAGCAGCGGGACGAATCTTGGTGCAAAGGTATACACTGCGGAGCGGGCTGCGTATCGTGATGTGACTGTGTCTGTTTCAGGCACTGGTACAATTAAACCGATTCATTCAGGCACGATCGTGGGTATGGTAACAGGCGATATTCTTAGCGATAGTTTTGAGATTGGTGACAAAGTTGAAAAAGGCCAGGTGCTCTATGTGATCGATGCAAAGAAGGCTGAGACCGGCGTTGAGCAGGCACAGTTGGGCGTTGAGCAGGCGCAGCTGAGCTATGATCAGGCATCCAGAGCGATGGGAGAGCTTACGGTAACGTCTACAGTTTCGGGACGTATTTCAAGTGTAGCTGTTAAAATAGGAGATTCGATTGCACCTGGAACGCCTGTAGCTAAGGTAACAGATAACCAAAATATGACGCTGAAATGCGGATTCAATGCGGTGGATGCCAAATATATCAGCGCAGGGCAAAGCGCTGTGGTAACTATTACTGCTACAGGAGAAACAGTAGCTGCAGTGGTAAAGAATGTTTCCGGATACACAACGGTTGGCAGTGGTGGAACATTGGTTCAGGCAGTAGAATTGACGGTCAAAAATCCCGGCGGCATCACTGGGGGTATGGCGGCAACAGCACAGGTGGGGAATTACGCTTGTCAGAGCGGCGGTACCTTTGAATATGCAACAGAAACAGAAATTCTTGCAAAGTCTGCTGGTACTGTGAAAGAAATTTATGTTTCTGAGGGCAGCGCAGTTTCGTCGGGTACTAAATTGCTTTGCGTTGAAAGTGAAAATACTGAAGATCAGCTCAAGGGTGCTGCTCTGGCTGTGGAGAATGCTGAACTGAGCCTGCGCACAGCACAGGATATGCTGGAAGAATACCAGATTAAAGCCCCTATCACTGGTACAGTGACACAAAAGGATCTCAATGCAGGTGACAATATTGGTCAGGCAGGTACCACAGTGATGGCAGTCATCAGTGATCTTTCTGCACTGACATTTGATATGATGATCGATGAGCTGGATATTCCAAAGGTGAAAATTGGGCAGAGTGTTAAAATCAGTGTAGATGCATTACCGGGGCGTACATTTACTGGATATGTAGACAAAATCAACATCAACGGAACAACTGCAAATGGCGTTACGAACTATCCTGTTACGGTTGTGGTTGAAAATCCGGATGCAGCGCTGCTTCCCGGTATGAATGTGAGTTCTGAAATTCAGATTGACCAGAATAAGCATGTTTTGACGATTCCTTTGAGTGCGGTGAGTCGCGGTAATATAGTTCAGGTTCTTCCTGAAAATGCAGTTTCCGAAAAAGACGGAATAATTGATTATACCAAAGCGAAAGATGTTGAGGTTACATTGGGTGCTAACGACAGTCGGTATGTAGAAATCAGAAGCGGTATTTCTGAAGGAGACTTTGTGCTGGTCAAAGGCATCTTGGGTGAATCACAAGTAAGTATGGGAACCGAAGAGGAAATGACAGCAGCCGCAGCAGGGGAATAAATCTATGAGTGCTCTGATTGAATTGAAAAATATTTACAAAATATATCATATGGGCGATGCTGAAGTACATGCGTTGGATGGAATTAATTTAAAAATTGAAAAAGGCGAGTTTGTAGCAATTGTTGGGCAGTCTGGCTCTGGTAAATCCACGGCAATGAATATTATTGGCTGCTTGGATGTACCCACCAGTGGCACCTATCATCTCAATGGTGTGGATGTATCTACGATGAAAGATGACGATCAGGCAGAGATTCGCAATAAAATGCTCGGATTTATTTTTCAGCAGTACAATTTGCTTCCGCGCTTAAATGTAATGGAGAATGTTGAGCTGTCTCTGCTGTACGCGGGTGTGGGTGCTGAAGAACGACACAAAAAAGCGATGGATGCATTGCGCCGCGTAGGGCTGGAAACAAAAGCAAAAAATATGCCCAATCAGCTTTCCGGCGGTCAGCAGCAGCGCGTATCGATTGCGCGTGCGCTGGCAGGAGATCCTTCTGTTATTTTAGCGGATGAGCCAACCGGCGCATTGGATTCTCGCACGAGCCGGGAGGTGCTTTCTTTTTTGCAAGAGCTCAATCAAGAGGGCAACACGATTGTACTCATTACCCATGATAATTCCATTGCGGTAAAGGCACAGCGTATCGTACGTTTACAGGATGGAAAAATCATATACGATGGATCGGCGAGTGCGCCTGAGGCTGTGGTGCAGCCTGTAGAAGCAGGAGAAAGGGATGGTGCATAATGGGAATCGGACAAAGTTTCCGTTTGGCCATTGACTCGTTGATGTCCAGTAAAGTGCGCGCGTTGTTGACAATGCTTGGTATTATTATCGGTGTTGCGGCGGTGATTATTATCACAGGGCTCGGCAGTGGTATGCAGCGGATGATGAATGATGAGTTTGATAAAATGGGCGCCAATTTGATTCAAGTGCAGATCATGGGACGTGGTGCAGGTGGTTCGAGAACTGTCGATACGGATGATATGTATGCACTGATTGAACGGTATCCTGAGTATCTTTCCGGTGTAACGCCATACATTGCGACGCGCGGCGTGCTCCGTAATGGAACGAAGGAATTTAAGCGCACACAAATCTATGGTGTCAGTGAGGATTATGCACAATTAGCCAGTGCCTTTGGTGATACCTTGAAAGAAGGACGCTTTTTACAGTATCTTGATGTGGTACGTAAACAGAATGTATGTGTGATTGGTGCATACGTCAATAAAAAAGCATTTGATGAAAACGGATTGGGAAAGGAAATTACGATTTCAGGAACCCACTATACTGTTGTTGGAGTATTGGCCCCCTCGGGAGAGGTGATAGAAGGCGGCGGCAATGATGTGGTATATATTCCTTATACAAATGCCTGTACAATGAATGGAACAGCTGAGACTGATTTCTTTATGTTTACGTCGGCAGGGGAAGACACTGCGGCAACGGGAAAAAAGATTATTGGTGACTATCTCCACAGCGTCTATCTTTCGGATGAATACTACTATATTATGACTTCTGCGGAAATGATCACTATGATGAATACGATGATTAGTGTCATGATGACGGTTTTGGTTGCGATTGCGGCAATTTCGCTTTTGGTTGGCGGTATTGGCATTATGAATATCATGTTGGTATCGGTTAGTGAACGAACCCGTGAAATAGGCATCAGAAAATCGTTGGGAGCAAAGCGCCGTGATATTCGTTGGCAATTTGTGATTGAAGCAGGTACAACCAGTGCAGTAGGTGGCGTTCTGGGTATTTTGCTGGGTGCTCTTTGCACAACTGCTGCAAGTCCGCTTTTGTCGAGTGTCATGAGTAATATGGGCGGAACCGGAAGCTTTGACGCTGCGCCGACATTTGCTGCAGTGGCAATTTCGTTTGGCGTATCTGTGGGCATTGGCGTATTTTTCGGGTATCTGCCGGCAAATAAGGCGGCAAAGCTGAATCCGATTGACGCACTGCGTTACGAATAAATAAAGGAGGGTTCGAGTGATGAAGAAGAGAATAGCAGCAATGTTTTGTGCATTGGCGATCAGTGCTTCTTTGATGATGCCTGGGGTACAGGCAATGGTGAGCAATGATGAGGTGCTCCCGGTTTTGGCAGCTATGGGAGTTTTAAATGGAGATGCAAAGGGTGATTTGCATCTTGATGAAAATGTAACACGCGCAGCATTTACAAAAATGGCAGTTGCTGCATCAACTTATAAAGATATGGCAACATCTTCGGCACATGTATCGCCGTTTGCGGATGTGAAATATAATCATTGGGCCGCAGGTTATGTCAAAACTGGTGTGGATGCCGGATGGGTGAATGGTTATCTTGACGGAACATTTCGCCCGAATCATCATGTTAAATTAGAAGAGGCGGTCAATATTTGCCTAAAAATGCTGGGATACACTGATGCTGACTTTGCAACCGGTACATTTCCGTATCCGCAGCTGGCACTTTACGAAAATGAAAAGATGGATAAGGGAATCAAGGCCAAACGTGGAGAAAATTTGACGCGTGAAGAGTGTGCACAGCTGATTTATAATACGCTTAACGCTACTACAAAGGATGGAAAGGTTTATGCATTAACATTAGGATATACTATTGATGCATCTGGTAATATTGATTATTTGAGTGTCATCAATGCTGAGTTGGAAGGTCCTGTTATTATGGATTCAGGTACGCTGGAAAGCAAGGTTGGATTCAAGCCTGCTGCTGTTTATCGCAACGATAGGGACAGCAGTGCGGCTTCGGTTATCAAGAACGATGTAGTTTACTATATGCCAAAGACAAAAACTGTTTGGGCATACCACAATCGTGTGACCGGTATTTACGAAAGTGCTGTTCCGAATCGCAGCAATCCCACAGGAATTGTTGTATCCGGTGCCAGTTACGAGTTTGAAACTTCTTCTGCCGCTTATGCTGTTTCTGCGACTGGCGAATTTAAGCTGGGAGATCCGATTACACTTCTGCTTGGAAGAAATAATACTGTGGCAGCGGTAATTACACCTGATGAAGCAGGAGGAATGCTTGCCGGTGTTGTTTTAGGAACTGGTACAGGAAATTATGTTGATGCACAGGGAAAAGCGTATACAGCACCATATATTAAGATTTTGGGGGCAGATGGTGTCACATATCAGCATCAAACGGATAAGATTGGGTATTATAATGAAGGTGATCTCGTAAAGGTTTCCTTGGATAACGGAGAAGTGGAGATCAGTCGCATCAGCAGTCCTTCGAAAGAATTAAGCGGTACAGTGAATAAAAAGGCAACCACATTGGGTGAATATCAATTTGCTGATGATGTGAAAATTTTAGATTACGCAGACGAAACTGTAATTACTGTAGCGGCAAATCGCTTGTCTGGCGTACAAATTGAGGAAAGAGATATTGCGTATTACGAGCTTAATGATAAGGGCGAGATTGGAACATTGATTTTGAAAAATGTTACCGGAGATATGTATTCCTTTGGTGTGCTGATCGAGGATGAAGAAATAACAGGAAGCAATGGGCAGCAGTCTCATATCTATACAATTCAATCCGGCGGAGCGCAGGCCGGACCGTTTGCTTGTGAACACAGCACGTTTGCGGCAGATGAAGGAAAAGCGGTGCGGTATCGTGCAGATGAAACAGGTATAAAAAAGATTGAAAACTTGATTCGCATAAATCTGGCTTCTGTCGATGGAAATGCAGTGCTCACGAAAGATCATGAAAAATTTCAGGTGAATTATGGTGTACAGGTGTATATTGCAAAATGGATAGATGGCAAAGGTGTGCAGTACTATGTAAGCAGCTTGGATCAAATTAATGATGGCAAGTATACGCTTACCGGCTGGTATGATCAAAAGGAATCTTCTGGTGGACGTATGCGTGTGATCATTGCTCAAGAGAACTGAGTAAATGCTCAAAATATCGGTATAGGTCATTCTGAAGTAAAGGAGCGTGTTTCCGAATTCGAAAACACGCTCCTTTTTTGTGTGGGGTGGCAGGTGAGTTTCTTTTGCAAAATGGGTAGAAAACTGCTAAAATGTTGATACTATTATTTATCAATACTGTCAAAGCTTTATAGGGAAGTGGATGGATGAGAAAATGGATTCCAAAACCAGCTCTGCACGTGCTGGAAACATTAGAAAAGTCTGGATATGAAGCGTATTTGGTAGGCGGATGTGTACGGGATTTGCTGCTTGGAAAAGAGCCGGCTGATTGGGATATGACAACAAGTGCACGACCGGAACAAACACTGGCACTGTTCAAAGGATATGCTGTCG
The DNA here is from genome assembly GCA_020025175.1 of Oscillospiraceae bacterium. Lineage (GTDB taxonomy): Bacteria > Bacillota > Clostridia > Oscillospirales > Oscillospiraceae > Pseudoscillospira. The sequence continues at coordinate 3,532 of JAHHSM010000061.1, read as the reverse complement.
GAACAGGTATGCAGCATGGAACAGTGACTGTTGTCTTGGACGGATACCATTTTGAGGTCACTACCTATCGCGTGGATGGGGAATATGCCGATCATCGCCATCCGGATATGGTCACGTTCACGAAAAATCTTCGGGAGGATTTAAAACGGCGAGATTTTACAATCAATGCTATGGCGATAGACCGAAAAGGGGTACTGAAAGATTATTTCGATGGAAAAGAAGATTTGAAACGTGGTGTGATTCGTTGCGTGGGTGAACCGTCACAGCGGTTTGCGGAAGATGCGCTCCGCATGATGCGTGCTATCCGTTTTTCCTCGGTTTTGGGCTTTTCGATTGAAGATGCAACCAGCGATGCCATACATGCGCAGGCATCGGCGCTTGCAGATGTTGCGATGGAGCGTATCCGTGTTGAATTATTGAAGCTGCTTTCCGGCAAAAATGTTGTGCGTGTTTTGCTGGATTATTCAGATGTATTGGGTGTGGTTTTGCCTGAAATTCTTCCTGCGGTCAAATGCGACCAGAAAAATTTTCATCATTGCTATGATGTGTGGGAGCATACTGCCAGAACAGTAGGATATAGTAAACCGGAAGACGTGCTCCGCGTGACAATGCTGCTGCATGATCTTGGAAAACCTGCATGTATGACGATTGATGCGGATGGTGTTGGTCATTTTAGAGGACATGCAAATCAAAGCCGCAAAATGGGACATGATATTTTGCGGAGACTGCGGTTTGATAATGAGAGCACGATGCGCATTTTGAAGTTGGTAGAATGGCATGATGTACCCATTGAGCCAAGCGAGCGTGCTTTGCGCAGGATGATGAATAAGCTTGGGGTGCAGGGAACGAGAGATCTGCTTGAGGTCAAACGTGCTGATAATTTGGCGCAGGCACCTGAATTTTTGGAACGGCAAAAACAGATTGATAAATTAGAACAACTGCTTGAAGCTATTGTGGAGAAAGATGCGTGTTTTTCCCTCAAACAGTTGGCAGTCAATGGAAATGATTTGATTGCAATGGGATATCGGGGGAAAGAAATCGGTCAGATGCTGCAATTTCTTTTGGAAATGGTTATGGATGAGACGCTTCCGAACGATAAAGAATTATTGATTGCAAAAGTGAAAGAGCACCGCGAGAAACATTAAAGTCAAAATAGAAAAAGCCCATCAACATTTTTATGTTGATGGGCTTTTTCTTGGTGTCAGTTCACCAGGGCAGGTAATTCTCGCAGGTCGTGGATGATATAGTCGATAGGAAGCGTTCCGATTGGTGATAAATGATTGGGGTTATACCAGCAAACAGGGATACCGGCATTGATGCCGCCCTGCATATCACTGGTTAAAGAGTCTCCGATGAGCAAACAGTTTTCTTTTGTGATACCGGGAATTTGACTTAGCACATAATCGAAGTAAAATTTGTTTGGCTTTTCATAGCCGATAGCTTCAGAAATAAAAGATTCTTTAATATAGGGTGCTATTGTAGATTGGAGCATTCGATTCACATGCACACTCTCTACGGAATTCGTCAGGATATAGAGTTCATGATTTTGTGAAAGCTGCTTGCAGATGTCTTCCGCATAAGGGATCAGAAAACTGCCTGTACCCAGAAAATCGAGAAAATCTTTATTTACTTCAGCGGGATCTTCGGTACGATGCAGGTATTCTAAAAATAAACGAAACCTCTCTGTTTTTAGAAAATCCTTTGTGATGATACCGCGCTCTAGCTGATTCCAAAGGGGTTGATTAAAACTTTCGTAGGCTGCATGGCTTTCTTTTGTACAAGGAAAATGATATTTTGCGCATAGCATGGTAAATGCTTTCCATCCGTTGCGCTCAAAATCGAGCAGAGTGTTATCTGCATCAAATAATAAATAAGGATAGCGGATCATATGTATTCCTCACTTCTTTTGATAGAGGCAGTATAGCATATTTTATAAGTGCCTGCAATCACCAAAGACGGATATGGCGAATAGAATAAAACCGGAGGGAGAGTATGAAACGGACATATTTTGTAGCTGGCGGTGATTCTCGCCAGCAGGCAATTGTAGCATTGCTGAAAAAACGTGGATTTGAAGTTCATTCATTTGGATTGGGAGAAAAAGAACGGTTAACACCGGAGGTTGCTGCGCAGCTAGGTGCTGCAGATATTATTTTGCTGCCGCTGCCTGCGATAGACAGCGATGGATATTTAAATGCGCCGCTTTTGGAAAAGCGGCTGCCTGTAGAAACATTGTGGTCGCTGCTGCGTGCAGATCAACATATATTTGGCGGCATGCTGTCGGATGCCGTTCTTAGCTCTGCGAAGGAATATGGTTTAAGTATTATTGATTATTACAAGCGTGAAGACTTTGTGCTTCGCAATGCATATATCACAGCGGAGGGTGCTTTGGAGCTGACGATGCAGAATATGAAACGTACGTTGAGGGGCGCAAATTGTCTGATATTGGGATACGGCAGGATTGGCAAGTTTTTGGCAAGATTATTACAAGGAATTGGGGCCAATGTCACGATTGCGGCGCGTAAAAGCGAAAGTCTGGTAGAAGCAGAGCTGAACGGGTGCAAAACTTGTTCATTGCTGCGGCTGGAGCAGTGCTTGCCGCTGTGTGATGTGGTTTACAATACAATTCCACATCTTATTTTGGATCGTGGATATCTAAACTGCATGAAGAAGAGTTCCTTGTGTATAGATCTTGCATCAAAACCGGGAGGAATAGATTTTGGTGCAGCAGAGAGTATGGGAATTACGACGGTTTGGGCTCTTGGCCTTCCGGGGCAGGTGGCACCAGAATCTGCGGGTGAAGCAATTTTAGATACTGTTTTTCAAATTCTTACAGAACAGGAGGTGCTTGCTTGAAACAACAGCGGATAGGGTTTGCATTTTGCGGTTCTTTTTGTACACATCAGAAAGTGTTGAAAGAATATTTACGTTTAACGAAGGAATATGAAACAGTGATTCCTATTGTTTCGGAAATTACAGCTGCTACGGATACGCGTTTTGGCTCTGCTGAAACATTTTTGAAAATGATTGAGGATGCAGCAGGCAGACCGGCAATCAAGACCATTCGGGATGCAGAGCCCATTGGACCGAAGAAGCTTTTGGATCTTTTGGTTATTGCACCGTGTACAGGGAATACGATCGGGAAGCTGGCCAATGGTGTGACAGATTCCACGGTTACCTTGGCTGCAAAAGCGCATTTGCGAAATGATAGACCGATTGTCCTTGCGATTTCCAGCAATGATGCCTTGGCGGCGAATGCGGAAAATATCGGAAAACTATTGGTACGTAAAAATTACTATTTTGTACCTTATGGTCAGGATGATCCAAACAATAAACCCTGCTCTTTGGTGGCAGACATGGCGTGTATCGGCGATACGATAGAATGGGCACTTGAAGGGAAGCAAATACAACCGATGCTCTTGCGGACATGAGTCTACAATAAACGCAGCTAAACAATCATTGTTTGGCTGCGTTTATACATTGGTTAGCTTTAGCGTTACAACACCCCCCGGCTCTGCCAGGGAGAATAAGAAAA
>JAHHSM010000007.1 GCA_020025175.1 Oscillospiraceae bacterium | reverse complement strand
CTGCGTAACAATGCAGCACCCCATCTGTTACCAATTGGAATTTTTTCGATAAATTTGAAAAAGTCCATCCATTACAAGGTTTTTATCATAAACGACTTTACTGTTGCAATACTGCACAATAACAGGAGCATTCGCTCCTGTTACAACAACGGATGCCGGTTTCCCTGTTAATTTTTGGATACGATCAATAATACCATCCATCATGGCAGCTGTGCCATATACAATACCTGACTGCATACAATCTTCGGTTGTTTTTCCAATCAAGGAAACAGGTTTTGCAAAGGAAACATCAGGCAGCTGTGCTGTACGTTTGGATAAAGCCTCCAAAGAAACTGTAACACCTGGGCATAGCAATCCACCCTCAAAGCTCTTCTTTTCCGTAATATAGCAGAAAACAGTTGCGCTTCCCATCATAATCATAATAATTGGAGGTTCAAATTTATTGATTGCCGCAACAGCACCACTCACCAGATCAACACCTAACTGTGTATGAATTCCTGTACGAATATTTAATCCTGTTTTGATGCCGGGGCCTACACGGATTGGGGCTTTTCCAAAAAGACGTGTCAACGCCTTTTCAATGCCAAAATCCATAGGAGGAACAACACTACAGAAAATAGTGCCTGTAACATCGTTCAAATCATAGCGGTACAATTGGAACAGATTCATCAAATCAATTGCAATCTGGTCGGCCGTTTTGGATTTATCAGTATCCAAAGTTGCTAAAAACTTCAAAGTTCCTTTTTTGTCAAATAAGCCGACGGATATCGTCAGGTTGCCTACATCCAACGCAAGCAGCATATTAGTCTCCTTTCCAGATTACAAACAAAGTTTAATTTTCAAGCGCCTCACAAATCAGGCTGCCCATTTTTTTGCAGCCGACAAGCTGATCGGCATTCCCCATCATATCAGCGGTGTGCCATCCGGCAGCCAATACAGAATCGACAGCTTTTTCAATAGCTTCAGATTCCGCAGGCAGATCAAAGGAATACTTAAACATCATCCCAACAGACAGAATCGTTGCGATAGGATTTGCTTTATCCTTACCTGCAATATCAGGTGCACTGCCATGGATAGGCTCGTAGAGTGCAGGCGCATTGCTTCCAATTGATGCAGAAGGCAGCAGACCCAGAGATCCGGTGATCATACTTGCTTCGTCAGATAAAATATCGCCAAACATATTCTCTGTAACAATTACATCAAACTGCGAAGGATCGCGTACCAACTGCATTGCACAATTATCTACAAGTACATCTTCCAGTGTTACATCCGGATAATCCTGCGAAATACGGTGCATCGTTTCTCTCCACAATCTGGAGGTTTCCAGAACATTCGCCTTGTCCACGGATGCAACGCGCTTACCTCGCTTTTGTGCCAGCTCAAATGCACGACGACCAATACGCTCGACTTCCATTTCACTGTATGCCATCAAATCTGTACACTCAATACCGCAATTTTCGGTTTCGTAGCGACCGCGCTTACCAAAATAAACACCACCGATCAGCTCACGCACCATCATAATGTCGATGCCTTTTTCAGCTGTTTCCTTTTTTAAAGGACATGCATCGACCAACGCAGGGCGCAATGTTGCATGGCGCAAATTTGCATACAAGCCTAAATCTTTTCGAATTGCCAGCAGTGCTGTTTCGGGACGCTGCTCCGCAGGCTTATCTGTGCCCCATTTAGGACCACCGACAGCACCCAACAAAACAGCATCACATGCCTTGCACTTTTCGGCAGTTCCCTCAGGATAGGATACACCATATTTGTCTGTTGCGCAACCACCCAGATCGACTTCAATGTATGTAAAGTTATGATGAAATTTCTTCCCAATCGTATCCATCACACGAACAGCTTCCTGCACGACCTCTGGGCCAATACCATCGCCGCGAATCAGCGCAATTTTATAATCCATAAAAATTCTCTCCCGTCACTGCTTTATTTTGCAAGTCCACGTTTTTTCAATGAGTTTATTAGTCCACCTGCCTCAATAATACCATCGACAAAGGCAGGAAACGGCGCACTCTGATAACTTTTCTCTTTTGTTTCGTTAGTAATGATACCCGTTGAAAAATCAACAGAAATGACATCTCCCACAGCAATGTCTTCCGCAGCTTCCGGACATTCCATAATTGGAAAGCCTATATTAATTGCATTGCGGTAGAAAATACGTGCAAAGCTTTTTGCAATGACGCATTTCACACCACAGGCCTGAATTGCAATAGGGGCATGTTCACGAGAAGATCCGCATCCAAAGTTGTCACCTGCTACTATGAAGTCACCTATTTCTACAGTTTTTGCAAAAACAAGATCAATATCTTCCATACAGTGCTTTGCAAGCTCACTTTTTTCGGGAGCATTTAAATATCTTGCCGGAATAATTACATCCGTATCTACATTATCACCATATTTATAAACTTTAGCCATGGTTAGTTCTCCTTTAGTCCAAATCGTGAGGGGATGCTAAACAGCCCTTGATTGCAGATGCCGCCGCTACGGCAGGACTTGCCAAAATGATCATAGAGGACGTCGGACCCATACGGCCAACAAAATTGCGATTCGTTGTAGAAATCGCCCATTCATCATCTGCAAGGACACCCATATGTCCACCAAGACACGGGCCACAGGTGGGCGTAGATACTGCACAGCCAGCATTGATAAAAATTTCAATCAGTCCTTCTTTAATCGCCTGCAAATATCCTTCCTGTGTGGCAGGAATCACAATGCAGCGCACATGCGCAGCAACCTTTCTGCCCTTCATGATTTCAGCGGCTTCACGCATGTCCTGAATGCGACCATTAGTACAAGATCCAATCACAACTTGGTGAATGGGTTTTCCGGCCACTTCATCAACTGTTTTTGTGTTGGATGGCAAATGCGGCATGGCAACAGTAGGTTTTAATGCATTTAAATCGATTTCAATGGTTTGTGAATAGATTGCATCTTCATCGGCTTCAAACCTTGTATATGTACGTTCTGTACGTCCCTTCAGATACGCTATCGTCTTTTCATCAACAGGGAAAATACCATTCTTGGCACCACATTCAATTGCCATATTGGAAATTGTAAAACGGTCATCCATAGATAGATTGGAGACACCTTCTCCGGTAAATTCCAGACTCTGATATAATGCTCCGTCTACATCAATCATACCAATTAAGTGTAAAATAATGTCTTTACCACTGACATACTTCTGTTTCTTACCAGTCAAAACAACCTTGATAGCCTGTGGTACCTTAAACCATGCACTTCCGGTTGCCATGCCCGCAGCCATATCAGTAGAACCAATTCCGGTAGAGAATGCGCCCAATGCGCCATATGTGCATGTATGTGAATCTGCCCCGATAATACAGTCACCCGGAACAGCCAGCCCCTTTTCAGGGATCAGTGCATGTTCAACACCCACATCCCCCACATCGAAAAAATTTTTGATTTGATACTTTTTAGCAAAATTACGAGCAATTGCACAGAGCTGTGCTGCCTTCATATCTTTGCACGGTGTATAATGATCAAGAACAATTGCAATCTTATTTTTGTCAAAGACTTGAGTAAGTCCCGCCTCTTCAAATACGCCGATTGCAACCGGTGTGGTAATGTCATTTCCGAGGACCAAATCCAGCTTGCACTCGATGAGTTGTCCAGCCTCTACAGAGTCAAGCCCCGCATGAGCTGCCAAAATTTTCTGGCTCATTGTCATTCCCATGATATGTACTCCTCCGATTATTCAATAAATTCGATGGTTGTATTATGTCACACTTTCTTGCAATAGAATGTAAACTATGTTACAATTCAGGAAATTTATATCAGGAGGCTGTATTTTGGAACATCAATACCAATATTTTATGTCTGAAACAATTAACTTACCAGAGGATGCTTGGCTTCCTTTTGTCCATTTAGGTCAACTACTATCTTATCCAAAGAATAAGATTTTATATAGCCAGGGTGATTATCCAAACTGTTTTTACTACATTGTATCCGGACGAGTTCGAACATTTATTAGCTCTACAGACGGAAATGAACGTCTTTTAACTATTTACAGAAAGGGTGACATTCTCGGAGAAGCTTCTTTTTTTGACGAAAATCCTCGTGTATCCTCAGCGCAGCTAATGACAGACGGGCAAGTTGTTGCGATTGACCGCGCTGCACTGGAACAATGCATGCAGGCAAACCCTTCTCTCGCATTTTTCTTACTAAAATATCTTGCAGGTACTGTTCGTATGCTTTCTACTCATTTGGATGCTGCCTCGTTCCTTTCCGCTGATAAACGCATTATCCGTTTGCTTTTAAATATGGATATCAACAATGATCACTGTATCCATATAACCCATGAAGAACTTGGCTATTCCCTTGGTATTAGTCGTGTAACCGTCAGTCGGATCCTTAGTTCCTTAGCGAAACGCGGTTGGATTTCGCTGAGCTATAAGAAAATCACCCTACTAAACCGCGATATGTTGGAACACTATATTTGTGAATCAATGTAAAAGTGAGCTGTATCGTTTTACAACCACACAGCTCACTTTTCCTTTTATAAACAATTATAAAATAATGCAAATTAATCCGCCGCTGCCTTCATTGATAATTCGCTGCAGTGTTTCCTGTAATTTCTTTCTGGCATCATCCGGCATACGTTTCAATTTTCCCTGAAGATCCTCACTGACCAATTCATGGAATGAGCGACCGAAAATATTGCTTTGCCAAATCTTGCTTGTATCCCCTGCAAACTCTTCCAGCAGATAGTTCATCATCTCTTCACTCTGCTTCTCGTTGCCAATCACCGGAGAAACTGAAGTTTCAATATCAGCTCGAATCATATGAATAGATGGAGCACTGGCCTTGAGGCGTACACCATAACGACCACCCTGCTTTACAATTTCAGGTTCTTCCAATGCCAGCTCATCAATACTAGGCGAGACAATACCGTATCCCGTTTCCCGCACATCTCTCAGTGCATCTTTCACCTTGTCATACTCCGTTTTAATACCGGAAAGAGATGTCAAGAGCGTCATTAAATCGCCATCATCCGCAACCTGAAAGCCGGAACGTTCACTCAAGGTCTGGTAGAACAGTTCTTTTGGTAATTCAATAGATGCTTTTACAATGCCATTACCAAGAGAAATCCCGGTGATGGCCGCAGCATTAATATGCTCACTCTCTGCCAACGAGAAAATTGCTCTTTCTGCATCACGAATCTTATAAATATTCTGTGTTCCCTCTTTAATTGCATTAAAAATGTCATTTTTAATTGGATGAGTGTATTCCAACGCATCAATCCATGCAGGTAAGAAGAGATCCATCTCACGCATGGGGAATTCATAAAGCACCGCCTTCAAAATGGATTCTACATCCGTATCAGAAAGGGTTTGACAATTTACCGGCAAACAGCGGACACTATATGTTTTTTGGATATCTTCAGCAAGTGCAATTGCATTTTCAGATGTTGGCACTGCAGAATTGAGTAGAACTAAAAATGGCTTTCCAATTTCCTGCAACTCCGTAATAACACGTGCCTCGGCAGGAGCATAGCTTTCACGAGGAATATCGGTAATACTTCCATCGGTTGTAATAACGATACCAATTGTGGAATGCTCCGCAATTACTTTACGTGTTCCGACTTCTGCGGCTTCTGTCATAGGTATCTCATGATCGAACCAGGGCGTTGTGACAAGCCGAGGTTTATCCTCATCCGTTTGCCCGACAGCACCTTCAACCAAATACCCAACACAATCAATAAGCCGCACTGAACAGGTTGCGCCGCCATCCAGTTTAATCTCCGCCGCTTCCTCTGGCACAAACTTTGGCTCCGTTGTCATAATCATGCGGCCAGAGCCGCTTTGGGGCAGTTCATCCTTTGCACGTTCCCGACGATAGACATTGTCAATATTTGGCAAAACCTGCGTCTCCATAAATCGCTTTATGAATGTGGATTTACCGGCTCGAACAGGACCAACTACACCTATGTAAATATCGCCATCAGTCCGAAGCGCAATGTCTTCATAAATTTTTTCGGTATCCATACACTTCACCTCCTCTTATCGCTTTCGTGGAATGAGCAGCATCTGTCCAGCATTGCATGCACATTCTTCTGTCATATCATTTGCTGCTCGAATCACTTCCACTGTAGTTGAGTATCTTTTTGCGATATCCCATAAGCTTTCATCCTCATCAAAAACCTTCAAAACAATCGACGGAAGCTGACTTGTATCCTTTGGCGTATCGGTATCAATTGTCATATCAGTCAGACCCAGCAGTTGTTTTCGCTCCGATGCTTCTGCTGTAAAATCTGCCGAAAAACGCACTTCGATGCCGCTGGCAGAAATAGATGTCGACAAATCACCGCCATAATGCACCTGTGCCGTGCAGGCAGAATCTGCGGGAACCTCTGCTTTACAGCTGCATTCCACTTGTCGTTCCGCTACCAGCGGAACATTCCCTTCATCAAGGAATAGAATTTTTACATGAGCCATTGTCTGAAGAACTGCTACCTGCTCTTCTCTGCTCACATTCACTTCATCAAAGGTGACTGATGCTGACAAAACAGATGATGGAACAACACCTACCTCGATCATTTGCCGAACGCTCTGTCGTTTCTGAACTCTGTCAATTTTCCCTGTACACTGAAGTCCTGCCATGGTCTGCTTCACATCATACATTGTGCTATAAACATCACAAATGTATTGGAATGGGATCTGACAGCGAACGTAAGCCTGCGCATGGAGATAAACAGCCAGTGTAATTTTATGCCGGTCATCCGGATTTTCGTCTCCGCCAATATGGTAATCCATACCGGAAATTTGAATCATTACAGTTGTTGCCGCATTTTCTGGCATTTCACTAATTTCCATAATCTGAGAAAATGGCAGTTCAGAAGATGCAGAAGATACACTTTGCTGCTCTGTGCGATAAAGGAACTCTACTAACAGAACTCCTTTCACAATCAGTTTTGTTCCAAAAACTTTTGTTTCCTGCACAGAGGTGCTTATATTGGATGATAAAATCTCTAAAACCGGATCTTTTGCTGATGGAATTGCAATTTCATCTGTAAAGGCAAAATCCTTATCAGTATATGCGCGGATGAGATTTAATTCCTCAGTACGCAGTAACTGTGCAACTCCCAGCTCTTCTTCAACTTGAATATCACTGCAAAGTTCTACACTTGTTCCGCGCAAGCTTTGCAGCCGAATCGTCAGTAATACCTTGGTAAAAATCTTGCGCGGATTCAAGCTTTTGGTTTCTATACTTTGAATACAAACTTTAGCAAATAAACTCTGACAATTTTCAAATTCATGATTTGATAAAGATGCGTTAAAGGGGAGTGCAAATTCTAAATTACGAATTCCATTTTCGCCTTCAGGCGTAAAAAGAACCGTGACTTTTACAGCCCCTGTAACAATGGCTTTATCTCCCTGGATATCTTTGCTGCGCAAAAAGACTTTACCGTCGGTATCAATGATTCGAGCAATGTCCGGGCAGTAATCAGGTACAATCGTCTCTGTAGATTCTTCATGCACAGCTGTCGAAACCGTGCTAAACTCATAAAAATGCAGGGTTTCCTTTTTTAGTTCTAATTCCATATTTGTCCTCCCCCGATGTTCAGTTCCATTTCAACTTATGAACTGCGGAGGAAGTTTATTCATGCAATATGAAAAATTCTTTTCAGAATGCCGCAAAGGAATTTTGGTGACCGCACAATAACGATTTTCATACAGTTTCTCCTTTCACTCTTACCGCCTCATGCATCCTATTCCGCAGGCGATCAATAAAAACGCAATAATGAACAATAGTGCGCCAACTGGGAATATCGCTGTAATCAGAATTCCAACTCCCAGCGATACCGCACAAAGACCTATTATAAAAATATTTCTGCCACACATAAGAACCCTTTCCCGCGCATCTCCGTTCTATACTAGTATATACGTCATCTGCGTTTCTGGTTCCTCTTCCGAAAAGCATGGGCGCATACGCAAAAAGGGGCGTATCAAGTGATACGCTCCTTTGATACGCGCCTTTTTCTCAATCATTTAAAATCTTCTGCACGCCATCCGGTTTGGTTCGGATTGTCCTGAATCATTTGCAGGATGCCTGCTCGCAGCTGCTGATGCTGCATTTCCGGCAATGCCTCCATTCCCCGCGTTACCTGCTCCAATGGTCTTTGAGACAGCTCATACAGCAGCCAGTCATGGCTGAAGCCTTCCGTCAGGAAATAACACTGAAAAAGCTCCTGTATCGTTGCTTCATGCATGGCAACAGGAAGCGCGACTGAGGCCCCACCGGTGGCAAAATCACCGATATGCCAGACGCCATCTGTTCCCTGCTCCGCCGAAACCTGCCTAGCCCAGCGATAATAACCGGCGTTCGGACCATCCGGCAGCGGATCATCCAAGCCGGAGCCTGCCTCCCAGTATCTTGTCTGCTCCGCATTTAATTTCAGTGCCAGCTCTATGGTAAAGCAGAAGTTCGGATGATCTTCGCCATAGTAGGCGTCAAACACTTCCGTTTCAACAAGGCGAACATCTTCTGCCTGCTGCACATACCAGTCGGGACGCTGCAGAATACTCTCCGCATACTGCTGCGCCAGCTTTTCCGCAATCACAGCATAGTCCGTCTCCTCTTTGCTGACGGTGCAATTGTCCTTTATATGGGCATATTCCGCCTTTTCCGCATAGGAACGGAATACGGTAAATAGCTCTGATGTATTACCATACGAACCGAAGCTGCGTGCGCTGCACAGCCAGACGGTGCGTACACCGTCCACTTCCAGCTCCAGACGGTTTTCATCGGAATAGACCGTCAATACACCGTTCTCATTTTCAAAACGGAAACTGTAGCGGTTATTTCCGGCAGTGCTGTCTACCGGCGCCATGGTCCAGGAAAAATCACTGACCAGCCGCCTGCCAGGCGTGTTTTCAATATTGTAGCTGTCCGGCAAATCCAGCGTATAAATCCGCGGCTTCTCCTTCTTTTCTACAGCCGTCAAGGTGCAGGTATCCGCTGTTTTGATGGTTTCATCCCAAGAATACCCACCGACCAGAATACCATTGATTCCCTGCTCCAGTGCCGTGGTATCCACCCATGTGAATCGATCATCTACGGTAAAATGCTCTGCCATCAGACGAAGGACATCCGGCTCCATGGCAGTGTAAGGATACCCTGTCGTTTTGCTTTCATTCCAGCGAATTTCCACTCGCCAGCTTCCGCCGTCGGGATTTTCAAACAAACAGTAGCGACTGGTCCATCCATCCTTTATTCGCTCCCAGATATGCTTTGCCTCATCCACAGGATGATAGCCCTGTTTTTTTGCTGTGATCTCATTGTCTTGGATGCTTTGCGTCGATCGGAGCACGGTCATATCAGAGTCTGTCGGATAGGAAGATATCCACTTCCACTGCTTTCCGCGATCCATTTCACTTGGCTCTACAACGGTCCATGTTTCCGGAATGTAGCAATACCAGCCATCACCATCATACCGATGCACCGGATAAGCCCCCAAATCTTCCGGATGAGCAGTATTCAGCTGATCCTGCCAATCCTCCACATACAGCGGAAGATCCAGTTTCTTTTCTTTCACATACCAATCGTACAGCGCATCCTCTACGTTCGAATGAAGTCCATAGAAATTCATATAATCGTTGGCAGGCTCATCATACAAAACATCCAGACTGTCATCCGGATACCGCAAAGTTACCAGAATGTGTCCACCCTGCCCTTCCAGATCAAACCAGCCATCCTCTTCATACATGCCGCCCACCAGCATCACCTTTTCAGGATCTGCGTCGATCTTCACCAGCGTTGAAAGTGTCCAGACCTCCAGCACGCCTTCCGGCGCCAGATTGGAAACCGTTCCCGCCCGATGCATATCGGCAACCTTGGCATCCAGAACCTTTGCAGAAACATTCTGAAACTGACCCCCGGAACCTTGTTCCGCATAAGTCACTTCGCTGCTGCGAATACTGGCCAGTGTTTGCTCTGCAAAATCGTCCATACTCTTGTACTGACCCTTTTTCGCTGCTTGCGGATTACAGGCACATGCAAGGATGGCTAGTGCACACAGCAGCGCAGCGCCTAAAATAATTTTTCTGTTCGGTTTTTTCCAACGCATCATATTCTGAATCCTCCCTTTCGGATCTCCCTCGCCAAAGGCAAGAGGCATGCCGGCTATGATCCGCCGTCCGGTAGCAAGTGAAAGAAGTGACGCAGAGTAATCACAGCGCACTTCCTCGCCCAGCCGCCTGAGAACGGCTTCATCACAGCTCATTTCCATGTCTTTTCCTGCCATGATAAATGCAATCCAAACCAGCGGATTAAACCAGTGAATGGAAAGTGCTGCAAAGGCCAGAACTTTGATCAAATGATCGCCTCTGCGGATATGATATTGCTCATGAAGAAGGATATAATTAAGCTCTCGCTCAGACAGAGACGATGGCAAATAGATTCTCGGCCGTAAAATACCCATTACAAAGGGCGATGCAATATGATCTGCCAAATAAATATTCTTCTGCAAAGGAATGGCGCCAATCAGCTTTTTTCGCAGCTGCAGCAAGGAGACTGCACTATAAATCAGCATACCCATGATGCCTGCCAGCCAAAGGAGTGCCCATGGCGAAACCGACTCATTTTCCCAGATAGGCTGCACCGCTTCCTTCTTTTCGGAAACCGGGGCAAGCGGTGCCACCGGCTGCGCGGTTTCCGTAATTTCTGTAATCTCCGCCAAATTTCTGTCTGGTTTTACATAGGTAACGGAACTTGTAAAAGGTGTTCTTTCCTCTATCGGAGGCTGAATGATCTGAAGCAGTGAGAATCCAGAATTGACAGAAACCGGGCACAGCAAGCGAAACAGCACCACTGCCCAAAGTGCATAGGAAAATACTTTGGGAGCACCCTTGAGCACCTCCCGTGCCAGCAGCACAAATAAAATGACACCGCCACCGGTAAGGCTCATATTTAAAACAATGGGAAACAGATTGTCACAAATCATGCTCAGCATGATCTTCACCTCCTATTTCGGTTGATCAGCTCCTGCAGCTGACCGATCTCCTCCTCAGACAGCTTCTTTCTGGAAGAAAATGCAGCCAGAAATGCAGGAAGAGAACCATCGAACGTTTCCTCGAGAAACTGCTCGCTTTGCATTCCGTGAAACTCCTGCTTGGAAATCAGAGAGGTCACTTTTCCATCCTGATTTTGAAACAAACCACGATTACATAATTTTCTGAGTACCGTATATGTTGTTGATTTCTTCCAAGACAGCTCCTGTTCGCAGATTTTGACCAGCTCGCTGGAGGACAGCGGCTCATTCTGCCAGATAATATCTGCAAACCTTGTTTCGATTGCGCCTAATCGTGTATCTTCCATCATATCCTCCTTTTGGTTTATTATTTATAAACCTCTTTCTGATTGAAGTCTATCATCAATAAACCAAAATGTCAATCCACATTTTTACAAATTTTATAAAGCACAAAAGACAAAAAAACAAAACTCAAACAGATGTCGATCTGTTTGAGTTTTGTTTTTTTACTTATCGCGCCGCACTTCCCATTCTTTTAGCGGCTTGAGTTCTTCATAGAGACGCATATAGCTTGCATGACGCGACTGCGAAATTTTGCCTTCCTTCAATGCCGCCAACACGGCACAGCCTTTTTCTTTGACATGACTGCAACCTACAAACTGGCACGCATCTCGATATGGCATAAATTCCCGGAAAGTCTGCGGCAAAGCCTTTTTCAGAGCCAGATCCATTTCCGTAGTATCAAAGGACGAGAAACCCGGTGTATCTGCTACCAAAGTCGTTTCATTCAACCGGAACAGCTCTACATGGCGCGTAGTATGGCGACCGCGTCCCAGCTTATCGCTGACCTCTTTTGTTTCAATTCCAAAATCAGGATATAAACAATTGAGGATACTCGATTTTCCAACGCCTGAGTTTCCTGTAAATGCAGAAAGCTTCCCCTGAATCATTGTACGCAGCGTATCGATACCTTCGCCGGTCTGCGCACTGACACGAACCGTCGGATAGCCGACCTGCTCATAAATCTGAGCCAGTGTCTCGCCGTCTGCCAGATCGCATTTATTCACGCAAATGACCACATCACAGCCTTTTAATTCTGCAATAGCGCAGACACGATCAATGAGATAGGGATCGCTGACCGGGATCGCCTCCGATGCAATAATCACCATTTGATCAATATTCGCAACAGCTGGTCGAATAAACTCACATTTACGCGGTTCAATCGATTCCACATACCCGCTGCCGTCCTCCAGTTCCTGAATCTGCACCCAGTCACCTACCAGCGGTGTAATATGTTCTTTTCGAAATTTTCCGCGCGCACGGCATGAGACATAGCGGTTACCTGTATTTACATAGTAAAATCCGCTCAGTGCCTTTTCAATAATTCCTCTGCTCACGAAAAATCTACCTCTTCTGAGTACACAACAACATCATCAAAAAACACATAAACCTGCTGGACACCAGTTCCGGTTAAATCGCATGTCACAGTTGTCAAAGCCTTATCAACAGTACTGTCGAATTGCACTTTATTACCAACTTTTATCATGACATGAACCGTTCCTTCACCCTCTGGAAGCTCATATGATTTTGTAACCAATCCGGGTTTCTGATTCATCTCAGGAACACCCGCAGAAATAACAAACTTGATTTCTGTGCCTTCCTCCACTTCGGTTCCCGCCGCAATCGTCTGCTCTAAAATTGTTCCCTTTGGACTTTCATCTTCAACCTCTGTTGCACCGGCAAATACCAACCCATTCAGTTCTGCTTTGGCAGCATCAACAGTTTTGCCAACATAAGAAATTACGGTTACCTTTTTCACTTCGGGACCCTTACTCATAATTAAACAAACTGTATCGCCCTTTTTCAAAGCAGTTCCTTTTTCCGGGTCTGTTTTAACTACATGTCCAGCTTCAACTTCACTGCTGAATTCTTCCTCAATTCGAATCTTCAGCCCTAAATCCATAATCTTCAGCATACTTTCTGCGCTGGTTTGATTATAGTTCAGCAAATCAGGCATTTCATCTGTTTCCACACCTGCGCTGACGGTAACAGAAATAATATGCTTCTCACCTTTTGGTCCCTTCTTTGTGTGATTCCCTTCTGGGGATTGTGATGATACCTGCCCTGCTTCATATTCTTCACTGAATTCAGTACCAGCTGTCTCAATTTGGAAATGCTTCGTGATTTCCTCATCTGCCATAATCTCCTCAACTGTCATGCCCAGAAGATACGGTACTGTATATTCTTCTTGTCCACCATTTTTGAAATTTGTAAAGATAGCCGCAAATAGTACAATAATAATTGCAATACCAGCCACAATGCCGGCAATTAAGGGCACCTTTGATTTATGATTTCTTGGTTTATAGTCATCATAGTCATCATACTTATCGTATCTTCTTGGTTTTTCACTGTGCCGTGCTTCGTGATGCTCCACAGCACGGTGTGTGCCCTTTACCTCTGCCGCATCAATCTGCTGTGTAGGCTCGGTGCTCTCTTCAACAGAAAAATCAGACAGGACATAGTCAAAATTGATACTCGGATTTTTTCGAAATTCATCCAAATCACGCAGCATTGCCTCCGCACTGGCATAACGCCTTTCCATGTCCGAAGCCATTGCTTTCATCGTAATAAGCTCCAATGCCTCTGGAATTTCAGGATTGATCTCACGTGGAGACAACGGCACTGCACTGATATGCTGAATGGCAATAGAAACCGCATTTTCTCCTTCAAAGGGTAATCGGTTTGTCAGCATTTCATACAGCACAACACCGGCAGAATAAATATCCGTACGGGCATCCGTATGACCGCCCTTTGCCTGCTCCGGAGAAATATAATGTACGGAGCCAAGCGCCTCCTGTGTCAAAGTATTCTCTGCTGAGGCGATTAAACAGGCAATGCCAAAATCAGCTACTTTCACGCTGCCATCACGCAAAACCATAATATTATGTGGTTTAATATCACGATGGATAATCCCTCGGCTATGTGCGTGACCTAACCCTTTCATAATCTGCGTGATAAAATGAAGCGCCTCTCTCCAATTCAGTTGACCGCGCCGCTCCATGTACTGCTTTAGTGTAATGCCGTCGATCAACTCCATGACAATATATTCTGCCTCGCTATCGCGCGAAACATCGTAAATAGATACAATATTAGGATGTGACAACATCGCAACTGCCTGCGCTTCATCATGAAAACGGCGGCGGAAATCTGCATTTTGTGCAAGGTCACTTTTCAAAACCTTGACCGCAATTTGACGATTCAATCTATGATCGATTGCCTTATAAACAATTGCCATGCCACCGGTACCGATCACTTCTTTGATCTCATAGCGGCCATCCAGCATTTTACCAATATAAGCGTCCATATTATCCTTCCGCCTCCTTTTCACACTTCATCAAAACAGCTGTCACATTATCTGGTGCACCACGCTCGACAGAAATTGCTATTAACCGATCCAAACAGGTTTCCTCCCGCTCATCATGAATCACCTCATACAAAATCTCTTGATCGTTTACTGTATTGATTAGACCATCGGAACATAAAAGGAAATAGTCTCCTTCTACCAATGTATGATAAAAAACATCTGCACGTACATTTTCTTCGGTTCCTAATGCACGTGTAATCAAATTGCGATTAGGGTGTCTGCGGGCTTCTTCCTCAGTAATATCACCATTCTCAAGCATATCCTGCACCAATGAATGGTCTCTGGTAATTGCATGAATACCAGAAGAATTGATCAAATAGGCGCGACTATCGCCAACATTAAAAACTGTCGCTTCACGATTATGGCAAATAACAGCCACCAATGTCGTTCCCATACCTCGGCATGCTTCATCTTCTTTGGACTTTTGATAAATTAACATATTCGCCTGATTGATAGCAGTATATCCGGCCTTCGTAATTTCTTCAGCAGATAAAGATTCGTTCAAAACTGCTTCCAATGTTTCTATAAAAATTGTAACTGCCATTTGTGATGCAATTGCTCCGGCTTTTGCACCACCCATACCGTCACAAACAACGCCTACGGTATATGCGCCAATTTCTTTTATCATGCAAAAATCCTGATTATCTTTTCGAACCACACCTTGATCCGTTTTTTGCCAAATTTTCACTTTACGTCACCTTTGCTTCCTTCTTGGCTTTTTTCCAACATACTACGCCGTAGCTGGCCGCATGCGGCATCGATATCGCTGCCAAGTTTTCTGCGAACTGTAGCTGTTATACCATGGGATTCCAAGCGCTTTTGGAATGCAGCTACTCGCTTACTGGGTTTTAGTGGACTTTCTTTAATATCGTTCAATCCGATTAAGTTCACATGACCGGGCATTCCCTTTAAATGCTTTGCAAGCATGTCTGCTTGCTGATCTGAATCGTTCACACCATCGATCATTGCATACTCAAAGGAAATTCGTCGCCCGGTTTTTTGAAAATAAGCCCTGCATGCCTTCATCAACTTTTCAGCTCCGGTAGAACGGTTGATCGGCAGCAGTTTATTTCTTGTTTCGTCATCAGGCGCATGAAGGGACACGGACAATGTAAGCTGCAAATCACTTTCAGCCAAACGGTCGATCTGATTGACCAATCCACAGGTAGACAATGAAATATGCCGCATACCGATGTTCATTCCGTCAGGATGGTTCACCAAATGTAAAAACTTCATCACATTGTCATAGTTATCCAATGGCTCGCCGATACCCATTAAAACAATATTAGAAATCGGCTCACCTGAATCGATCTGGGTGAAAAGCACCTGATCCAAAATTTCAGAAGCCTCCAGGCGGCGCACAAACCCAGCTTGTGTAGATGCACAAAATACACAGCCCATCTTGCATCCAACTTCCGTAGAAATACAAACAGAATTGCCGTGCTTATATTTCATTAAAACTGTTTCAATGCAGTTTCCATCGCCAAGCCGCCACAAATACTTAATGGTTCCATCAATCTGTGACACCAACTTACGCTCTATCTGCGGCACTGTAATAAAATAGTGTTCCTTTAGCTTTTCACGCAAACTTTTCGATAAATTTGTCATATGATCAAAAGAGGTTACGCCTTTATGTAGCCAAACAAATATCTGTTTACCACGAAAAGCAGGCTCACCCAACTCCTTCAGCTGAGCGGTGATTTCTTCCTGATTCATAGATTTAATATCAAGTTTCATTGCGTCCCCCTTTCTATGATTCGTCATATATATTCATCTTCTATGTAAGCGGCAGATATAAAAACCATCTGTTCCATGTTTTTGAGGCCAAAGCGTAATTTCGCCACTTCGAACTTTACCAATAGGCATCGGAAGTACAAATGCTTCTCTATAGAAATCCGAATGCTCATCCAAAAATGCATCGACAACCTTTTCGTTTTCACGAGGCAAAATAGTACAGGTTGAATAAATCAGAGTGCCTCCGGATTTTACATAGCAGGAAGCGTTATCCAAAATTGCGCTTTGCACACGCGGAAGTCCACTCAATTCCTGCTCACTTTTCAAACGAATATCCGGTTTTTTACGAATGATACCCAAACCGCTGCAAGGTACATCACACAAAACAACATCGGCTGTTTCCACAAAATCTGGGATAAATTCCTTGCCATCAGCACTATTTGCTGTAATGCAGGTGATGCCAAGACGCTGAGCCCCTTCGCAAATCAGTCGGATCTTTGACCTATGTAAATCAAAGGAAAGGAGTGTTCCATGATTTTTCATCGCCATCGCCATGGCAAAGGATTTGCCTCCTGGTGCTGCACAAATATCCATTACCGTCATGCCTGGTGCAACCCCTGCTGCCATAGCCGTAAGCTTTGCAGCGGCATCCTGCACTAAAAAGCGTCCTTCACAAAATGCAGATAACTGCTCAATATTTCCTGTTTTAGAAAGCTCGTAACATCCAGAAAGCCATGCGTGTTTTTTTACCTGTACACCAGCCTGCTTCAACATTTGAAGCAGCTCCTCTTCAGATCCCTTTAACGGATTATATTGAACCGTCGTTTCAATCGCCTCGTTGTTGCATGCAAGAAATTTTTCTGTCTCCTGCTCGCCCAACAGATTGATACAATGTTTTACCAGCCACGCAGGATGACTATAATGAACAGACAAATAATTTACCATATCGTTCTTCGGAATTTCAGGCAAATTTTCTTTATTGGAAGCAATCTTTCTCAAAACGGCATTGACAATTCCAGCGGCACGCTCACGATCATAAGCCTTAATCAGTTCTACCGCCTCACTGACAGCTGCACTGTCCGGTACGCGATCCATAAACAGGATCTGATATGCACCCAAACGCAGAACATCCAAGACAACTGGCTCCAGATGCTCTGGTGTCTGTGAGCAATAGCAGCCAATATAAAAATCCAGCAGCTTTTGATTTTGCAAAATACCATAACCCAACCTGGTTGCTAGCGCAGCGTCGCGACTATCCAAACCATTTTTACGGATCGCCCCTTTCAGGTATCCATCAGACCAAGCACGATCTTTTCGTCCGGCAATCAGTGTATCCAATGCAATTTCACGCGCAGTTTTCTTTCTCATCAGTCATCGCTCCTGCTCATACCCAAAAAAATGGATACATAATGCAATAAATATAATACAGATGTCAGCAATGCCGCAACATAAGTGAGTGCAGCAGCAGTCAGCACCTTTTTTGCCCCGTAATATTCATCTTCATACAAAAGACCTTCGCCCTCGATCGTAACTAATGCACGCCGGGATGCGTTAAACTCCACGGGCAATGTTACCAACTGGAAAAAGGTAGTGAATGAAAATAAAATCACGCCAATGCCAAACCAGGATTGACTATACAGAAACAAACCGATTGCAATGAGAATAAACGACAGATTAGAGCCCAATTGACACAGGGGAATCATTGCGCTGCGAATCCGGATTGGAAAATAATTGTGGGCATACTGGCATGCATGACCCGCTTCATGGCAAGCGACACCTACAGCCGCAATGGTTGCACTGTCGTAAACACTTCTGGAAAGATAAATTGTGTTATCTCTTGGATCATAATGATCGGTTAGATGTCCTCCGCAACGCGCAATATTCACACCCACTACACCGTGCGCACGCAAAACAGCATCCGCCGCTTGCGCACCAGTCATATGTCGGCGATTCGCTATCTGTGAATATTTCTTAAACTGATGGCTGACCTGATACTGTGCCCAACCAGCCAAAATCATAATTGCAATCAGAGCAGGAAAAAACATAATTGTTACCTCAAATCAAACTTTAATCGGATGACCCAGCAAATACGCTGCTGCAGCCATACGTTTACCCCCGGATGCCTGTAATTCCGCAATGCGAAGTACTTTCCCGTCGCCGCATACAACTGCAATTCCTTTTTTATCTGCAGATACAATGCTCCCGGCAGATTTGGAACTGATTTCCTCCAGTTCTTCTGCTCGATAAAGTTTCATGGGAGCATCTGAAAACAATGTTGTTGTTGCGGCTGGCCAAGGCTGTAGACCACGGATCTGGCAGTGAATTTCGTGTGCACTTTTATTCCAATCGACATTGGACAATTCTTTGCTCAGCATCGGTGCATACGTAGATTCTTCATGGTTTTGGGCTGTACGAGCTGCTGTACCTGCAGCAATTTTTTCTACTGTCTCACTCAGAGCCTGTGCACCGATTTCAGCAAGACGCATTGTTAGGCTGCCCGCTTCCTCATCTTCCCCAATTGGGGTCTTTGAAATCGTAATGATGTCACCAGCATCCAACTCAGCTGCCATATGCATAATGGTAACGCCGGTTTCTGTTTCGCCATTCAGAATCGCCCAATTGATAGGCGCGGCACCACGGTATTTCGGGAGAATGGACGAATGTACATTGATCGATCCATATTTCGGTGTCTCCAGAATATCATTCGGCAAAATCTTTCCGTAAGCTGCAACAACAGTCAGATCTGGAGCCAGATCCTGAACAATCTTCAGCGCCCCGCCGTCTTTCATTTTTAAAGGCTGATAAACCGTCAGATTCTGTGACAGTGCATACTCCTTCACCGGTGAAAATGCCATCTTATGCCCACGGTTTTTGGGTTTATCCGGTTGGGTGAATACACCGCAGATATCATGACCGTCTTCCACAAGACGCTTCAAAGAAGGCACCGCAAATTCAGGTGTCCCCATAAACAGAATTCTCATTCTTCTTCGCCCTCAATTTCTTCTTTGTCCATCTCCATTTCAGTCTGAAGCTGCTCATAGTACTCTTCAAAATCTTCTTCAGTCATAAAATGATCTACATGCTCATCAAACAGATGACCATCCAGATGCTCAATTTCATGGCAGAAGCAGCGTGCTGTAATCTCCGTTCCCTCTACCTCAAACACATTGCCGTTGCGGTCATTTGCACGAACTCGCACATGATAGGGGCGCGTTACCATACCAAACTTGCCGGGCAGACTCAAGCAGCCCTCAGGGCCAGTCTGCTCACCATCACTTTTAATAATCTCCGGATTGACCAACTCGATCATTTCACCATCATTACCTACAACAATGCAAATGCGGCGCATAATACCAACCTGCGGTGCAGCCAGGCCGGCACCATCAGCATCAGCCAGTGTTTCACGCATATCATCAATCAATGTGTGAAGCCGCTCATTATAATCTGTCACAGTTCGGCACTTTTTAGTCAAAATCGGATCGCCTTTTTTTACAATATTTCTCAATGCCATGATAGATTTCCTCCTCAATCGTTTGCATTACAATGTACAAAAATACTTAAGCCTCTATTTTCCTTCACAAGGCTGAATGCTTTTATGTAGTATTCAATAAAACTACGAATTTTCTTATTGTTCTTTCCAACAAGATACACATGATAGCGGTAGCGATTATTAACCTTTGTTACTGGGGCAGGTGCAGGGCCTACAATTTGAAGTGAGTCACCATCAAACTGTCCGTTTTGCGAAATTGCACTTTTCATAGCATCTCGAAGCATTACACAGGAATGCAGCACATGGTTTTCATCCATGCCAGAAACAACAAGCGTAAACAAATCTGCGAATGGTGGAGATGCATGAAGTTTCCGCATGCGAATTTCACTTTCATAGAAGCGCTCATAATCCTGCTGTGCGGCACATTGGAGCACTTCATTTTCAGGTGTAAAGGTCTGAATGATCGCACGACCGTCCTTCTTCCCTCGTCCAGCCCGCCCAATCACTTGGGTTAATAGACTAAACGTCCGTTCTGCCGCGCAATAATGATCAACATATAAAGATAAGTCTGCTGCCAATACACCTACAAGGGTTACATTTTCAAAATCAAGCCCCTTTGCTACCATTTGTGTACCTAAAAGAATCGGGATTTGTTTTTCTGAAAATTGGCTTAAAATTTTCTCATGCCCACCTTTTATAGAAACAGTATCGGCATCCATACGTAAAATTTCAACATTTGGAAAAAGGGAATGAAGCTCTTCCTCTGCCTTCTGCGTCCCTGTACCAATGTGCTTCATAATACCGCCGCAATGATCGCAAGTATCTTTTGCACGCTCAGAATGCCCACAATAGTGACACATTAAGCGCCCATTTGCACTATGATATGTGAGCGGTACGCTGCAGCGTGGGCATTCCGGTACATATCCGCATTCACCGCATAGCAGCATGCGACTGCTACCACGACGATTCAAAAGTAAAATACTTTGTTCACCGCGCTGAATATTCTGTTTTAGCTCTGCCTGTAGTCGTGTGCTGATAACACCTGCATTTCCTTGACAAATCTCTTCTTTCATATCAGCAAAGATAACACGCGGAAGCGTCTGCTGATTATATCGTTTACGCAGCGGCACATAATGATACACACCATTTCTTGCCGCATAAGCAGATTCTATTGATGGTGTTGCGGATCCTAAAACAAGAACCGCATGATGGATTGCACATAGATACTGGGCAACCTCTTTGGCATGATACCTTGGTGGATTTTCTGATTGATAGGAACTTTCCTGCTCTTCATCTAAAATAATCATGCCTATATTTTTAAGCGGTGCAAAAATTGCGCTTCTAGTACCTAGAACCAGCTTTACTTCACCACGCTTGATACGTTTCCATTGATCGTATCGTTCTGTCACACGCAAAGCACTATGCAGCATCACAACTTCATCATGAAAATATGCAGCGAATTTATTCATCATTTGAGGTGTCAATGCAATTTCCGGTACTAAAACCATCGCTGTTTTTCCTTGCGCAATTACTTCCTGCACCACACGAATGTATACTTGCGTCTTTCCACTGCCTGTTACACCGTGCAGCAGTACAGCCGATGCTTCTTCTTTTTTTGTCAGTTCTAAAATCTTTGCAAACGCAGAGTTTTGGTCTTCATTGAGGACAATTTCCGCTCCTTGCAAAACCTCTTGCTGTGCATCAATACGAAGTTTTTCTTCTTCATATACCTCAATCAGACCTGATTTTTTTAAAGAAGCTATTGTTGCAGAAGATGCTCCGGTGAAATAGCAAAGCTCCGCCTGTGATACATCCCCAGTTGAGCAGAGCAATTTAATCGCTTCATAGCGCAGTGGTGCAGACTTTTTTCTCGTCTCTACCGCCGCCATTGCCTCCTCCGGCAAAACAGCTAAAGATACCATCTTTGTCTTTCCGTCCTTTACATGGCGGATTGCTTCAGCATCACAGCGCAAAATACCCTTTTCGCACAAAGTTTTGAGTGTGCCCGTAATTTTGACGCCACATGCCTTTTTCAAAACCTCTATTTCAGCTTGTCCATTACTTGCATAGATAATATCTAAAACACGCAAAGCATCCGGAATTCCTTCACAAGCATTATACACCTCTGTTGAATGTAATCCATCACAAATACGATAAATAATCTGTGTATGAAACCATAGCCCAGCTGGCAAGATTGTGTGCACTGCATCGTACATCGTACAAAAATAGCGGTCACGCAACCAAAGGGCTAATCGAATCCCACTTTGATCCAAAACACTAGTTTCATCTAAAACAGAAAGTATCGCTTTTAGGCCACGCTTTTTTGTGCCATCTTCCACAGAAAGCACAATTCCTTCAGAGATACGATTTCCACGTCCAAACGGAACGAGTACACGCATTCCGCGCTCAATCACTCCAACCATTGATTCTGGTATCACATATGCATATGGCTTATCAATCACATATGTGGCCGCAGAAACGGCGATTCTTGCAATTTTGGTAGTCTCCACCTGCATACTCCTTTTCAATACCGCTTACTGGTCAATGGTCAGAAAACTGGATCAGGCAAGGAAAATAACTTTCCCTTGCCTGCTGCACAGCAATGATTACGCTTCTTCGTCCATATCATCCGGCAAATCGATAATTGCAGTAGATACAGTTCGAACTCTCCTTTCATCTGCATTCAATGCATTATAAAGATCTTCAGGATCTACCTTGACTTTGCCGTCTGCAACTTCATTAATCGCGAGGGTAACAGGCTTGTCATCCAAAGATTCACCCAGGCTCTCAGCCTCATCAGCAATTTCGCGAGCTTTGCGTGCAACAACATTAACCAGCAAATAGCGGTTCGGGACCTCATCATTCAGTGCATCAACGGAGGGATATAATAACATAAAACATCATCCAATCTGCCTTTTCGGCGTAATTTATTTCATCGTGTTTTCGATCATCGCAATCCGTTCAGCAGGACGGCAATGCTCAGCAATCATGATTGCTTCCAGTTCACAAACTGCAGCTTTCACGGTAGTATTTACTACAATATAGTCATAATTTTTAGCACTTTCAAATTCTTCTTTTGCGCGCGCCAAACGCTTTTCGATTTTTTCAGCAGTATCTGTACCACGCTCTGTCAGGCGACGCTCCAGCTCCTCCCAAGATGGGGGAGCAATAAAGATGCGAACCGCTTCCGGTCTGCTCTCTTTGACCTGTCCTGCGCCTTGAACCTCAATATCGAGAATCACATTGCGTCCGCTTTCCATTGCCTCATCTACATATTTTGCAGGCGTTCCATAGTAATTTCCTACATACTCCGCCCATTCCAGCAATGCATTTTCTTCAATTAATTTTTGAAATTCTTCCGCTGTATGGAAGTGGTAATGTACACCGTTTTCCTCACCGGGCCGTGGATCACGCGTTGTTGCAGAAACAGAGAAGTAAAATTCCTGCCGCTGCGCTAAATCTTTCAAAATCGTGCTTTTCCCAACACCCGAGGGACCTGAAAGCACAAATAATTTACCGCGCTTCATCCCTATGCCTCCTCATCATATGTTTCTACTACGATGCCCATTCTTGATGCAACTACCTCTGGTGCAATTGCCGCAAGAATGACATGGTCACTATCCATTAACAAAACTGATTTTGTTTTTCGTCCGTAAGTTGCATCCACCAGCATGCCACGCTCACGCGCATCTTGAATCATACGTTTGATGGGTGCTGAATCAGCGCCCACAATCGCCAGCAAACGCTCATCGGAAATCAAACTTCCAAAGCCTATATTAATTAATTTCATAGCAATTACTCAATATTTTGAATCTGTTCACGAATTTTTTCAATCTCGGCCTTGAGGGAAACTACATACTCTGTTACTTCCAAGTCACAGCATTTTGAACCCACTGTATTGGATTCACGATTTAATTCCTGAATCAGGAAATCTGCCTTGCGCCCAATCACACCACCACAGGTGAGCATATTGCGCAGCTGATCGACATGGCTGCGCAGGCGGACAGTTTCTTCGTCAACCGCAACCTTATCAGCATAAACAGCCGCTTCCATCAGAATACGGCTTTCGTCAATTGTTGTGCTTTGCAGCACTTCCTTCATCTTTGCTGTCAACCGTTCACGATATTCAGCTACCGTCTTAGGAGATCGTATTTCAATTTTTTTCGTCAACTCTTCGATGGTATGCAAGCGGTTCTCGATATCAATGCGAAGCTTTTCGCCTTCAGTCTCACGCATAACATTATACCCTTCAAGCGCCTTGTCCAAAACAGTGCAGATATCCGCACTTAGACTCTCTAAATCTTCATCAGCCTTCGTTACAGCCAATACATCCGAAAAACGAGCCACATTCATCACAGAAATATCATCCCGCAGCCCATATGTTTCAGCCATGGACCGCAGGGCACGCACATATCCTGCAGCTAAATCATGATTTACATGGACGGTTGTCGCTTCTGCGCCCACCGAAACAATAGTCACAAATACATCAACCTTACCGCGCGTGATAGATTTCTGAATTCTTCCTTTAATCGCATCTTCGCAGAGGGTATAGACGCGAGGGATTTTGACAGTGCAATCTAAGAAACGGTTGTTGACCGATCTCAGCTCTACCGTAATATCTCGGTTGTTAATCGTTTCTTTTGCACGCCCGTATCCGGTCATAGAACATACCATTACAATTCTCTCCTCTGTTCTTTTTCAAAACTAATTTATTAAACAGATTTACGATCAATCTGAATCTAACGCTTTCACCCTGTCAGCAGCACGGCGTACAGCAGCAATTGCAGATCATTGCATTGCACAAGAGCTGGCAGCAGTCGCATCCCATCATACCGCCGGAACCATATTTATCAGGGCGATAAGCTGTTCCGCCATTGCACATGTGCTGATATGCCTGCCGATATTCCATATTGTTTGGTTCCATACCAACAGCCATTTCAAACTCGCGCGCCGCCTCATCCAGCCAACCACGCCGATAATAGACAGCACCCATCAAAAAATGCCATTCAGCTGTGCGAAGATCCGTATTATTAAGCATCTGTTCAGCTGCCGCCAAATCACCTCGGCTGATTGCTGCACGAATCCTTTGAAACAGCGGATTGGCAGAGCCGCTGTATTGCTGCCGCCCTGCACCATAGGTACTGCTGTAACCGCCGCCATAGCTTTGCTGCTCTGAAGGACCATTTTTACGGCGATTTTGCACCATGGCATAGGCTTCATTGATTTCTTTCATTTTTTCTTCGGCCATATGCTCAAGGTCTGTACCGTGGTAGTGGTCTGGATGGTACTTTCGTGCCAGCTCTCGATATGCCTTTTTGATTTCATCATCACTGGCATTCGGGCTGACATTTAAAACTTTATAAGGGTCTGTAATCATGTATGCGTTTCCATCCTTTCGCGCTGCACGATACCATGACCTGCTTTAAAACAGATCCCGCCATGCTCTGCGGCTTTCCACTTCCCCTCCAGAACCAGTCGTCCTGTCATTGGGAGTCCGTAATAGATAATATTTTCCAATACACCCGTCCATGGACCATAACTGCCCAAAGCAAAGGCAGATGATACTAAATTCACCGAATGATCCAGTGTTGTAACGAGTTTTTGCTGATTCTCTTCGTTCAGCATACCATTCTCCAATCCATAGCGATAAATCAACGGATTATATTTATTCTCCTGTACATCTTTTTGAAGATCGTCCAATGCATCGATCAAATAAATCCAACGCCCCAAATGATATAAAAGCTGACGGTGAATCCGACGCTTCTCTTCTGTATCAAACGCTTCAGCTGCCGCCGCAAGTAATGATGCGAAAGCATCTGCCGTACGATCGATGGATGCAGATCTTTCTTCTTCCAAGCGTCTCAAAGCCTTCAGATTTATTTTTACCACAGCCGCAAAATTCGGATGCTTTTTCGCTGCTTTATAATAGGATGGTGCTGCAATCCAGCGCAGGACTTGGAAACCCAATCTTCGCATAAAGCCACTATCCTGAATTTCATCCTCAATTTTCCAGTAGCTCAGAATGACAGACATATCCGCAGCAATTTCCAATGCCGCACAGGAATCCCTGCGCTGGTGTCTGTGAAACCATTTGCAGGGACAGTGAAAATCCACGCATTCCGTTTCTTCATTGGACAGCAGCATCGCTAAAAATGTAAAATCATAATTTAAAATGAATCTACTGAATACGCCGTATCGAGAACCAAGTTCGTAGCACAACCCGCAGTATACGGACTGAAACCGCTCCCGGTCCTCCTCTGTGAGTTTGTCCATAAAAGGACGCACATACCCAAACATATTATTTCAAACGCAACCAATCAAAACAGCCGTACAATATGATACTGCAGCGTGCCGTTTTTCTTCACAGAATGATTATACAAAAACGCGGGGATTAATCCAAGCAAAAAGAAGATGACTCCAACAAAACCACTGATGCCATCATTAAAATGCAACCCCACATGACCAATCGCATATCCCACAAAGAAAGCGATAAAAGGAACGACATAAACCAATGCTACAACATGCATCACTTTTCTTGTACTGCTTTCTACTACCACTTTGTCGCCGGGTTGTGCATTGATCTCATTACGCGCCACCGCATGCACTGCATAGCCAGCCACACCGCATCCTGCACAATCTTCACAATCGTGCCCACAAGCAGACTTGCGTGGGACAGCAATTTCCGCGTGCTCTTCATCAATTATCTTTTCAACAGTTGCTATTTGTGTCATAAAATCATTCCTCACATGGACTTCAACCTTTTTTCAGTCGATAACCAATCTGGTAAGTGCCAATTGCGCCAATATCAGCACTTCCTTCTACATAAACCTTTGCTTTTTCTGTATAAGTACCATTAGCAGGTGTTTTATCCGACAGATCCACTACAATACGAATATTCTCCGCATTCAGTTGATCAAGGGCAGCTTGTTTGCCTCGCAATGTGACATCAATTGCACGTGTTACCGCTGTGGTTGTATAACCCTCTGGGACATTAATAAATGTAATGTTTCCACATTCGTACGTCCTTGTTGCTACATCTTTAAAACGAATTTTAACCTTCGCTGTATTTGTACCGCTTTCATTGATGCATCCACCGGGAACCGGAATATCAAACTCCAGCGTTTCGTCTCCTATAAGACGGCTCAAATCAATTTTTTCCAATATAATTGCCTGCAGCTTGTCCAGTGTATGCTCCTCACCGGAAATCATAATGCTTTCTGGCACGATTGTATAATCAATATCCGCTTTACTGGATCCTCCATTTTCAATAAATTCTACATCCAAAGGAATTTCACGCAGAATAACAACAGGAACCTCCACACGCACCTTATCCTCGCTCACTTGGAGCTTATCATTTTTAACGGCGTTTCCATCTGTATCAATTAATGTATAATGCAGATATTCACTATAAGATGTGGTTGTATTTTGCAATGTTATTTCAACCAATGCATGATCGATTTTAT
This sequence comes from Oscillospiraceae bacterium, assembly GCA_020025175.1. Lineage (GTDB taxonomy): Bacteria > Bacillota > Clostridia > Oscillospirales > Oscillospiraceae > Pseudoscillospira. The sequence goes on along the minus strand of JAHHSM010000007.1, from coordinate 15,538 downwards.
TGACATCCTCTTCTCTGCCGCTGATTACCAGCTTTTCAGGTGTTATTTCACACTTATGAAGCATATATCCATCAGCCACTGCACCGTTAACATCTGCTATAATCTCAATACTTCTGCTGCACAGTTCGCCCACCTCAACCGTAACTGCATACAGACTTGCAGAAACAATTGAAACAGAGTTTTGAGAGACGTTATCCGGGTAAATCACCTTGTAGTTCAACGTATGAGTCCCAGTACTGACAATATTGCTTACATCCACCTGAATCCTAATATTATTCTTATTGATTTTAGAGATCACCGGTAAACGCCCCTGCAAACGAAGATCTATCGTCGCATCATCACCAGATACCAGCATCAATCCACGATCTGCCAATTCTTCACTTTCGCCCACAAAGGTTACTGGAATATTATAAAGGCGGATATCACGCTCTCCAGAACCTGTGTTATCAACATACAGCCAAAAAACAAAGGCAACCAAAATAGAAATTACAATATATACTGCTTTTTGCGATTTACTATTATTCATCGCTTGCTCCATTTCTTGCCATTCTTTCTTTCAGGTTGGCCAGCTCATCCTTCAAATTACGCTTCTGTTCTACGTTGTCACGGGGAATCAATTCATTTCGCAAAAATTTTTCAAGTGTTTCAGCTGATAAATGCCTTCTTAAACTTCCGTCCACAGCAACTGAAATACCACCCGTTTCCTCTGATACGATTACAACAACTGCATCAGAGTTTTCGCTGATACCGATGCCTGCACGATGGCGCATGCCTAAGTCACGGCTGAGATTTACATTCTTGGAAAGAGGCAGCATACAGCCTGCTCCCAATAGGCGACCATTTCGCACAATTGCTGCACCATCGTGCATGGGAGCATGGATAAAAAATACATTTTTCAAAAGTTCACTGGATACATCCGCATTGATCTTTGTGCCACTTCGCAAAATTTCGTCCAATATAATTTCGCGTTCAAAAACCAACAGTACACCTGTGCGAGTTTGTGCCATTTCAGTGCAGGCAACCACAGTTTCTTTGATCGCTTGTTCAATTGCAGGTATTGCTTCTTCTTTAACGAACATCTGTTTAATTCCGGTACTACTCCCCAGTTTTTCTAACGCACGGCGCAATTCAGGCTGAAAAATAATAATTAGAGCCAATACGCCCCACTCTACCGCATAACTCAACAAAAAGTTGATACTCCGCAAATCAAAAATCGCTGACAACCACATAATGACAAGGAGAACCAGTACTCCCTGTAAGATACGAACTGACGTGGTAGACCGTAATCGGATCATAATGCTGTATACAACAAAAGCAATGATTACCATATCAATCACGTCGGTAATCTTGATCATCATCAAGTAGTTGACCACCATATCACATGTTCTGGACAACAATTCCATACTCTCATTCCTCTGACATCAGACTATTCTTCGACTATTTTATGATCAGTCTTATATTATACATGATGTTGCACATAATTGCAACGAAAAACAGCCTAGAAATCCCCGTTCCAAACATCTTTTCTCATCAAAAATTCTTTTAGAACTTCAAGAAAAACAACGATTTCCTGTTCAGTATTAAATGCTGAAACACTCACACGAATCGTACCACAGCCCAAAGTTCCCACAGTTTCATGTGCACAAGGAGCACAATGCAGTCCTGCACGAACCGCAATTCCCCTCTTCGCCAAATATGCTGCTACTTGTTCACAATCAGCACCCTTAACAACAAATGACAATACACCACTTTGATTTCGCCCATCTTTTGCGCCATACACAATCAGTTCAGGCAGTGCATAAAGTCCCTTTTTTAAAAAGTTGATTAACTCTTTTTCATAGTTCCCGATCTTGTGTATCCCTATTTTGCGTACAAATTGTATACCTTCCAACAATCCGGCAATTCCACACACATTTTGTGTCCCGGCTTCCAGGCGATCTGGCAGAAATTCCGGCATTTCCATGCTTGCAGACATACTTCCCGTTCCGCCTTCGATCAGAGGCACAGCTTCTCTCGCGCATAATAAAATGCCCGTCCCTTGCGGACCATAAAGTCCCTTATGACCAGGCATTGCAATAAATGCTGCCCCACTCTTCTGTAAATTCACAGGCAAAATCCCAGCAGATTGGGATGCATCGATAATCAGAGGAACTTTTCGCTCACGGCATAATGCTGCAATTTCCTCAATCGGTAGGATAAAACCAAACACATTGGATACATGCGTGCAAATAACACAATCGATATCTGGAGTAATGAACTCTTCAAAATTTTTCAGAAGTTCATCTCGGTTAAATAAATGTGCAGATGCCTTTTGGATATGAACTGTTCTCATACCATGTAATGGTCTCATAACGGCATTATGCTCATATCCCGAAACAACCACATGATCTCCCGGATGAACCAATGTTTTAATTGCAATATTCAGCGCATGCGTTGCATTTGCTGTAAATACAACTGCTTCTTCACTTGGTGCACCAAATAATTCCGCAGCTTCACTTCTACAGCGGAACAATGTTTCTGCTGCCAGTTCTGCTGCCGGATAGCCGCCCCTCCCCGGTGTTGTCATATAATGGAACGCGCGCTCAACCGCCTTTGGTACAGTGCGTGGCTTTTGAAAAGTTGTTGCAGCCGCGTCAAGATAGATCATACGCGACCTCGTGATATCCATTCCTATTATGCTCAAATACAGCAATAGGCTGCATTTTTTCCATCTTCATCGCAAGCAATGCTGCATCTAACTGGTTCGCCCTAACTCGCACACCATATCCGCATCCGCTCCTCACTAACCCTGCGGGTATTCTAATAATTTGATTGCCGATTCCTGCATACTGTAAAGCGCGAGATGCACGCTGGGCATATGTGATAGATTTGCACATAATCAAATTATCATACATAGATATCGCCTCCCATATCATACTATGACACGTGCAAAAAAAAGTGCAGATTGTCGAAGCTTCAAGCATAACAATCCGCACATAACCCTTTATTGCTTTTTCTTGCGATAACAAAACAACACATAAACAGCTGCAAAACCGAAACAATGCCATGCACAAATACAGTCAGCCTATTTTTTCAATCAAACATACTGCATGTGCCGCAATCCCAGAACCAGCTCCAGTAAATCCAAGGTTTTCTTCCGTTGTTCCTTTTACATTAATTTGCTCAACAGATACATGCAGTTTTTGGGCCATGTTTTCACGCATATTTTGAATGTAAGGAGCAATTTTAGGCTTTTGCGCAATCACTGTTGCATCTACATTCACCACCGCATATCCCACATTATGCAGCCGCTCCATCGTTTTTTCAAGGAGAATCATACTGGAAATATTAAGATATGCATCGCTCGTATCCGGAAATAGCCTTCCGATATCACCCAATGCCGCAGCACCAAGCAATGCATCCATAACAGCATGCAGTAAAACATCTGCATCAGAATGGCCTAGCAACCCTTTTTCATAGGGAATTTCCACTCCGCCTAAAACCAACCGACGCCCTTCTGCCAACCGGTGAACATCATATCCATGACCTATTCTTAAGCCTGTCATACTGCACCGTCCCGCAAGTCAAGAATTTTTTCTGCAATAGCATAATCGATTGGCGTGGTAATTTTAATATTTTCGTAAGAACCATCGACTAAATAGACTTTTTTTCCAAGTCTTTCTACTGCGCTGCAATCGTCAGTAATTTCTGCATTTTGCTCCACAACCGATTGCAGTGCAGCTTTCAAAAGGCTGGCATCAAACACTTGTGGTGTTTGAACAGCATACAGCATACTTCTGTCAGGCGTTTGATCTACAATGCCGTCATTGGCAATCTTAATCGTATCTTTCACAGGTATTGCAGGCGCTGCCGCAGCGCACTCATAAGCTTTTGTAATGACCCTTCGCATGAGATCCTGTTGAACAAGCGGTCGTGCACCATCATGCACCGCCAAAATCTTTGCATTTTGATTGGCATTCATCGCTGCACACAAAACACTTTCTACGCGTGTCGCTCCGCCTTCTACAATTTTTACAGCTTTTTTAATTTCATATTCGCGGCACAAATCGCTGATTTTTAATATACTTTCCTGCCGTGTTGCAATGACGATTTCATCAATCAGTTCGCAGTAATCCAAAGCCTGCAGCGTTAACGCAAGCACAGGTACTCCATTTAAGCACGCAAAAAGCTTATCATCCCCACCCATACGCGAAGAAGTACCTGCCGCCGGAACTAGTGCAGCACAATACGGGTGTGTTGACTGTTTTAACCTAAAAATTTTAGAAAATAATCCCATAAACGGGGTTCATCCTTTCTTTAAGTTGAGGCTTTTACCGCTTCATTAATTCGGGCTTCCGCAGATTTATAATCTGTATTTTCAGCCAAACTAACCTCAGAAATCATGATTTGCTTTGCAGTATAAAGCATTTTCCTTTCTACTGTTGAAAGGCTGCGTCGGCTTTCACGGCACATCAACCCTTTTATAACTGCCGCTACTTCCATTAAATCACCGCTTTTAAGTCGCTCCAAATTTTCGCGATATCTCTGATTCCAATTGCTGTTCATTTCTGAAGACATTTCAGGCAACATCAAAAAAACTGCTTCAATTTTTTCAAAACTATCAATTGGTCTAATACCAATCATATCCATACTCTGCGTCGGAATTTTCAGCACGAGTCCATTCATCGGCATTTTAAACACATAATAATCATGATATGCGCCGCCTATTTTTTCATGCACAATGCTGTCAATGATCCCTGCACCATGCATGGGATGAACCACTTTATCCCCGACAGTATACATAATGTCACCTCGAACAAATTACATCTATATATAAGCCCCTTTTCAATGTCTACATAAATTATTATACGAAATAGAAAATTTTTTGCAAGATAATTGCAGCATTTTACAATTTATTATTGATTATATACTTTTAAATACTTGAAACTGTTAAATTTCTTAGCAAAAAAGCTCTCTCCGGATAACCGAAGAGAGCTTTTTCTTAATCGTTATTCTGCATCAGCAACTTCTTCTTCAGACTGAAGCAAAGCGCGAATGCTCAGGGAAATCTTCTTATTCTCTTCATCGATAGCAATAATCTTTGCATCGACAGTCTGTCCTTCAGACAGTACATCAGCAGGCTTCTCAATACGACGATCAGCAATTTGAGAAATATGAATCAGGCCATCAACACCAGGAACAACTTCAGCAAATGCACCAAAAGTCATCAGCTTGACAATCTTAACATTTACAACATCATCAACATGATAAGATGCAACAAACTTATCCCAAGGATCAACAGAACGATCCTTCAGGCCCAGAGAAATCTTATGCTTTTCCTTATCGGCAGAAATTACATAAACTTCAACCTGATCGCCAACAGAAACAACCTCGGAAGGATGTTTGATGCGGCTCCAAGACAGCTCAGAGATATGTACCATACCATCTACACCGCCAATATCGACAAATGCACCATAGGAAGTCAGGGACTTAACAGTACCAGTATATCTCTTGCCTTCCTCAATATCATTCCAGATTGCTTCAGCAGCAGCCTGACGAGCTTCGAACTGGACCGCACGGATAGAACCGACAACGCGGCGACGTGCACGGTTCACTTCAGTAATGCGCAGCTCGACTTTCTGCTTCAGCAGCTCGCTCATGTCAGCATTTCTGGGCAGACCGCTCTGAGAAGCCGGGACAAATACACGGATACCCTTAACGGAGACAACAATACCACCCTTGTTTTCTTCGGTAACAATACCCTCCAGAGTGGTCTTTTCATCCTTAGCAGTTTCGATAGTCTCCCACATCTTAACAGTGTCCAAACGCTTCTTGGACAGAGTTGCATAGCCTTCAATATCGTTCACGCGAACAACATATGTCTCAATTTCATCGCCAACCTTGACAACATCCTCAGGCTTAACAGAAGGATCATCGCTCAACTCTGCTACAGGAATGTAACCAGCCTGCTTGGTGCCCAGATCGACCTGAATCTCGGTGGGGGTAATTGCAGTTACAATACCAGTTACCTTATCTCCTGTATTTAAAGTTTTGAAGGACTCCTCGAGCATTTTTGCAAAATCCTCAGTGCCTCCAGTTACAATTGTTTCTTCACTCATCGTCGTATAGACCTCCTTTATGATGCGCGCCGGTGTAGAAGCTCCCGCAGTCAACCCCACAGTCTCATATTTTCTCAAATCTCTTAAGGGCAGCTCGTCCGCTCTCTCAATTTGAAAGACTGCCGGGCAGATCCCCGAGCATATCTCTGTGAGATGTCTGGTATTGGCACTTTGGCGGTCGCCAACTACAATCATAGCATCAACATGGGCCGCAATTTCTGCCGCTTCTGACTGACGCTTATAGGTCGCATCACATATTGTATCAAAAATTTTTACATTTGTACACTCTTTTTTTAGAATTTCAGTACAAATTTCATACAGTTTTTGTGTGCAAGTTGTCTGGCAAACAACTGTTATGGGAATATTTTTATTGTTATCATCCGCACAAAGCCATTTTTCAATATTTTCCGGTATATGGAAAATCAAAGGATCATGACACCATCCTGCGACACCCAGCACTTCCGGATGTTTGGGTTCGCCGATAATCAACGGCTTTCTCCCTTCTTTTTCTGCATCCTGAACCAACTGCTGAATCTTCAAAACCCTGGGACATGTAGAATTCATCACAACGGCATTCTTTCTTTCCAGCCTGCCAAATACCTCTCTGGCTTCTCCATGAGAGCGAATAATCACCGTTTCTCCGCCATTTAACTCTTCTGGTGAATTTACGCGATGTACCCCTTGCGATTCCAAATCCTCTACCACATGTGCATTATGAATAATGGAGCCTAACATCGTGCAGGAATCACACGCTTTTGCAGCATCTTCCGCCATCTGAACCGCACGGCGAACCCCATAGCAAAAGCCTGCACTTTTTGCAAGAATAATCTCTTTCATATCAGCACTCTTCCCTCAGTGCATAGATGCGGCGCAGTGCATCATCCGCAATATTCTGATATTCCTCTGCTGTTCCCTTTCGTCCTGCAACCTTAGGCACATATGGTTCTCCAAACACAACATGCGTCCGATGGAACAGCTTTTTATTGCTGTCCAGATAAATCGGAATAATAGGCGATTCTGTGCGCACCGCCAGCATAGAAACTCCCCCCTTGGCCGCAGCAGATTCTTCTTCTGAAACACGCGTTCCTTCAGGGAAAATCAAAATTTTCTGCCTATTTTTTAAGTATTTCATAGCTGTCTTAATGGCACCAATATCTGCTTTGCCTCGATCTACAAAGATTGTGCCGGCCCACTTTACAATGTGTCCAACCACTGGCCAATGCAAAATTTCAATTTTCGCCATTGCATGCATTTGATGATGATATCCTGCCGCAATCATAATAAGCAGTGGATCCCAATTACTGGAATGATTGCAGCAAAAAACAACATTCCCCTCTGGAATCCGCTCACGGCCTTTTACGGACAGCAAAAAAATGATATGGATAATGGGATACAATACGACATACGCAACTGAATAAAAATGATTACGTTTCATCTCCGATTCGCTCCTTAATAATTTGCAGCAAGGCTTCAAAGCTGCTCTCAAAATTAAGCGCTGATGTGTCTAAAAGGATCGCATCTTCCGCTTGTTTCAGAGGTGCTATTTTACGGGTACGGTCCTGTTCATCACGCCGTTTCATATCTTCTAGCACGACACCATATTCCTGCGGCGTTCCACGTTCCTCCAATTCTTTACATCTGCGCTCTGCGCGCACTTCAGCAGATGCCGTCAGAAAAATTTTGCAGCTTGCATCAGGGAGAACTACTGTACCAATATCCCGTCCATCCATAACAACATTATGCTCGCGCGCCAAATTTCTCTGCATTTCCAGCAAAAATTCACGTACTGCCGGAACAGCTGCCACTTTCGATGCCGCTACCGAAATTTCAGGCAAGCGGATCTCTTTTGTCACATCCCGTTTGTTTACCAACATATGCTGCAAACCATCTTCCCCATACTGGATTTCTACTTTTAAAGATGGCAGCAACTGCGCAATATCTTCTGCGCACTCCAAAGAAACACCATTTTGCAATGCATACCAACCGATTGAACGATAGATCGCACCTGTATCTACATATACAAATTTCAAATCAGCCGCAACCTTACGTGCCAGTGTACTCTTTCCTGCGCCAGACGGCCCGTCGATTGCTACAGCATGGGTCAGATTTTTCATTTTCTTCTCTTCTTTCAAATCTCATTTTCGGCATGAGCCGCAGCCATACCCGCCACATAGCCGGTTGCCCAGGCAATCTGCAAATTAAATCCACCGGTGTAAGCATCTACATCAATGATCTCTCCGGCAAAATACAATCCCGGCACTTTTTTCGACTCCATTGTAGATGGATTGATTTCCCCTGTTTTGATCCCGCCGGATGTAATAATCGCCTGCTGCAAAGGTCCAGGAGAAATGACTGTCAGGTCAAATTGCTTAATTGTCTCAATTAATCTGCGTCTTTGCTGACGCGTAATAGAATTGGCTTTTGTATTAGAAGGAATCCCCGTACGCTCAATCATTACAGGAATCATGCTGCGCGGAATCAAACCTCCAAGCACATTTCCAAAATCCTTATTGTGCTGTTCTTCCAAGTCTCTCAGTATACGTGCATCCAGCTTCTCTTCGTCCAATGCAGGCTTCAAATCGATCAATAAACGATATTGATCTTTCTCATAATCACGCAAATGTGCACTTGCAGACAAAATCATGGGTCCGGAAACACCTTTATCAGTAAACAACATTTCACCAAAATCCTGATAAACTGTCTTTTTTTTGCTATTTTTAATAGTAATGCTGACATTTTTCAACGAAAGCCCCTGCATTTGCGCACAGCAGCGATCGCTGCAAACAAGAGAAATTAGCGATGCCTTCGGTTCAATGATAGTATGTCCAACCAAGCGCGCCATAGCGTATCCATCACCGGTCGAACCCGTCGCAGGATAAGAAACGCCGCCGGTTGCAAGAATAGCCTGAGCGCAGGTGTATTCCCCTTTTTCTCCCCGCACACCACAAACAGCACCGTCTTCTTTTAAAAGAACCTCCTGCGCCCGTTCCTTTATTATCTTCACTCCCGCATGACGCAGTGCATCACGGAGTGTATCCGTTACATCGTAGGCGCTGTCTGAAACCGGAAAAACACGGTTTCCACGTTCCGTTTTCAAATGAAGCCCACGTTTTTCAAAAAACTCCATCACAGCACGGCTGTCAAACTTTGAAAAAGAACTGAATAGAAATCTGCTGTTTCTCGGAATCTGTGCCAAAGCCTCTTCCGCAGAACAATTATTCGTCACATTACAGCGCCCTTTGCCTGTAATATTCAGTTTTCGGCCCACCTTATCATTGCGCTCGAGCAAAGTAACGTGTGCCCCTTCTTCCGCGGCGATAATTGCGGACATCATACCCGCAGGACCACCGCCGATCACAATAATATCATTCTTTGTGGCTGGCATTTTCATAAACTCCATACTCTGTCCATATTTTTTCCAATTCCGTAAAGGTTTTCGATAGATCCGCATTCATTTCGCGCCCTATCGCTACGATCAGCGCATTGATCAGGCTTAATGGGGCTACCAGAGAATCAATAAAGGACATCATGTCGCTCTTGGCAAGGAGTGACGTGTGCGCAATTTCATACAATGGCGATGCCTCACTATCCGTAATCGCCAGTACATCTGCACCACGATCAGACGCAAATTGCATGGCTTTTACTGTGCGGCTGGAATAGCGTGGGAAACTGATGCCAATCATCAAGTCGCCCTGCCCAATCCGCAACGCCTGCTCAAACATCTCACTCACAGCAGTTGTATGTACCAAAATAACATTTTCAAAAAGCAGATTCAAATAGAAGCCTAAAAAATTCGCAAGTGCTGTAGATGACCGCAAGCCCAAAACATAAATGTGTTTTGCTTTCACGATCTTATCAACCGCTTGGCGAAAGCTCTCACGATCCACTGTATCTAAAGACATTCTGATTTTTTCAATATCACTCTGCATGACAGTTGATAATATATCATTTGATCCCAAACGATCATTAGAAACCTCAATACGCTGAATCGAGGTCAATTTATTACGAATCAATTCCTGTAATGCGCGCTGCATTTCAGGATATCCTTCATACCCCAGTTCCGCAGCAAACCGCACGACCGTGGATTCACTGACATTGATTGCCTTTCCCAAACGGCTGGCTGTCATAAAAGCAGCCTTATCATAATTTTCTAAAATAAAATTCGCAATGGCACGCTGCCGCTTTGAAAATCCGTCCATATTTTTTTGAATTAGCGAAAGGACATCGCTAGTCATGTAGAATCACCTCGCCCTATTGGGCTCTATAAAATTTAAATAAAGTAAGCATTTTTCTTTTTTAAAGTTGTCTGCTAAAGAGACATAAAATTGCTTTTATTTTAACTGAAATCCTGCAAAATTGCAAGAATAAATCCGCAAAATTGCAAAAGCAAACTTGCGGATCTATTATTTCAGACCTTTTTTAACAGTGCAACTTCTTCCTCTGTCAAGTATCTCCATTTCCCTATGGGTAAATCACCTAAAGAAAGCGCACTTTCGCGTACACGTTTCAGCCGGGAAACACGCAATCCCACCGCAGCACACATTCTTCGTATCTGTCGATTCTTTCCCTCATGAATGATGATCGACAGCACCCCGCCATTGTCGTTTTTCCGCAGAAGTTTTACATAGGGTTTTCGAATTGCCTCACCATCTAGGTTTGTCATATTGCGCAAAGCGGGAATTGCTGCCGTAGTATCTCCATTCACCCAAACCTGATATAATTTATCAATTTGATGGCTGGGATGAAGCAAATGATTTGTCAAATCTCCGTCATTAGTTAACAACAGCAGCCCCTCGGAATCCATGTCCAACCTTCCTACGGGCCATACCCTTTCCGGAATGTCTCGAATCAATCCCATAACTGTGCGGCGCCCTTTTTCATCAGAAACCGTCGTCACATATCCTCTCGGCTTATGCAACATGATATAAAGAAATTCACATTTCTCTTTTAGCGGTTCCCCGTCTACGCAAATCAAATCAGTCTGTGCATCCGCCCTTTGACCTAAATTTGCCACAGTGCCATTGACCTGAATACGCCCATTACGAATGAGCTCTTCCGCTGCTCTTCGGGAGCATACGCCATGTGCAGATAAAATTTTACTGATCCGCTCTTCCATATACCCCCGTCCTCTCTATCATCAAATTATTTGAAAAAAGCTCCTGCCATTTTCCAAAATACACCGCGCCCCTGTATCGGTAACGGTTCAACACTCGTGCCGTAATATAGATCCGCACATCCGATATCCATATCATTTAATGTATATCGGACCTCCCCAGCCTTTTTCCCTGCCTCAACGGGTGCAAATGCACTGGATTCTGCCACACATTGCGCTTCAATTTTTTCCCCGTCTTTCACAGGGTAGGATAATGCCGTTTCATATAAAATCGGCACCGACTTTTGACAGCCGTTTAATACAGGAATCTGCATTGCGACCTGATCTGGTATGGAAAGCTGCTGCATATGATACGTTTTAAACCCGTAGTCATAAAGTGCAGCATGATCCGCCCAATCGTTTCCGTCTTTCAGTGTCACCGCAATCAATTTCATATCATCTCGCACAGCACAGGACACTAAGGTACGGCCAGCCGCCTTGGTGTATCCCGTTTTTAACCCAATACAGCCCTCGTAACGCGATAAAAGCTTATTATGATTTACCATGGTACGATTCCCTATCGTAATCGTACGTGTTGAAGCAATTCTTGCAAATGTTTCATTCTCCATCGCGTATGAAGCCAGAATCGCCATATCTCTAGCGGTCGAATAATGCGCCGCATCATCTAATCCATTTGGGTTTGCAAAAGACGTGTGCATCATGCCCAGTTCTTTTGCTGTATGATTCATTTTCTGAACGAAGGCATCAATACCAGGGCCGCAATGATCCGCAATCGCCAATGCGGCATCATTACCGGAGCAAAGCATCAAGCCGTAAAGTAACGTTTCTAAGGTTAATGCTTCTCCCGGTTTGAGATACATAGAGGAACCTTCCACCATGTGGCTTTGCTTTACTTCTATAACTTCATTTAAATCGCAAGATTCTATTGCCACCAATGCCGTCATGATTTTTGTAGTGCTGGCAATCAGCATTTTCTGATCCGCATTCTGCTCATACAGCACCCTTCCGCTTTCTGCTTCTATCAAAACGGCAGAAGCTGCTGATATCTGAACAGCCTGTGGCTGTACCGTCACACAGCACAGCGCAGCGATACAACAGAGGACACTATAAATTTGTCTTCCCTTTATTTTGAACATACGATCACCTCACGGTGAACGTAGTATCCCCCATTACTCAGCTTTCTTTTCCTTATTTTTAGTGATAAATTTATCCACTTTATCCATAATATCAGGTGCCATATCAATCACGCGGTCCAATGTAGATGCAGGCGGAGCAGACACAGGTAAAACACGCACAAACCCATCTTTTACCACAAGAAACGCAACCGGAGCAATTTCAACACCGGCACCACTGCCACCTGCAAAATTTGCATCTTTTCCTGCGGTGTGCTTTGTATTGTAATCCCCGCCACCGCTGCCAAAGCCGAAACTCATACGCGATACAGGAATCAATGTTACACCGTCAGGTGTTGTAATAGGCTGCCCAACAATCGTATTAGAATCCACCATTTCATGCATTTTTTCCATGGTTACTGCCATTAAATCATTGATTGGATGTTTTTCCATTTTTCATACCGTCCCTTCACTCTGCATTTATGCCGCAGTATCATCTGTAGGTTTTTTTATTGTCATCGATCTATGATCTTGGTCAACTTTTGCAGCTTTCATAAAATCCAAAACCAACTTGAGCATTCTCCGGCCATCTGCCAGGAAAATGTGGATTCCGCGGTACATGCGCATCGTAATGAAAATCTCACCGTTTGCCCTTGTCTTGTGAAGCGAAAAATCTAAATCTAAACGCACATTTCTCTGTTCGACTGTTACTGCATTTTCAATGGCAGCAATCAGTGGCCAAATCACAGCATTCATTTTTCCGTATCTTTGGGCAGCAATCGCCGGATTCCGATCCGAAATCGTCAAATGCAGCTTCAAGCAGCGAATACGCATACCCTTTCGTGTATGCTCCATCGCAGCAAGCAACACAGGCGTTAACTCTATAATCAGCTGCCATACTGCTTCAAAGGTAATCTTTCGCTCTGTCCTTTTTCCTTCAGAACGCGAATCTCTTTTCGCTTCTTTTACTTTCTTTTTACGCTTTGCTGTTTTTTTCTTCCTTTCTGGAATCGGGTAAAGTTGGACCCTGAGAAAACCAACTTTAACCCACATTCTCAATTCCGATTCAAAAACAAGCCGGACACCTACGTTAGAAAATAAAAGGAGTAAACTCAGCACTAAAATAATTACCAAAATAATGTAAATCAGCACTATCACTCCTCCTTCCACAAATCATCATTTACAGGTCAACCACCATCATTCTCTATACCATTTCCTTTTCTGTTTTCAAGCTCATTCTGTATATGTGACTTTATATGCTCCGATAAATTGCAGCATTCCTCAATAGATGCAGGCAGTTTGTCATGCAGCATCGTGTCACTATCTAATCGAAGCTGCTCATCTTCTCCCGTTCCCGGCAGATCCGGCAAGTCGTCCAACGAGCACAGGTGAAATACACGGAGAAATTCCTTTGTTGTTCTATATAAGTGCGGACGCCCCGGAACTTGCAGCCGCCCACACTCTTCGATCAAGTGACGGTCCAGCAGCAATCCCACAGTATAAGAACTATCCATGCCGCGGATCTGATCAATATACACCCTTGTTGTAGGCTGGTAATACGCTATAATAGTCAGCACCTCCATCGCAGGCTGAGACAGCTTTGCAGGTTTTCGAATTTCAAACACTTTTCGAATAATTTCACCATACTCCGGCGCAGATACCATCTGATACTCATTCTCCATTTGAATCAGTCGCACACCGCGCCGCTCATATGCATAATAATCCGCCAACTGCCGAAGAGCCTTCTCTATTGTCATTTTATCCGCTTGCAGCGCCATGCAAATTCGTTCTATCCCCACAGGCTCCCCGGAAGAGAACAAAATCCCTTCAATGGCGGATATCAATTCTTTTGTTTCCATGTTTTCCATTTTTATACCGCCCTTGCGCTTTTCAGAATATCAAGACAATTTAGATGTATCAATATCCTGATTGATACAATCTACCATACATTCCGTCTCACTTCCCGCAATCCGCACTGCATTCGCTTTGCAAAGCTCCAAAATTGCCAAAAATGTTGCTACAATCTCGCTGCGGCTGCGTGCTCCGGAAAACAACATACGAAATCTGGTAATCCCATTATGAATCAAGCGGCGAATAATATCTTTTGCTTTATCCTGCACCGGATATGGTTCACGCATAACAATGCCGTCAAACGCCTCGTACAAAGGCTCTGTTTGCTGACCAACACGTTTCATTAAGTTCTGCATGCAAATCACCAAATCCGATTTGTTCTGCCGATAGTCATAAATTTTGCCACGCTTGATCTGCTCAGGTGGTTTTGTTAAAATATCTCGCCCGAATTCACCGCATACAGACAGCGTTTCTGCCATGGTTTTGATGCGTGTATATTCCTCATTATGCTTCCGCTCTTCCAAAGATTTAATCAATGCATCCATCTCGGATTTTGCTTCCTCATCCTCGATTGAAAGCAGCATACGCGTTTTAATATACACCAAATGTGCCGCCATGGTAACAAATTCACTTGCAACCTCAAGATCCATCCTCTGCCGCTGCTCGTTATAGTCCGAACACTGCTCCATAATATCGGAACTCCTGATATCCTGAATCTCTATTTTATTCTTGCTTAAAAGATATAAAATTAAATCCAAGGGACCGACAAAATTTTCGAGGGCTTCCTCTTCTTTGATTTTAACCACATGATCCAATTTAAAAATCGGAGTATCCAATCATTTCACCCACTATCAATACGGCAGTCCCACAAAGTTTGCCAAGATACGGAATACCGAACTCATCAGCACGGACAGGAAACCATTTCCAAATCCCGTAAACGAAAGTGCCAGGAGCACCAGGATACCGTACTGCTCATAGCGCATCAGTTTCAAATACATTCCATCCGGCAAAACGGAAAACAGTACCTTTGAGCCATCCAGCGGCGGAATCGGAATCAAATTAAACGTACCAAGACCGACGCTTAAAATTGCCGTTGTAAGCAAGAAGTTATAAAGCATCACTGTAAAACCGGTCGCAGTTACATGAAACGCCATTATCTTGCAAATAAAGAGTAATAGAATTGCCAAAATAAAATTTGACATTGGTCCTGCAAGTGCTGTAATCGCCATGCCCGATTTCGGCTTTTTAAAATACCGCATATCCACCGGAACAGGTTTTGCCCAGCCAAATCCTACAAAGAACATCAGCAGCAGTCCCAATGGGTCAATATGACGAATAGGGTTCAGCGATAACCGATGCTCCTT